>DYOR01000036.1:7557-15014 GCA_020720385.1 Rubrivivax sp.
CCACGTGATGGGCGAGCACCTGGGGCGCTGGCAGGACGGCATCGCCCTGCAGCAGCGGCTCGCCGCCCTGCCCGCCGGCCAGGCCGACGCCATGGTGGTGCAGACGCTGCGCCGCTTCATCGCCAGTCTGGCGCTGGCCGCGGGCGCGCAGGACCTGCGCGCCGGGCTGGGCGACTCCGAGCGCATCCGCATCACCGCGCTGGCCGCCGCCAGCCTCGCCGGCCACGATGCGGCGCGCGCCCTGGTGCTGCTGCAGCAGGCGCTGGCCGAGGCCCGGGACGCAGGCCTGCCCGATGACGACCCTCACGCCCGCGCGCTGGCGGTGGCCGGCAACAACCTGGCCTGCACGCTGGAGGAAAAGGCCGCACGCACGCCGGCCGAGCGCGAGCTCATGATCCTGGCCGCGCAGACCGCGCGGCACTACTGGGCGATGGCCGGCACCTGGCTGGAGACCGGGCGCGCCGAGTACCGCCTGGCCATGACCTGGCTGCAGGCGGGTGACCCGGCGCAGGCGCGCCAGCATGCGGCGCAATGCCTGGCCCTCGTGCAGGAAAACGACGGCCCGGCGCTGGAACGCTTCTTCGCCTGGGAAGCCATCGGCGTGGCCGCGCGCGCGGCCGGCGACAGCGGCGCCCACCGCCAGGCCCTGGCGCAGGCACGCCAGGCCTTCGCCGAAGTCGGCGTGGACGAGCGCCGCGACTGCCAGAGCAGCCTGGACGGACTGGCCGCGACGCCCTGAAAACCGCCGCGGCGGCCGGCTAGACTCGCCAGCGCCAACCCGGCGCATGGAGTGAGAGCGATGCCCGACCCGATCCTCGTCGCCCAGCACGGCGACATCACCTGCGAGTTGCTGCCCGCCCTGGCCAACCGCCACGGGCTCGTCACCGGCGCCACCGGCACCGGCAAGACGATCACGCTGCAGACCCTGGCCGAGTCCTTCAGCCGCCTGGGCGTGCCCGTGTTCATGGCCGACGTGAAGGGCGATCTCACCGGCATCACCCAGGCCGGCACCCTGCCGCCCAAGGTGGCCGCCATCGTCAAGGAGCGCGGCCTGCCCCTGCCCGAGAGCCTGGCCTGCCCGGCCACCTTGTGGGACGTCTTCGGCGAGCAGGGTCACCCGGTGCGCGCCACGGTCTCGGACATGGGCCCGCTGCTGCTGGCGCGCATGCTCGCACTCAACGAGACGCAGCAAGGCGTGCTGCAACTGGTGTTCAAGATCGCCGACGACCACGGCCTGGCGCTGCTCGACATGAAGGACCTGCGCGCCATGCTGCAGTACGTGGGCGAGAACGCCAGCCAGTTCCAGACCGAGTACGGCAACGTCGGCGCGGCCAGTGTCGGCGCCATCCAGCGCGGGCTGCTGCAGATCGAGGAACAGGGCGGCGACAAGTTCTTCGGCGAACCCATGCTCGACATCGGCGACTTCATGCAGACCATCGACGGCAAGGGGGTGGTGAACATCCTCGCCGCCGACAGGCTCATGAACGCGCCGCGGCTGTACGCCACTTTCCTGCTGTGGATGCTGAGCGAGCTCTTCGAGACGCTGCCCGAGGTGGGCGACCTGGACAAGCCCAAGCTCGTGTTCTTCTTCGACGAGGCGCACCTGCTCTTCAAGGACGCCCCCACGGCGCTCATCGAACGCATCGAGCTCGTCGTGCGCCTGGTGCGCAGCAAGGGCGTGGGCGTGTACTTCGTGACGCAGAACCCCCTGGACGTGCCCGACACCGTGCTCGCCCAGCTCGGCAACCGCGTGCAGCACGCGCTGCGCGCCTTCACCCCGCGCGACCAGAAGGCGGTGAAGGCGGCCGCCGAGACGATGCGCGCCAACCCGAAGATCGGCGACATGGCCAGCGCCATCACCGAGCTCGCCGTGGGCGAGGCGCTGGTGAGCTTTCTCGACGCCAAGGGCCGGCCCAGCGTCACCGAGCGCGTCTACGTGCTGCCGCCGGGCAGCCAGATCGGGCCGATCACGCCCGAGCAGCGCCGCTCGCTCATCCAGGGCTCGCTCGTCGCCGGTGTCTACGAGAAGACGCTGGACGGTGAATCGGCCTACGAGAAGCTCAAGGGCCGCGCCACGGCGTCGGCCGATGCCGCAGCGGCCCCGGCGCAGGCTCCCGGCACCGGCGCAGAGGCACGCTCCCTGCCCGGCAGCACGGCGAGCACGGCGCCCGCCAGCGAAGGCGGTGGCCTCATGGGCGGCCTCAAGGACGTGCTCTTCGGCAGCACCGGCCCGCGTGGCGGCAAGCGTGAGGGCCTGGCGGAGAAGGCGGCGTCCTCGGCCATGCGCAGCATCGGCTCGGCCGTGGGCCGCGAGATCATCCGCGGCGTGCTCGGCTCGCTGCTCGGCGGCTCGCGGCGGCGCTGAGCCCCGGCGCGCGGCGCAGGCCCTGGCGCGGGCCGCTGGCGACGCGACAGCGGCGCTTGGCGCCGGCCACGTCCGCTTCGTCGCGTGCCGCTGGCGAGCGCTTCGGCGGCGCGCCACAGTGCCCGCCCATGCCGCGCAGCACCGACAATCCACTGCCCATGCCCATGCCCATGCCCATGCCCATGCCGCCCATGCCCATGCCCGCCCCGCTCCTCGTGCCGAGCCCACCCCAGACCGCGCTGGGCGCCGGCTGGTGGCGTTTGCGCCGGCGCGCCGGGCGCACGGCGGTCTTCATGGTCGCGCTGTGCGTGGCCATTGCCGTGCTCCTGGCGGCTTTCGACGACGGCGCGCACTTCGGTGCCAAGCTCGTCTACTCCTTCGCCATCGGCGTGTGCTGCTGGGCGATCACCGAGGGCACGCGCCTGGCCGCAGGCGCGCTCGTCGACGCCGCGCGCCGCTGGCGCGGCGTGCCGCTCAGCGACGCCGGCTTTGCCAGCAGCTGGCGCGGCGTCGTGCCGGGGGTGCTCATGTGCATGCTGCTGGGCCCGCCGCTGGGGATGTGGATCGCCGACCAGATCACCGGCAACCCGTCCCCCAGCCCGTGGCACTGGCAGTCCACCCACACGCGCATCACCATGGCCATCACCGTGATCGCCTCGATCGCCTCGGTGGTCGTGCTCAGCAGCATGGAGCGCCTGGCCCACGCGCACGCCCAGGCCGAGGCGGCGCAGCGCCTGGCCGCGGAGAACCAGCTGCGCCTGCTGCAGTCGCAGCTCGAGCCGCACATGCTCTTCAACACGCTGGCCAACCTGCGCGTGCTCATCGGCCTGGACGCCGCGCGCGCGCAGGACATGCTCGACCACCTCATCGCCTTCCTGCGCGCCACCCTGGAGGCCTCGCGCACGGCCGAGCACGCGCTGGCCACCGAGTTCGAACGCGTCGCCGACTACCTCGCGCTGATGCAGGTGCGCATGGGGCCGCGCCTGCAGGTGGCGCTGCACCTGCCCGAGGCCCTGCGCGCCGTGCCCGTGCCCCCGCTGCTGCTGCAGCCGCTGGTGGAGAACGGCGTCAAACACGGCCTGGAGCCGCAGGTCCAGGGCGGTGAGGTGGCCGTGCGCGCCGCGCGCGATGGCGACACGCTCGTGCTCACGGTGCGCGACAGCGGCGTTGGATTGGGCGCGGACGCGGCCACCACCGGCGGCGGTTTCGGCCTGGGCCAGGTGCGCCAGCGCCTGGCCACCCTCTACGGCAGCCGCGCCAGCCTGGCGCTGCAACCGGGTTCCGGCGGCGGCACCTTGGTCACCCTGCGCCTGCCACTGCCCACCCCCGCCACCAGGACATGAACGCAGCGCGCGGCCTCATCGCCGAAGACGAGCCCCTGCTCGCCGAGGGCCTGCGCGCCGACCTGGCCGCGGAGTGGCCCGAATTGCAGGTCGCCGCGGTCGTGGGCGACGGCCTGCAGGCCGTGGCGCAGACGCTGGCGCTGCGCCCGCAGGTCTGCTTCTTCGACATCCGCATGCCCGGCTGCAGCGGGCTGGAGGCGGCGCAGGCCCTGGCCGAGGACTGGCCCGATGGCGCCGAAGCGCCGCCCTTCCCGCTGCTCGTCTTCGTCACCGCCTACGACAGCTATGCGCTGCAGGCTTTCGACGCGCAGGCCGTGGACTACCTCGTCAAGCCGGTGGAGCGCGCGCGCCTGGCGGCCTGCGTGGCGCGGCTGCGCGAGCGACTCGCCAGCCACCACCGGCCGAGCGGCGCTGCGGCTGCGCACGCGCCGGCCCCGGCCCCGGCCGATGCCCTGCAGCAGACCCTGGTGCAACTGCGCGCGCTGCTCGGCGCGCCACCCGGCGGCGACGGCGCACCCGGCGCGGCGCCGCACCTGGCGGTGATCCAGGCCCAGGTGGGCAACCTGGTGCACCTGGTGCCGGTGGAGGAGGTGCTGTACTTCGAGGCCGCCGACAAGTACGTGCGCGTCGTCACCGCCGCACGCGAGCACCTCATCCGCGCCTCGCTGCGCGAACTGCTGCCGCAACTCGACCCGGCGCAGTTCTGGCAGATCCACCGCGGCACGGTGGTGCAGGCGCGGGCCATCGCCACGGCGCGGCGCGAGGAATCGGGCAAGGTCACGCTCACGCTGCGCGGGCGCCCGGAGAAGCTCACCGCGAGTCGCCTGTACGCGCATCTGTTCAAGGGCATGTAGGTCGGCACCGGGCGTGGCACCGGCGCATGAACAGTGCGCTCGAGCGCAAGAGGGGCCCGGGCCGAGCCGGGGGCCGTCGATAGAATCCCATGCATATGTCCGCCGCGCCCCAAGACAAGCCTGAACCCGCCAAGCCCGCCAACTTCCTGCGCGGCATCATCGAGCGCGATCTGGACGCCGGCACCTGGAGTGCGCGCCACTTCGGCGGCAGCCCGGGGGATGCGGCGCACCACCAGGCCGGGCCGGCCGACCCGGCGAAGATCCGCACCCGCTTTCCGCCCGAGCCCAACGGCTACCTGCACGTCGGCCACGCCAAGAGCATCTGCCTGAACTTCGGCCTGGCGCGCGACTACGGCGGCGTGTGCCACCTGCGCTTCGACGACACCAACCCGGAGAAGGAAGAGCAGGAGTACGTCGACGCCATCATCGAGGCCGTGCACTGGCTGGGTTTCGACTGGACCGTGGGCGGCACCAGCCACCTCTACTACGCCAGCCACTACTTCGAGTTCATGTACCGCGCCGCCGAGGCGCTGGTGCAGGCCGGCCTGGCCTACGTCGACGAGCAGACGCCCGAGCAGATGCGCGCCAGCCGCGGCGACTTCAACACGCCGGGCAGCGACAGCCCTTTTCGCAGCCGCACGCCGGCGCAGAACCTGGCGCGCTTGCGTGAGATGCGCGACGGCCTGCTCGAGGACGGCGCGGCCGTGCTGCGCGCGAAGATCGACATGCGCTCGCCGAACATCAACCTGCGCGACCCCACGCTCTACCGCATCAAGCGCGCCACGCACCACAACACGGGTGACCGCTGGTGCATCTACCCGATGTACACCTACGCCCACCCGATCGAGGACGCGCTGGAGAACATCACCCACAGCATCTGCACGCTGGAGTTCGAGGACCAGCGCCCCTTCTACGACTGGCTGCTCGAGCGCCTGGCCGACCTCGGGCTGGTGGCGCGGCCGCTGCCGCGGCAGTACGAGTTCGGGCGACTCAACCTGAGCTACGTCGTCACCAGCAAGCGCAAGCTACGCGAACTCGTCACCGAGGGCATCGTCGAGGGTTGGGACGACCCGCGCATGCCCACGCTCTTCGGCATGCGCCGGCGCGGCTACACCCCCGCCAGCATCCGCGCCATGGCCGACGGCAGCGGCGCGAGCAAGACCAACATCTGGCTCGACTACGCCGTGCTCGACGGCTGCCTGCGCGCCGACCTCGAGGACCAGGCGCCGCGCGCCATGGCCGTGCTCGACCCCGTGCGGCTGGCGATCACCAACTGGGCCGAGCTCTTCGCCAGCGACATGCACGTGGAGCCCTGCCACGCCCCGCGCCACCCGCAGCACCCCGAGCTCGGCGAGCGCGCCTTCGGCCTGTCGCGCGAGCTGTGGATCGAGCGCGACGACTTCGCCGAGGTGCCTGCCAAGGGCTTCTTCCGGCTGTTCCCACCGCAGACGCTGCCCGACGGCGGCGTCGCGCCCGGGAACAAGGTGCGCCTGAAGTACGGCCTGGTCGTCGAATGCACGGGCTGCGAGAAGGACGCCGCGGGCACCGTGACCAAGGTCCTGGCGCGCGCGCTGGCCGACACGCGCAGCGGCACGCCGGGGGCCAACGCGGTCAAGGTCAAGGGCACCATCACCTGGGTCTCCGTGCACGACGCCCTGCCGGCCACCGTCAACCTCTACGACCGCCTGTTCACCGAGCCGCAGCCCGAAGCCGGCGGGCGTGACTTGCGCGAGGTGCTCAACCCGCGCAGCAAGGTCGTCGTCGCCGGCTGGATCGAGCCCTCGCTGGAGGACACCGCTCCCGAGCAGCGCCTGCAGTTCGAGCGCCACGGCTACTTCGTTGCCGACCGCATCGCCCACCGTCCCGGGCAGCCCGTGTTCAATCGCATCACCACGCTCAGGGACAGCTGGGCGGCGTAAAGTCAGGCAAAGGCCCGGCCATCCGGGCCTTGCGCAGGCGTCACGCGGGAACTTCCAGTGGCGCCGCGCGCTCCCTCACGTTGCCCGTTGCTCCCGGGCGGGCTCCAGGAAAGGAGACGCCTCATGTCCAGAACCGCCATCGGCCTGACCCTGGCCGCGTCATGCGCCTTCCTTCAGCCGGCCACGGCCGCAGGGACGGTCGAAGTGAATTTCGTCGCGCCCGCGCAGTTCAGCGACGTCGGGCGCAGCGTGGTCGACCGCGAACGCACGCTGCGCTCGCTCTCGCAGTACCTGCAGACCCTGGGCAGCGCCCTGCCCGACGGCCAGACCCTGAGCCTGGAGATCCACGACGTCGATCTTGCCGGCGAGGTCGAGCCCCTGCGCTGGAGCTGGCACGACCTGCGCGTGCTGCGCGGCGGGGTCGACAGCCCGCGCATGACCGTGCGCTACACCCTGCGGGCCGACGGCCGCACGCTCAAGGCCGGCCAGGCGCAGCTCTCCGACATGAACTACCTCTTCGCTGCGCGCGGCTACCCGCTGCGACAAAGCGGCACGCTGCCCTACGAAACACGCATGCTGCGGCAGTGGTTCGACGAGAACTTCGCGGCGCCGCGCTGAAGACATCCCCCAACTGCCACCGAAAGTCCTGCCCGTGACCTTGCCCGTGACCTTGCCCTTTTGGCGCGCCAGCGCCTGCCTGCTTCTTGCCCTGACCCTGCCCGCCGGCGCCTTCGCCCAGGCCGACCCCCTGGCCCGCGCCGCGGCGCAGGCCGGCGCGGTGGTGAGCGACAGCGGCCTCGTCTACCGTGCCCTGCGCGAGGGCAAGGGTGCCAGCCCGTCGGCCAGCGACACGGTGAGCGTGCATTACCGCGGCACCTTCACCGACGGGCGCGAGTTCGACAGCTCCTATGCGCGCGGCAAGCCGGCGAGCTTCCCGCTCGACCGCGTCATCAAGTGCTGGACCGAGGGCGTGCAG
>DYOR01000036.1:15114-25112 GCA_020720385.1 Rubrivivax sp.
GCCGGCGAGCTTCCCGCTCGACCGCGTCATCAAGTGCTGGACCGAGGGCGTGCAGCGCATGAAGGTCGGCGGCAAGGCCAGGCTCACCTGCCCGGCGGCCATCGCCTACGGCGAGCGCGGCGCCGGCGGCGGGGCGATCCCGCCGAATGCCACGCTGCAGTTCGAGGTGGAACTGCTGGGCATCACCGGGAAGTAGCCGGGCAAGGCCTCGTCGGGCGGCAGGTGGCGGTGCGAAGGTCGCGCCCCATGCGCGACGCCTACCATGGCTGGCAGCTGGCGCTGGAGCGCAACCCGGTGGAGTTCCTCGACCGGCGGCCTGCCGAGCCTACTTCTTGGCACCCGAGGCCGCTGCGGCGGCGGCCTTGGCCTTGGCGTCCTTCTTCGCCTGGGCCGCGGCCTCCTTCTCGGCCTTGGCCTTGGCCTTCAACTCGGCCTTCGTCGGCGCGGCGGGCGCGGCGGCGGGCGCAGTGGCCTTGGCGGGCATGGCCGCAGCCGCTGCGGCCGGAGCGGGCATGGGTTTGGCGGCGGGCGCAGCCGCCTTCACCGGCGCCGGGGCGAGACCCTTGAAGCTCGCGCCGCCCACGGTCAGGCCGGCGGCAGAGAGCTTGGCGGCGTTGCCTTCACCCACGCCCTTGACGCGCTCGATGAAGTCTTCCCAGCTCTTGAACGGCGCCTTGTTGCGCTCTTCGACGATGCGTGCGGAAATGCCCGGGCCGATGCCCTTGACGGCATCGAGATCGGCCGCGCTGGCCTTGTTGGCATCCACGGCGGCGAAGGCCGACATGGCCAGACAGGCGAACAAGGCGGCAAGCAAGCGTTTGAACATTTCGACTCCTGTGGGGTTGCTTCGAGACTGGCGGGAGCAAGGATTGTCGGATGCCCGCCGCATCCACCTTCAGCCTGGCTCAGGGACGAGCTCGGGCCAACCCGTCAACGCACGGCGGTGGCGCGCAGTTGACCACGAACGGCCCGCCACCGCCCCGGCCCTTTGTTCAGGGGCGCGCTTTGCGCGCCCGCGGCACCGCTCGCGCGCTGGCCGCCGGTTTCACCCCGGCGCGCGGCGGCAGTCCGGTGTGCTGCGTCAACATCCGGCCCACGGCCGGCTTCGGAGCGCCCGGCGGCGTTGCGCTGGCCGGGCGCGCGGCGGGGGTGGAGTTCTTGCGCCGCGCACTGGTGTAGCCGCCGTCGGTGAGCGGCTGGAAGCGCGGGATGAGGTGATGCCTGCCATTGCCGATGAGGTCGGCGCGGCCCATCGCCTCGAGGGCCTCGCGCAGCAGCGGCCAGTTGTTCGGGTCATGCCAGCGCAGGAAAGCCTTGTGCAGGCGGCGGCGCTTCTCGCCGCGCACGATGTCCACACGCTCGGCCCGCGCCGTGGGCCCGTCGAGCTGGCGGCTGATGCCCTTGAGTGGGTTCAGGCCGGAGTGGTACATCGCCGTGGCCGTGGCCATGGGGCTGGGGTAGAAGGTCTGCACCTGGTCGGCCTTGAAGCCGTTGCGCTTGAGCCAGAGCGCCAGGTTCATCATGTCCTCGTCGCTCGTGCCCGGGTGCGCGGCGATGAAGTACGGGACGAGGTACTGCTTCTTGCCCGCCTCGGCGCTGCAGGTCTCGAACATCTGCTTGAAGCGCTCGTAGCTGCCGATGCCCGGTTTCATCATCCTGGCCAGCGGCCCGGCCTCGGTGTGCTCGGGGGCGATCTTCAGGTAGCCGCCCACGTGGTGCGTGACGAGTTCGCGCACGTACTCGGGGCTTTGCACGGCCAGGTCGTAGCGCAGGCCCGAACCGATGAGGATCTTCTTCACCCCGCGCAGCGCACGCGCGCGGCGGTAGAGGTGCACGAGGGGCCCGTGGTCGGTGTTCAGGTTGGGGCAGATGCCGGGGTAGACGCAACTCGGCTTGCGGCAGGCCGCTTCGATCTCGCGGCTCTTGCAGCCGATGCGCCACATGTTGGCCGTGGGGCCACCCAGGTCGCTGATGACGCCGGTGAAGCCACGCACCTTGTCGCGGATCTCCTCGATCTCGCGCACGATGCTGTCCTCGCTGCGGCTCTGGATGATGCGGCCTTCGTGCTCGGTGATGGAGCAGAAGGTGCAGCCGCCGAAGCAGCCGCGCATGATGTTCACGCTGAAGCGGATCATCTCCCAGGCCGGGATCTTGGTGGCCGCCTCGAAGCTGCCGCTGCCATCGGCATAGCTCGGGTGCGGGCTGCGTGCGTAGGGCAGGCCGAAGACCCAGTCCATCTCCGGCGTGGTCAGCGGAATCGGCGGCGGCGTGACCCACAGGTCGCGCTCGCCGTGGCGCTGCACCAGCGCGCGCGCGTTGCCCGGGTTGGTCTCCTGGTGCAGCACGCGGTTGGCGTGGGCGTAGAGCACGGCGTCGCTCTTCACCTGCTCGTAGGCCGGCAGGCGGATCACGGTCTGGCCGCGCGGCGGCAGATGCACGGCGCCGGCCTTGCGGGAGACCGGGAGCGCCACCACGGCGGTGGGCGCGCGCGGCATCGCCGCGGTGGCCATGGGCGGCGGCGCGGTGTCGTCGTCCCGGGCGCAGCTCGCGCCCAGCGCGGCCGCGGCCTCGCTCGTCGTCAGGTAGGGGTGGATGTGTTCGTCGATACGGCCCGGGCGGTCAACCTCGGTGCTGTCGATCTCCATGTAGCCCTGCGGCGCCAGACCGCTCGCCGTGCGCACCATGAAGGCCGTGCCGCGCACGTCGGTGATGTGCTCCAGCGCAACGCGCCGCGCCAGGCGGTGGGCGATCTCGATGATGGCGCGCTCGGCGTTGCCGTAGACCAGCAGGTCGGCCTTGCTGTCGACGAGGATGGAGCGGCGCACCTTGTCCTGCCAGTAGTCGTAGTGGGCGATGCGGCGCAGGCTGGCCTCGATGCCACCGATGACCACCGGCACGTCGCTCCACGCCTGCTTGCAGCGCTGCGTGTAGACGAGGGTGGCGCGGTCGGGGCGGCGGCCGCCCATGCCGCCGGGCGTGTAGGCGTCGTCGCTGCGGATCTTGCGGTCGGCGGTGTAGCGGTTGATCATCGAATCCATGTTCCCGGCGGCGACGCCGAAGAACAGGTTCGGCCGGCCGAGCGCCTTGAAGGCCGCGTCGCTTTGCCAGTCGGGCTGGGCGATGATGCCGACGCGAAAGCCCTGCGCCTCGAGCACGCGGCCGATCACCGCCATGCCGAAGCTCGGGTGGTCGACGTAGGCGTCGCCGCTGACGATGACGATGTCGCAGCTGTCCCAGCCGAGCAACTCCATCTCGGCGCGGCTCATGGGCAGGAAGGGCGCGGTGCCCAGGCGCTTGGCCCAGAACGGCCGGTAGCCGGTGATCGGCCTGGCGGTCACGCTGGCGGCGGCGCGTGGCGGTTGAAGGGCGGCAGCGGGCACGTGGGCAGGGGGGCGGCCGGCGCGGCCGGCGAGGAGGCGATTGTCGGCCCAAGCGGCATCACCAGCGCCCCTCCGGGGCTTGCTTGGGCCGCCGGCCTCAAGTGTCGGCCGGCGCGGCCGATACCTCCCCCATGCTCGGCATCCTCGAAATCCTCGCCTGGGCCGGTGGCACGCTGCTCGCCGCCGCCGTCGCCGTCGCCTGCTGGGAGCAATGGCGGCAGGGCCGGCGCCGCGCAAACCCGGCCCTGCCCGCGGCACCGCGGGCGGTGAGCGTCGACGTGGACATCGACACCCTGCTCGAGCAGCCGCTGGGCGACCGCCACGAGCGCATCTCGACCTTCGACACGGCCATGGACCGCATGGCCAGCGGCCCCGGCGCGGGGCTCCCCGCGCCCTCCGGCACGGCCTGGATCGAGACGCGCCCGATGGTGTCGCTCGGCCCCGTGGCCGAGCCCGAGAGCCACCACTAGGGCCGGCGCGCGGCTACATCTGCTTGTAGCGCGGTCCCTCGCCTCCTTCGGGCGGCGTCCACAGGATGTTCTCGAACGGGCACTTCACCTGGCACGAGCAGTCGTGCATGCAGTTCGACGGGCTGAGGATGATCTCCTCGCCCTTCGAGCGATAGACCTCGCCGGGGCAGAAGAAGGTGCACGGCGCGCCGTAGAGCCGCGTGCAGTCGGCGCAGATCTTGGCGTCCAGGATCTTGATGTGGCTGGGCTCGTCCTCGCGGTGCACGGCGCCGGCCAGGCTGACGAACTGGGCGCGGTCCATGCCCGCCTGGACCTCGCGCCCGAGCCGCTCCCCGGGCTGCAGTGCGGCGTTGTCGCTCGCTATCGCCACGCGCCTGGGCAGGCGCTGCTGGAACATCGACAGCAGCGCCCCGGGGAAGAGGCCGTACTTGAACACCTGGCGGTAGTTGCGCGCCTGGTACAGCGCCCCGAGGATGCCGCGCTCCTCGAGCCGCGCCTTGTAGCCGGCGAGCGCTTCCTTCGGGTACTCGGCCTCGGCCGGCGCCGCAACCAGCGTATCGGCCGCGCAGATGCCCGAGAAGATGGCGTAGTGGATGCCCTTGATCTTCTGCATGTTGACGAAACCCGCCGCGTCGCCCAGGAGCAGCGCACCATCGGCGCACAGCCCGGGCAGCGAGTAGTAGCCGCCCTCGGGGATGGTCTTCACGCCGGAGATCTGCACCTCGCCACCCGCGAGCAGGTGGCGCACGAAGGGCTGTGCCTTGAAGGTCTCGAGTTCCTGCTGCGGGTTGAGGTCCTGGTACTTCCAGTCCAGGCCGAGGATCAGCCCGACCGCGGCCACGTCGCCGCCCATGCTGTAGATGAAGCCACCGCCGAAGACATCGGCGCGGTTCGGATAGCCGATGGTATGGATCGCCCGGTTGTCGCCCAGGGCATTGTTCGCCGGCAGCTTGATGAGCTGCTTCACGCCCAGAGAGAAGACCTGCGGGTTCTCGCCCCCGCCGACCATCGCGATGAGCTGGCGCGAAGCGGCGCCGCGGGCGCCGTCGGCAAACAGGGTCACGCGCGCGCGCAATTCCTCGCCGGCGAGGAAGTTGGCCTTGGGCCGCGATGCCGTGTCTAGCCCCTGGTCGACCAGCCGCACGCCCTGCACCTTGCCGTTCTCGTGCAGCAAGGCGCCCACCGAGAAGCCGGTGCAGACCTCCACGCCCGCCTTTTCGGCGAGCTTGCCCAGCCACTCCACCATGCGCCCCAGCGACACCGTGCAGTCGCCCAGGTGCGACATCTCCTTGGGGATGAAGAGGTGCGGGATCTTGAAGGACTGGTCGGCGGTGAGGAAGTACATCTCGTCGCGCTCGACCTTCACCAGGCTCTTCACGAAGGGGTCGGCGGACTCGCGCCAGCCGGGAACGAGCTCGTCCAGGCAGGCCGGCTCGAACACCGCCCCGGAGAGGATGTGATAGCCCAGGCGCGGCGCCTTCTCGACGACGACCACGGAGTCGCTGCGCCCGGCTTCGTTGAGCTTGGTCTTCAGGCGCAGTGCCGCCGCGAGCCCCGCAGGGCCGGCACCGACGATGAGGAAATCGATGGCATTCATTGGGGCTTTCTCGCTTCGATCAGGGTGATCAGTTCAGGCAGCAGCGTTTCGTAGTCGCCCACCATGCCCAGGTCCGCGTGGTCGAAGATCTTCGCGCGTGCATCCTTGTTGATGGCGATGATGACCTCCGAGTTCTGCATGCCCGAGAGATGCTGCACGGCCCCGGAAATGCCCACGGCGATGTACATGCGCGGCTGCACCGTCTGTCCCGTCTGCCCCACCTGGTGCTCGTGCCCGATGAGCCCCTCCTCGACCGCGGCGCGCGACGCGCCGACGTCCACGCGCCCGGGCAGCACGCGCTGCAGCGCCTCCGCCAGGCCGCGGATGTAGCGGTCGTAGTTGGACTTGCTGCCCAGGGCCCGGCCGCCGGAGATGAGGATCTGCGCGTCGGTGAGCTTCTGCTTCTCGGGCAGGGGTTCGCTCGACACCAGCTGCGTGCGGATGCAGGCCGGGTCGATGTCGATGGGCAGACGGATCACCTCCCCGCGGCGCGCGTCATCGGCAGGGCCGGCCTTCATCACGCCGGGTCGCACGGTGGCCATCTGGATCTGGGAATCGCGCGTCATGATGGTGGCCATGATGTTGCCGCCCAGGGCCGGCCGCGTCTGCTTGAGTGCCGCCACGACGTTGATGTTGGCCTTCTTGATGTCGTCGATGTCGAGCTTGGTGCAGTCCGCCGTGAGCCCGGCATCGCTGCGGTAGGCCACGCGGGGCGCCAGTTCGCGCCCCAGCGGGGTGGCACCGAAGAGCACGATCTGCGGCTTGCCCTGCTGCACCAGGGCGCACACGGCCTTCTTGTAGGGCATGGGCAGGAAGCGCGCCAGCGCCGGATGCTCGCTGAGGTAGACCTTGTCCGCACCGTGGGCGATGAGCGTGGGCGCGAGATCGGCGACGTCGTGCCCGACGAGCACCGCGCCGACCTTCTGGTGCAGCGAGTCGGCCAGCTCACGGGCCTTGCCGATGAGTTCCAGCGAGACCGACTCGACCTGGCCCTGCGCCTGCTCCACGTAGACCCACACCTCGCCCTGGTAGGTGGGCGTCTTGCCGTCCACGGTATACGCCGGCCCCTCGGCCACGGCGCTGCGCAGCGGCGGGTTCTCGTACAAGGCCTCGATCTGCGCCAGCAACTCCGCGGCGCTGTGCGGGAAGGCGCAGCGCTTGTCCTGGTCCTCGCTGGGCGAGAAGATGCGGAAGACCTGGGTGCGCGAGCCCTTGGCGCCGATGCGCGCCGGATCGGTGCCCAGCGCCTTGGCGTTCCATTCCAGGATCTTGCGCGAACTCGCATCGCGCGCGCGGTGCAGCGAGCGGTACAGCGGCTCGGTGCAGGCGGTGGCGGTGATGAGCACCGGGTAGACCAGCGGGGATACCGTTTCCACGCCGCCGGGACCGATGCGCTTGACGAGCAGCCGGGGCGCGCCTGCCTCATCCGCCACCTCGAAGGACTGGGCGTAGGAGATGTTCTCGATCTCGAGCTCCTCGGCGATCTGCCCCGGCACCTGGGCGGTGTCGCCGTCGACCGACTGCATGCCCGAGAGCACGATGTAGTCGCGCGAGCCGAGCACCTCGCGCTCGATCTTGCGGATGGCCTGGGCCAGCGTGTAGGCGGTGGCGATGGTGTCGGCGCCGGAGAAGGCCACGTCGGTGAGCAGCACGGCCTCGTCGGCGCCGCGCGACATGGCGTCGAGCAGCACCTCCCTGGCCTGCGGCGGGCCCATGCTCAGCGCGATCAGCCGCGCCTGCGGGTCACCGAACGCCTCCTTCATTTGCCAGGCCAGGGTCAGGGCGTGCAGGTCCAGCGGATTGAGCACGTTGTCGAGCAAGGCGCGCTTGAGCGTGCCTTTCTGTCGATCCCACGCGCTCTCGGGGATCTTGGCCACGTCGGGCACCTGTTTGACTAGAACGATGAAGTGCATGGAGAGGGTCCCATCAAGTTTCTCGTGCGCCCGCCGGGCTGCGGCCGCGCGCGGCCAGGCGGTGTCCGGCGCCAGGGCCGGTGGTTGGGTGCCACGACGGGCAGGGATGCCGCCGTGCGGGCGGGACGGCCGGGGAGGACGCTGCAGGCGCCGTGCGCAGCCTCGCGCAGGGGGCCGAACGCCGCGCGCCAACGCCTTCGTTGCACGCTGCGCCAAACGGGCCCTGACATACCCCAATCCGTGATCATCGTTGGTGTGGTTGGTAGGCCGTGTTGGGATCGAACCAACGACCAAAGGATTATGAGTCCTCTGCTCTGACCAACTGAGCTAACGGCCCTGTGGAATGGGGCATTCTAGGAGGCGCATGGCCGCCCCATGAAGGGGCGTGCCTCTACTTCGCGGACAGGGCGTTGCCGAGCAGGCGCGCGGTGATGTCGACGATCTGGATCATGCGTTCGTAGGCCATGCGCGTGGGCCCGATGACGCCCAGCGTGCCGACGATGCGGCCGCCCACCTCGTAGGGCGCGGTGACCACCGAGAGCTCCTCGAAGGGCACGACGCGGCTCTCGCCACCGATGTAGATGCGCACGCCCTCGGCGCGGCTGCTCACGTCGAGCAGGCGCATCAGTTCGGTCTTGCGCTCGAAGACGTCGAAGAGCCGGCGCAGGCCGGTCATGTCGTGGCCGAAGTCCTGCACCGCCAACAGGTTGCGCTCGCCGGAGACGACGACCGCGTCGATGCTCTCGGCCAGCACCTCGGTGCCCGCCTGCACGGCCGCCTGCATGAGCGCGGCGATCTCCACGCGCAGCGCGTCGATTTCGTGCTTGAGCCGCTCGCGCACGTCCTCGATGGACAGCCCGGCGTAGTGCGCATTGAGGAAGGTCGTGGCCTCGGCGAGCTCGGCCTGCTGGTAGTCGCGCGCGGTGAAGATGACGCGGTTCTGCACGTCGCCGTCGGGCGCCACCAGGATCACCAGCACGCGCCGCTCGCCCAGGCGCAGGAACTCGATGTGGTGGAAGACGCTGGCCTTGCGCGGCGCGGTGACCACGCCGACGAAGCTCGACAGGCTCGACAGCAGCGACGCCGCCTGGGCGATCACGCGCTGCGGCTGGTCGGGGTGGAGCTGCTCGCGCGCCGCGGCCACCTCCGGCGAGACATGCTCCAGGTCCAGCGGGCGCGACGTGAGCATGGTGTCCACGAAGAGGCGATAGCCGCGCGCCGTGGGCACGCGCCCGGAGCTCGTGTGCGGGCTGGCGATGAGGCCCAGGTCTTCCAGGTCCGCCATGACGTTGCGGATGGTGGCCGGCGAGAGATCCAGCCCCGAGGTGCGCGACAGCGTGCGCGATCCCACCGGCGTGCCGTCGGCGATGTAGCGCTCGACCAGGGTCTTGAGCAGCGTGCGGGCGCGGTCGTCGAGCATTGGTAGATGTTGGCCCTGTTCAGGCCCGAAGGTCAGTCACAGAACCAACACCCCCGTTCAAACCGTGCATGCGGATTTCCCGCACACGGCTTACCAGTGGTCTGTCGGCTCGCAGCATTACGCGGTCTCCCGTCGCCAGGAGTTGTGTTTGCCGGGATAGCGGATCGTTCCGCGCAGGCGGTGCAGTCCAAGGCTTTCGAAGTAGTCACGGTCCCAGCGCTGGGCCTGGCCGGCCCGCAGGTTGCGCCCCGCACGCTTCAAGCGCAGGCTCTTCAGCCGCCTCACCACGTAGTCATCCACGTCGATGAAGTGATCGGCCGCATTGCCCGTCTGGAAGTACTGCCCCCAGCCGCGCAGCCACCGGGTTGAGCTCGGCGATCACGCTTCGCACATCCCGGTGGCAGCGCCCCCTCGGGGTCAGCTCCCTGACTCGCTCTCGCACTCGGTTCATCGCCTTGCGGCTCGGCCAGCGATGCAGGCAGTACCGTCTGAGACCCTTTTGCTGCCACAGCCGCCCGCTCATGCGCTTGTGCAGATGGCAGCCCAGGAAGTCGAAGCCTTCCTGTCCTTCCGTCAGCTCCACGCGTCGCGTCTTCTGCGGATGCAGCTTCAGCCCCAGCTTGGCCATCACGTGTTCGATGCGGCCTTGGGCTTCTTCGCAGCCCTGCGCCGTTCGGCACATCACCGCGAAGTCGTCCGCGTACCGCACCAGTTCTCCCAGGTGTTGGCCATGCCTGGCCCACACCCGGTCCAGCACGTGCAGGTAGATGTTCGACAGCAGCGGCGAGATCACCCCACCCTGCGGCGTTCCCGCCACCGGGTGGCTCACCACCCCGTCTTCCATCACCCCGGCCTGCAACCACTGCCTCAACACCCTGAGCATCCGCCGGTCGCTGACCCGCTGGCGCACCAGCGTTTGCAGCTTGCCGTGCTCGATGCTGCCGAAATAGTTCTCGATGTCGGCGTCCAGCACGTGGTTGGCGCCTTGGTTGCCCAGTTGCCTGAGCCGCTCCAGCGCCTGCTGCGCACTTCGCCTGGGCCGGAACCCGTACGAGGTCGGCGCGAAGTCCGCCTCGTAAATCGGCTCCAGCACCAGCTTGGCCGCCATCTGCACCACCCGGTCCTGCACCGTCGGGATGCCCAGGGGCCGCTTGGCCCCGTCTGCCTTGGGTATGTAGGCACGCCGCACGACTTGCGCACCGTACTCGCCCGCGCGCA
>DYOR01000037.1 GCA_020720385.1 Rubrivivax sp.
CGCGGCAGTGCGGGCGCCGCGCGGCGCGGTGGGCGCGGCAGGCGCGGCGCGCGCGGCATCAAGCCGAGCCGAGCTCGCCCTCGTGCATCCAGGCGGCGTGCTTGGGCGCGCAGCGCGTGCGGCTCCACTCGTCGAGCATGTCCCACTTCACGTCGTCCAGGCGCTTGGCCATGGCCGGCGTGGCCGTGCTGGCGACGAGTTCGAGGCGGTGGCCGTTGGGGTCGAAGAAGTAGATCGACTTGAAGATCGCGTGGTCGGTGACGCCCACCACGGCGATGCCCGCGGCCTCGAGCCGCGCCTTCATGGCTTCCAGCTCGGTCACGCTGCCGACCTTCAGCGCCAGGTGCTGCACCCAGTCGGGCGTGGCCTCGTCGCGGCCCATGGGCGGCGAGTTGGGCAGCTCGAAGAAGGCGAGCACGTTGCCTCCGCCGGCGTCGAGAAAGACGTGCATGTACGGGTCGGGCGCCCGCGTCGAGGGCACCTGGTCCTCGGCGATGGCGAGCAGGAAGTCCATACCCAGGTGCTTGCCGTACCACTCGACGGTCTGCTTGGCGTCACGGCAGCGGTAGGCCACGTGGTGGATGCGTTCGATCTTCATCGTCGTTTCCTTCATTGCGCCAGCGCCCGCACCTGGTGTCCGGTGCGCGCCGGCGACAGAAGGGGAGGATGCTAGCGCAGGCGCAGGCCCGCACCGGCGGGAATCGTCACAACCAGCCCGCCTTGCGGAAGCGCCAATAGAGCACGCCGCACACGCCGACGATGACACCCACGGCCATGGGGTAGCCGTAGGCCCACTTGAGCTCGGGCATGCGCTCGAAGTTCATGCCCCACACACCGACGAAGGCGGTGGCCACGGCGAAGATGCCGGCCCAGGCGGCGAGCTGCTTGGTGGTCTCCGACTCCTCGATCGTGACCATCGAGAGGTTCACCTGGATCGCCGTGGCGATGGTCTCGCGCAGGCTCTCCAGCGTGGCGTTGCAGCGCCCCAGGTGGTCGTAGACATCGCGGAAGTAGTCCTGCGAGCGCTCGCACACGGGTGGCACGCGGCCGCCGAAGAGCTTTCCCGTGGCCTCCATCAGCGGCACGACCGCGTGGCGTACCATGCCCACGCGGCGCTTGAGGGCGTACAGGCGGCGGATGTTCTCGCGCTCCGAGCCGCGCTCGAAGATCGCGTCCTCGATCGCCTCGAGCTCTTCCTCCATCGCCTCGATGATCGGGAAGTAGCGGTCCACCACCGCGTCCATGAGCGCATAGAAAACGAAGGACGCGCCATGGCGCAGCATCTGCGGCTCGCGTTCGGCGCGCTCGCGCACCCCCAGGAAGCCGTGCGTCGAGCGGTTGCGCACCGAGAGCACGAAGTTCGCGCCGACGAACACGCTCACCTCGCCGACCATGAGCTCGTCGGTGGGCGTGTACTCGAGCAGGTGCATCACGGCGAACACGGTGTCGCCGTATTCCTCGATCTTCGGTCGCTGGTGGCCGTCGTGCGCGTCCTCCACGGCCAGGTCGTGGAGCTGGAACTGGCGCTGCATCTCGCGCAGCTCGTCGTCGCTGGCGTCCTTCAGCGCCACCCAGACGAAGCAGTCCGCGCTGCGCAGGTGCTCGGCGATGGCCGCCACCGGGATGTCGGCGAGCTTGCTGCCGTGGACGTAGGCGACGCAGTTGATGAGCATGACCGGGCCCTGGAGGAGAACGTGGCGCGGCAGTGTCGCATGCACGGGCTGCCCCGGGACAGCGCGCGAGCGCGCTGAGGCGTGCCGTTCGGGCAGACAATGGCGACTGGGCGGGGCCTGCCGACGCGCAGATGCCGCCTGCATCCACGCCCCCTGGACGAACGCAACAAACGGATGGCCGCAACCCCCACCAGTTCCCCGTCGCGCACGGGCCACCCCGTGGCACCGCAGAGCATGCGCCGCATCGCCTGGGCGTTGCCCCTGCTGGCCCTGGTGCTGGTCGCGCTGTACCTGTGGCAGACCGAAGTGGCGCAGGAACGGCTGCAAGCCGAGACGCTGGAGCGTGAGACGCGGCACACGGCCGACCTGGCCGACGCCAAGGCGCGCCAGGTCGGCGCCTGGCTGTCCAGCGCCGACCTGCTGCTGCGCCACTTCCGCGACGAGTACGCGCGCGGCCACCTCGATGCGGCCCGAGCCTCCGCGCAGGCCACCATGGACGGCTATGCCGAAGGGGCGATCGTCGACTTGTCGGTCGTCGACGTCCAGGGCAGGCTCGAGTTCTCCACGCTGCCCGCCACGGGTGACCGCTTCGCCTTGGAGCGGGCGTTCTTCGAGCAGCTCGCCGCACGCCAGTCCGACAGCTCGGCGCTGGACAAGGCGGTGCGCGCCGCGTCGAGCCCGGTCTGGGCCGTGCCGCTGGCGCGCCCGATCTTCAAGGACGGGCGCTTTGCCGGCGCTGCGGTGCTCCGGCTGTCGCCGCAGTTGTTCTCGGCCCAGCTGGCGCAGCCGCCCGTGGCCGAGCACGACGCCGTCGACCTGTTCTTCGAGGACGGCAGCTACGTCGCCCGCCACCGCGACATCGGCCCGATGCTCGGCGCACGTGGGCCGGCCGAGCGGCCCTTCCTGCAGTCCGCCGCAGCGTCGCAAGGGGTGTTTTCGGAGCGCGCCTTGACCGACCAGCGCAGCAAGATCCTCGGTTGGCACAAGCTGCCGGGCTTTCCGCTGGTGGTCGTTGTGAGCACGGACAGGAGCACCATACTGGCCCCGGTGCACGCGGAGATCGCCCGCGCCCGCCTGCGCGATGCCATGGCCGTGCCCCTGATGCTGGCGCTCGTGGGCGCCCTGTCCTGGCTGCTGCTCAGGGCCGCGCGCGAGCAGGGCCGGGATCGCGCCCAGGGCTCGCTGCTGCGCGCCACGCTGGACGCCACGGCCGACGGCATCCTCGTCGTCGGGCCGGGTGGCGAGGTGCTCGACTCGAACCGGCGCTTCGCCGAGCTGTGGCACATCCCCGCCGAGCTCCTGGCCCTGGGGCAGGACGAGGCCCTGCTCGAGCACGTGTTGGCCCAGCTCAGCGATCCCGAGGCCTTCCTGCGCGGCGTGCAGGCACTGTACGGCTCCGACGCGTCGCGGCAGGACCTGCTGCACTTCAAGGACGGGCGCATCTTCGAGCGCTACACCCAGCCGGTGGCGCTGGATGGCCGGCACGCGCGCCTGTGGTCGTTCCGCGACGTCACCGAGGCGCAGCACGCCACGCTCGCCCTGCGCGAGAGCGAGGAGCGGCTGCGCATGGCCCAGGAAGGTGCGCAGGTCGGCGTCTGGGAGTGGGACCCGCGCAGCAAGCAGCTTTACTGGTCGCCCGAGTGCGTGCGCATCTACGGCCTGGAGCCGGGCACGCCGCCCGATAACGACCTGTGGCGCTCGCTCGTCGATGCGCAGGACCTGGCCCTCATCGACGCCCAGTGGCACCTGCTCATCGCCGGGAGCGAGCCCGTCGAGGTCGAGTACCGCATCCACCCGCCCGGCGGCGAGACCCGCTGGCTCGTCACCAAGGGCCGCGCCCACCGCGACGCGGCCGGGCACCTGGTGCGGCTGTCGGGCATCAACCTCGACATCACCGAGCGCAAGCAGGCCGAGACACGCCTGCGCCAGCTCTCGCTGGCGGTCGAGCAAAGCCCGGTGTCCATCGCCATCACCAACCTCGATGCGCGCATCGAGTACGTGAACGAGGCCTTCCTGCGCACCACCGGCTACACGCATGCAGAGGTGATGGGCCAGAACCCGCGCATCCTGCAGTCCGGCCTCACGCCGCCGCAGGCCTTCACCGAGATGTGGGCCGCCCTCGCCGAGGGCCGGGCCTGGGAAGGCGAGTTGCGCAACCGGCGCAAGGACGGCAGCGAGTACATCGAAGAGGCGGTCATCGCGCCCATCCGCGCCCCCGACGGGCGCGTCACCCATTACCTCGGGGTGAAGACCGACATCAGCGAGATGAAGCGCCTGCTCGTCGAGGTGCAAGGGCATCGCGCCCACCTCGAGGAACTGGTCGAGCAGCGCACCGTGCAGCTGGCCGAGGCGCGCGACCGCGCCGAGGCCGCCAGCCGCGCCAAGAGCGCCTTCCTGGCCAACGTGAGCCACGAGATCCGCACGCCGCTCAACGCCATCACCGGCATGGCCTACCTGATGCGCCGCAGCGGCCTGGACGCGGCGCAGACGCAGCGCCTGGAGCGCATCGAGACCGCCGGCCAGCACCTCATCGAGACCATCAACGCCGTGCTCGACCTCTCCAAGATAGAGGCCGGACGGTTCACGCTCGACGAGGGGCCGGTGGACGTCCCGGCCTTGTTCGCCAACGTCGCTTCCATGCTGCACGACGAGCTGCGGGCCAAGCGCCTGGCGCTGTCGATCGAGCTGCCCGCCGCGCTGCCCGCGCTGGTGGGCGACGCGGCGCGGCTGCAGCAGGCCTTGCTCAATTACGCCAGCAACGCGGTCAAGTTCACCGAGCGCGGCAGCATCGTGCTGCGCGGCGTGGTGGCCGGGCACGGCGACAAGGACGTCTTGCTGCGCGTGGAGGTGCAGGACACCGGCGTGGGCATCGAGGCGCAGGCCATTCCCCGTCTCTTCTCCGCCTTCGAACAGGCCGACAACTCGACCACGCGCCAGTACGGCGGCACCGGCCTGGGCCTGAGCATCACCAAGCGCCTGGCCGAACTCATGGGCGGCAGCGTCGGCGTCAGCAGCACGCCCGGGGTGGGCAGCACCTTCTGGTTCACGGCGCGGCTGCGTCACGGGGTGGTGCAGCCGCGCGCTCCCGCAATGGAAGCAACCCGCGCCGCCGACCGGGAGTCCGCCCGCGAGACGCTGCGCCGCGAACACCGCGGCCGCCGCGTGCTCGTGGTCGAGGACGAAATCGTGAACCGTGAGGTGACCCTGGCCGTGCTCGCCGAAGTGGGCCTGGAATGCGACATCGCCGCCGACGGCGTGCAGGCCGTGGAGCGCGCCGCCGCGACGCGCTACGACCTCATCCTCATGGACATGCAGATGCCGCGCATGGACGGACTGCAGGCCACGCGCGCCATCCGCGCCCAGGCCGCCGGCGCCTGCCCGCCGGTGCTGGCCATGACCGCGAACGCCTTTGCCGAGGACAAGGCACGTTGCCGCGAGGCGGGGATGAGCGACTTCATCACCAAGCCCGTGGACGCGCAGACCCTCTACGCCACGCTGCTGCGCTGGTTGCCCCGCCCCGGGGGCGACCCCGCGGGCGGCGGCTGAGGGCTCTCAGCCGAGCTTGGGCTTGCGCCAGCTCCACCAGGGCAGCACGCGGCGCAGCGAGAGCACCTCGCCGCTGCCCTGCGCGGCATAGCCGGCCAGGCCGCCGAGCTGCGCGCGCCAGGCGTCGCTGCGCAGCAGCGCCAGCAGCGCGCGCACCGCGGGCTGCTCCAGCGCGTGCTGCAGCGTGACGAGGAAGTACTGCTCCTGCACCAGCGGCACGAAACCCAGGCCGAGCGCGCGCGCCGCCGCCTCGATGCCGAAGGCCGCATCGGCGCTGCCGCTGGCCACCGCCTCGGCGGCGGCGCGGTGCGAGGGCTCGTGGCGCGCGAAGCCGCGGATGTCGCCCGCGGCCACGCGCTGCGTGGCGAGGAGTTCCTCGAGCACCACGCGCGTGCCGGTGCCGCGTGCGCGGTTGGCGAAGCGCAAGCTGTCGCGACGCAGATCGCCCAGCGTGGCCAGCCCCAGCGGGTTGCCCGCGGCGACGATGAGCCCCTGCGTGCGCCGCGCGAAGCTCACCAGCTTGTGCTGGCCGGGCTCGAGCAGCGGCCGGTAGACGCGCGCCGTGGGCGAGCGCAGCGACGAATCGGTGAGCGCATGAAAGCCGGCCATCTGGCAGCGCCCGTCGTTGAGCGCGGCCAGGGCGTCGACGCTGCCACTGAACTGGAGGTCCAGGTGCAGCTTGCCTTGCGCCTGGGCCATGGCACGCAGCAGCGGCAGCGCTTCGTCGTGGCTGGCGGTGAGGGTGATGACGCCGGCGCTGTCGTCGAAGGCGATGGCGAAGGCCCGCTCGAGCTCGGCACGCAGCGCCTCGATCTGCGGCGCCAGGCGCGCCAGCGCGCGGCGTTCGGCCCAGAGCAGCTTCTCGCCGAAGGGCGAGAGCACGGCCGGCTGGCCCTTGGCCCACAGCACCAGCGTCTGCCCGAGTTCGAGCTCCCAGCGCTTGAGCTCGCCCCACACATGGCGGTACGACAGCCCGAGCCGGCGCGCCGCGGCGTTGATCGAACCGGTGGCGTGCACGGC
Source organism: Rubrivivax sp. (assembly GCA_020720385.1). Taxonomy (GTDB): domain Bacteria; phylum Pseudomonadota; class Gammaproteobacteria; order Burkholderiales; family Burkholderiaceae_C; genus Rubrivivax. The sequence continues at coordinate 6,240 of DYOR01000037.1, forward strand.
CGTGAGCAGCGCCATGAGCGGATGGTGCAGGTCACGCTGTTGCGGCTCGCGGCCGGCCAGCGTGTAGGTGAGCTCTACCTTATGCATGGCCGTTCATATGGTCCGGGGCGAGGGTCTGCATCGAGAATGGCACGAGTATGAGAGTGAGTATGAGAGTTCCTCGATGAGTGCATTCGCCGAGAGTGCCGCAACGGCCCTGGCCCTGATTTTCGCCGCCGACCCCGTGTTGCTGCGCACGGTGGGCTTGTCGCTCACGGTGAGCACCACGGCCACGCTCGTAGCCGCGGCCTTCGGGCTGGCCCTGGGAGCGTGGATGGCGGTGGCGCAATTCCCCGGCCACCGCGTGCTCGCGCTGCTGCTCAACACGCTGCTCGCGCTGCCCTCGGTGGTGGTGGGGCTGGTGGTGTACCTGCTGCTCTCGCGCAGCGGGCCGCTGGGCGAATGGGGCATCCTCTTCACCCCCACGGCGATGGTCATCGCGCAGACCATCCTCGTGCTGCCGGTGATCGCCGCACTCACGCGCCAGCTCGTCGGCGACTCGCTGCGCGAAGGCGGCGACCAGCTGCGCTCGATGGGCGCGCGGCCGCTGACCTGCGCGCTGCTCATGCTGGCGCACGACCGCTGGGCCGTGCTCACGGTGCTCATCGCCGCCTTCGGCCGCGCCATCGCCGAGGTCGGTGCGGTGATGGTGGTGGGCGGCAACATCGACGGCGTGACGCGCGTCATGACGACGAGCATCGCGCTGGAGACGAGCAAGGGCGACCTGCCGCTGGCCATGGCCCTGGGCCTGGTGCTGCTGGCGGTGGTGGCGGTGGTCAACGCGTTGCTCGGGCTGACGCAGCGCGGGCACGGCTCGGCGCTGGCGGGGGTGCGATGAGCCTCGTCGCGCTGGCGGCGGCCACGGTGCGCTTCGGCGACGTCGTGGCGCTGAACCGGGTCTCGCTGCGCGTGGAACGCGGCGAGTTCGTGGCCCTGGTCGGGCTCAACGGCTCGGGCAAGACGACGCTGCTGCGCGCGCTGCACGGCATGCTGCCGCGCCAGGCACCACCCACCCTGGCCCCCGGCCCGCTGCGTCAGGCGATGGTCTTCCAGCGCCCTTTCGTCATGCGTCTGTCGGTGGCCAACAACCTGCGCCTGGCGCTGTGGCTGGCCGGCGTGCGGCGCGCGCAATGGGCCGGCACGCTGGCCGCGGCCCTGCGCCGCGTGGGCCTGCACGGGCTCGAGGAGCGCCCGGCGCGGGCGCTGTCGGGCGGCCAGCAGCAGCGCCTCGCGCTGGCCCGTGCCTGGGCCGTGCAGCCCGAACTGCTCTTCCTCGACGAGCCCACGGCGAGCCTGGACCCCAGCGCCAAGCACGAGGTCGAGACCCTGCTCGCCGGCTTCGCCGCCGACGGCATGACGCTCGTCATGAGCACCCACAACCTGGGCCAGGCCAAGCGCCTGGCCAGCCGCGTGGTCTACATGGAGGACGGCGAGATCCACGCCGACCTGCCCACCGCCGAATTTTTCAACGGCCGGCTGCAAGGCCGAGCGCAACGCTTCCTCAAAGGAGAAATGGCATGACCAAGGCATCGCATCGTCGAGGTCTGCAGCGCCGCGCCTTCGCTCTCGCCCTGGCCGCCGCGGCGCTGCTGCCGCTGGCCGTGCAGGCGCAGGACAAGTTCATCGTCATGTCCTCGACCACCAGCACCGAGCAGTCGGGCCTGTTCGCGCAGTTGCTGCCGGCGTTCAAGAAGGCCAGCGGCATGGCCATCCGCGTCGTCGCCCAGGGCACCGGCCAGGCGCTGGACATGGGCCGCCGCGGCGACGCCGACGTGCTCTTCGTGCACGACCGCGTGGCCGAGGAGAAGTTCGTCGCCGAGGGCTGGGGCCTGGCGCGCCGGCCCGTCATGTACAACGACTTCATCGTCATCGGCCCCAAGGCCGACCCGGCAGGCGTGAAGGGCCACGACGTGGTCGAGGCGCTGAAGAAGCTCGCGGCGTCCAAGGAGGCTTTCATCTCGCGCGGCGACAAGAGCGGCACGCACGCCGCCGAACTGCGCTACTGGAAGCTCGCCGGCCTGGACACGCCCGTGGGCAAGGTCGCCGGCTACAAGGAATGCGGCTGCGGCATGGGCCCGGCACTGAACATGGCCTCGTCGATCAACGCCTACGTGCTCGCCGACCGCGGCACCTGGCTGGCGTTCAAGAACCGCGGCGACCTGGCCATCCTCGTCGAAGGCGACCAGCGCCTGTTCAACCAGTACGGCGTCATCGTCGTCAACCCCGCCAGGCACCCGCACGTGAAGAAGGACATGGCGCAGGCCTTTGCCGACTGGGTCGTCTCGCCGGCCGGCCAGGCCAGCATCGCCGAGTACAAGATCGGCGGCGAGCCGCTCTTCTTCCCCAACGCGCAGGAGCGCGGCCGCTGAACCACGCGCCCGGTCTTCTCCACCCCCCCGAACCGTTCTGCAGGGCCGGGTCACCGGCCCATGGCGTCGCCGTCGCGGCGCGGGTCGGCGGCACCGATCCAGCCGCCCTGCACCCTCTTGATGAAGCCCAGGCCGCTGAGCAGGGGCACGGCTTGCACGGCATGGCCCTTCGTCGCGAGGGCGGGCGCCAGCGTCGCGGCCTGCGTGCCCATCTCCAGTTGCAGCTTGCCGGCCACCGCCGTCGAGAGGTGGCCGCGCGCCAGTGCCTCGGCGGGGCTGCGGTCGTTGGCGAGCAGTTCGATCAGGGTCGAGGCGATGTAGTCCACGATCGGTCCGCCGCCCGCCGCACCACCGACGACCACGGGCAGGTCATCCTTGTCGAAGACGATCGTGGGGGCCATGGCGGTGACGGGCCGCTTGCGCGGCGCCATCTGGTTGGCGATGGTCACGCCGGGTGGGGGCGCGGCGGAGAAGTTCGTCATGGCGTTGTTGAGCACGAAGCCGTCCGTCGTCAGGCGCGAGCCGAAGTTCAGGTTGATGGTGGTGGTGATCGACAGGGCATTGCCGGCGCGGTCGGCGATGGCGATCTGGCTCGTCGTCGTGGTGGGGTCGCTTGCGTCCGGCGCGAGGGCCGCGTTGACCGGGCCCGGCATGCCGGGCCTGAGGTCGGTCGCGGCATGCGCGAGGTCGATGCCGCGCGCACGCTGCGCGACATAGGCCGGGTCGACCAGGGCGGCCACCGGCACGTTGACGAATCCCGGATCCCCGACGAAGTGGCGGCGGTCTGCCTGCGCGAGCTTGCCCGCTTCGGCGTAGAGGTGCGCGAAGTTTGCATCGTCGAAATCGAAGCGTCCGCCCGCGCGTGCCTCCACCATCTGCAGCACTTGCAACACCACGATGCCGCCGAAGGACGGGGGCGCCATGGTGCACACCTTGTAGGCCAGGAAGCGGGCGCACACCGGGTCGCGTTCCTCGGCACGGTACTCGCGCAGGTCCTGTTCGGTCATCGTGGTGGGCCGAAAGCCGCGCTGCGCGGCGTCGACGATCGCCTTTGCGCCGCCGGCATCGAGGAAAGCGGCCGGGCCGCCGTTGGCCAGGCGCGACATCGTCCTGGCGTATTGCGGATGGCGAATCTCGGTGCCGACCGGGTGGGGCTTGCCGTCGGGTCCGAAGTACAGGGACAGGAACTCCGGATGGTTCTTCGCCGCGTCCGGCAGCGAGAGGATGCCGTGCAGGTAGCGTGGCATCGGAAAGCCATTCTCGGCCGCGGCGATGGCCGGTGCGAACAGGTCGCGCCACGCCAGCTTGCCGTGCCGCGCATGTGCCTTGGCGAGCACGGCGACCGTTCCCGGCACGCCAACGGCACGCCCGCTGCGCTGCAGTGCTTCGCCCGGCAGCAGCTTGCCGTCGGTGTCGGTGCGCAGGCTTGCGCCGACGCCCGCCGGTGCCGCGGCCAGGCCGTCGAACGAGCTCAGCCGCCGGCCCGCTGCGTCCCAGTGCATGACCAGCGTGCCGCCGCCGATTCCCGACGACTGCGGTTCGACCAGGCCGAGCACCATCTGCGCGGCGATGGCGGCATCGATGGCCGTGCCGCCCTGGTCGAGCATGGCGAGCGCGGCACGCGTGGCCAGGGGATGCGCGGTGACGGCGATCTGCCTGCGGGCAATCTGCGTTGCCGCAGCCGGGGCCGCGGCCGGCTCGAGGCCGTGCGGGGCCCAGGCGCAGGAAGCGAGGAGCAGGGAAAGGGACAGGGCAATGGGTGCGAGAAGGTGCGTCATGGCGGCGGCGGTCCGGAAGAAGCCAAGGATGGCCGCTGTCCACCCGCAGCGCAAGCCGCACAGGCGCCTGCAATCGCCCCACCGCGCGCTCCCTGCGGGTGCCCTGCGCCGTCCTGTCAATGATGCAGATCAAGTCCACCAAGGCGGCGCCGCCATCGTTGCTGAGGGGCGACGCATGCCCGCGCAGGCACCCGAAAGCAGGTGAAAAATCGTGCTGTTCAGGATGCTCTGGGCGTGGCCTTTGCCACAATTGGCCCACTTGCGCGAGCCCATCGTGGGACTGGAGGACTGCTGTGACCAACCAAGTGACCCCCCCCGCGGGTGCGGCGACGGAGCCTGCCCCTGGCGCCATGGCGCCACCCGCGTCTGCCGACCCGGCCCAGGCCGTGGTGACGCAGCCCACGCGGCGCGGTTTCCTGCGCTCGGGCGGGGCCTTGAGCCTGTCGTCCCTGATGGGCACGGCCACGCTGATGGCACAGACCGGCGAGGCCAAGGCAGCCATCGAATGGGCCGAGCACTTCCAGAAGAACTACCGCCTGATGACGGCGGAAGAAAAGACCGAGGCGCGCGTGCGGCTCGAGCGGCGCCACAGCGCCGAGTACGGCAAGAAGGTCAGCGTCGACACCACCGAAGCCCAGCCCGGCGTGCTCATGGGCTATGCGCTGAACATCCGCAAATGCATCGGCTGCCGGCGCTGCGTGAAGGCCTGCGTCGAGGAGAACAACCAGTCGCGCGGCTCGCGCCCGGGCGAGCGCATCGAGTGGATCCAGGTCCTGCGCATGGAGCGCGGCGAATTCAAGCAAGACAAGATGAACCAGGGCTACCCCGAAGGCCTGGGCATCCAGGTCGGCGGCAACGCCTACAGCCCGTCGGGCCAGGTGCTCGAAGGCCAGTACTACTACGCGCCCGACAAGGTGCCCGAGAAGGACGCCACCTACATGCCCATCGCCTGCATGCAGTGCGAGAAGCCGCCTTGCGTCAAGGTCTGCCCGGTGCGCACCACCTACCGCGAAGCCGACGGCCCGGTGGTCATCGACTACAACTGGTGCATAGGCTGCAAGATGTGCATGAACGCCTGCCCCTACTGGGCGCGGCGCTTCAACCTCACCACGCCGGTGCTGCCCAAGGAGGCGATGAACCCGGTCACGCACTACCTGGGCAACCGCCCGCGCATGCGCGGCGTGGTCGAGAAGTGCCACTGGTGCTTGCAGCGCACGCGGCACGGCCGTTACCCGGCGTGCGTGGAGGTGTGCCCGGTCGGCGCGCGCAAGTTCGGCAACCTGCTCGACCCCGAGAGTGAGGTCAGCCAGGTGCTGGCGCGCAAGAACGTGTTCCGCCTGAAGGCGGAGCTCAATACCTTCCCGAAGTTCTTCTACTTCTACGATTGAGGGGGCGGACCGTGTTGCTCAGCTTCGTCTCTGACTACGTGCGCTACGTCCTCAAGGGTGGCGCGAAGTTCTACGCCTGGATGGGTGTGCTGGCGCTGCTCATCGTCGGCATGCTCTACGTGTACTACCTGCAGAACACCGAAGGCCTGATCGTCACCGGCATGACGAGCCAGATCCACGACGGCCTGTACCTGGCCAACCTGGTGTTCCTGGTCGGCGTGGCCGCCGGCGCGGTGACCATCGTCTTCCCGGCCTACGTCTACCACCACGAGGGCATGCACAAGGTCACCGTGCTGGGCGAGATGCTGGCCATCAGCGCGGTGATCATGGTCATGATGTTCGTCTTCGCCCACATGGGCCGGCCCGACCGGCTGTGGCACATGGTGCCGCCGCTGGGCATCTACAGCTTCTCGTCGATGCTCGGCTGGGACGTGCTGGTGCTCAACGGCTACCTGTTCCTCAACCTGATCGTCGGCTTCTGGTACCTGTACTCCAAGTACACGGGCAAGCCGGTGAACAAGAAGATCTTCATGCCGCTGGTGTACATCTCCATCGTCTGGGCGCTGTCGATCCACACCGTCACGGCCTTCCTGCTCGCCACCAACCCGGCGCGCCCGATGTGGTTCCACAGCATGATGCCGATCCGCTTCATCGCCACGGCCTTCGCCGCCGGCCCGGCGCTGATCATCATCGCCTTCCTCGTCATCCGCCAGAACACCAAGTTCTGGATCGAGGACAGCGCGATCAAGCTGCTCGCCACCATCGTCACCTGGTGCCTGGGCATCGCGCTCTTCCTCACCCTGTCGGAAATCGTGGTCGAGCTCTACGCCCGCACCGAGCACGCCAACGGTCTGTACTACCTGATGTTCGGCCTGCACGGGCTGACCGCCCTGGTGCCGTGGTTCTGGGGCTCGCTCGCCCTGATGCTGGTGTCCTTCGTGCTGTTCCTGACGCCGTCCGTGCGCAACAACATGAAACTGCTGCCCATCATCTGCGCGACCGCCTTTGCCGGCATCTGGGTCGAGAAGGGCATGGGCCTGGTCGTGCCGGGCTTCATCCCGACGCCCATCGGCGAGGTCACGCAGTACTACCCCACCTTCGTCGAGTGGCTGTTGACGTTGGGCATCTGGGCCTTCGGTTTCTTCATCCTGACCATCCTGCTCAAGGGCGCCATCGGCATCCTGCTGGGCGACATCAAGTTCGGCGCGCGTCAGGCCGCGGCAGCGAAGTGAGGTGACGGCCATGAAGAAGTTTGCCCTCCCCGCCGTCATCCTGGCCCTGTGCTGCGGCGCGCTGGTCTCGGTGGTCGCCCAGGACGCCCCCAAGACCGCCGCTGCGCCGGCCGCGGCGGCGCCGGCCGTGGCTCCTGCTGCAGCCGCTTCCGCTGCCGAGCCCAAGGACGAGATCTGCTTCGAAGGCCGCAAGGGTGCCACTGAGATCACCAAGCGCGAGCTCAAGCCCGGCTGGCCCAACGTGAAGTGCTCGCCGGTCACCGGCGCGGCCCTGTGGTACGGCGACCCCTACGACGGCACCAAGCCCATGGGCAAGGTGCCGCTGCTGGAAAAGATCCCCGCCGGCATGGCGGTGATGAAGCCGCGCTCGGACAAGCTCAACCTGCTGGCCCAGTGCGGCACCGCCTGCCACAACGGCGTCTATCCCAAGGGCTACCCGAAGGACAACAAGCCGGTGCCCATCCCGACCATGGTGGCGATGTTGCCCGAGCTGCAGAACTTCTCGCACGGACGCGGCGCCATCTGGTGCCTGGACTGCCATCACCCGGTCAAGCGCAACATGCTGGTCGACCACCAAGGCGGCGAGATCAGCATCGACGACCCGCAGTTGCTGTGCGGCAAATGCCACGGCGACAAACTGCGCGACTGGCGCGACGGCATCCACGGCAAGCGCATCGGCGACTTCACGAGCACGGGCAAGAAGCGCTGGTTCAGTTGCACCGAGTGCCACAACCCGCACGACGTGCAGCATGGCGAGCGCAACAAGGGCTTCGCCGCGCTGCAGCCCGAAACGCCGCCGCAACTGCCGCTGGGCATGAAGGACGCCAGCCACGAAAAGCGCCATCCGATTGCGCACTGATGGCAGACACCCCCGAATCCGACAAGCCGGCCCGCGGCGACCCGACCTGGGTCGCCCCGGCGCTGACGCGCGAAGAGCAGACGCGCAACGTGGGCAAGACACCGGTCTTCTTCGGGCCGCCGCTGGCCATCCTCACCACGGGCCAGAAGAACACCATGGAGATCAGCGGCAAGATCAACCGCACGGCCGAGCGCTACCTCGAGCTGATGCGCCACCACGGGCTCGAACTCTCCGCTCCCGAGCGCCAGTGCCTGGCCCACATCTGCCACATCGGCTTCATGTCGCCGCTGGAGATCCGCGAGCTGCCGCTGGAAGTCGAGCTCACGCGCTTCGAGTGCGAAGGCCTGGACAAGGTGGCGCTGGCGGCCAGGCTCGAGGCAGCCAGCTTTGCCGACCTCGTGGCCGTGGTCGAGTCACTCGGCTTCTGAACCCAACGCCTGCCGCAGGAAGAACCCGCCATGCCCAACCGCGTGCCCTGGGAGCCGGGCTTCAGTGCCGGACACGAAGTCATGGACCGCCAGCACCAGGGCCTGCTCGCCCAGTGCTCGAGGCTGGCGGACCTGTGCCCGGTGGATAGCAGCGCCGAGACCGACCGGGAGTTCGACGCGGCCTTCGAGCAACTCAAGGCGCTGGCGCGTGCGCATTTCGAAGCCGAATCCTCACTCCTTGCCCAGGCCGGCGATGCCGAGCTCGAAGATCATCGCGTCGAGTGCGAGGAGTTCGACTTTCTCGTCGGTGAGGTCGGCACCACGGAGAATTTCGATCGGCTGGAGCTGCAGCGCTTCATCGCCCTGTGGTTTGCCGGTCACATCGCTGGCTCGGCGCAACGCCTGCGCGAGCGCCTGGCGGGCAGGGACGCTCCAGGCTGACGCCGCGGCGCAGGCTCAGCGCGCCAGCTCCTTGATGGTGCGCGCGGCGGCGTCCGGGCACGAAGCCGATGGCGCTGCGGTAGCGCAGGTCCTCGCCCATGCGCTGGGCATGCGTGAGCAGCTCGGGGCTGCGCAGCAGCGGGACGAAGGGCGAGAGCAGCGCGCCACGCGGCCCGTCGAGGCGGCTCGCCGCCCGAGGGGCGCGGCGCTGGGTTAGGCTTGCCGGCACAGCGGCGGGTCGGCGTCGGCCCGCTGCGCGAGCGCTCCGACGTCGCCCACGGGAACCTCACCATGATCGAGCCACTGCTGCTCACGACCACGCGCGTCTCCACCTTCGACGGTGCGCGCGTGCTCACTGCCGCCACCGGGTTCTTCTTCGCGCGCGGCGAACGGCTCTTTCTCGTCACCAGCCGGCATGTCCTCATCGACCAGCCGAGCCAGCACTTCCCGGACCGCATCGAGATCGAGCTGCACACCGACCTGCGCAACCTCACGAAGATGGCCGTGCAGTCAGTGCTGCTCTACGAGGACGGACGCAGCGTCTGGCGCCAGGGCAGCGACAGCGGCGGCGAGATCGACGTGGCGGCGATCGAGCTCGACCGTTCGCAGTTGACGCCAGCGCACCAGCTGCGCTGCTTCACCACCGAGCATCTGCAAGGCTCGCTGGGCGAGGTGGAAGTCGGCAGCTCGCTGCTGGTGGTGGGTTTCCCGCTGGGCTTTCACGACACCGTGCACCACCTGCCCGTGGTGCGCCAGGCGGGCATCGCCTCGGCCTTCGGCGTGCGCTTCCAGGGCCAGGGTTACTTTCTCACCGACGCACGCACGCACCGCGGCAGCAGCGGCGCGCCGGTGGTCATGCGCGATGCCGCGGGCGACCCCACGCTGCCGTGGAAGCTGCTCGGCGTGCACTCGTCGCGCGTGGACATGAAGACGCGCGACCTGCAAGAGGACGAATCGCTGGGGCTGAACTGCGCCTGGTACGCCGACATCCTGCTCACGCTCACGGCCGCCCCACCCGCCGCCAAGGGGCCGCCGGCCGCGCCACGATGAGCGACCCCCTGCCCCTGCGCGTGCTCGCCGTCATCCCGCCGATGACGCAGCTCAACACGCCCTATCCGTCCACCGCCTACCTCACCGGGTTCCTGCGCTCGCGCGGCATCGCGGCAATGCAGGAAGACCTGGCCCTCGCCCTGGTGCTGGAGCTGTTCTCGCCGCAGGGGCTGCAATCGGTGCGCGAGTGCATCCGGGCCCTGCCCGCGGCGCAGCGCACGCCGCGCGTGGCGGCCTTCGACGCGGCGTTCGAGCGCTACCACGCCAGCATCGGGCCCACGGTGGCCTTCCTGCAGGGGCGCGACCCGACCCTCGCGCACCGCATCGCCACGCGCCGCTTCCTGCCCGAGGGGCCGCGCTTCGCACCGCTGGAGGCGTTCGTCGACCCCGCCGACCCGGACGGCGGCGACCCCCTGGCCTGGGCCTTCGGCACGCTCGGGCAGCAGGACCGCGCGCGCCACCTGGCCACGCTGTACCTCGACGACATCGCCGACGTGCTGCGCGATGCCGTGGACGAGCGCTTCGAGTTCGTGCGCTATGCCGAAGCCCTGGCCATGAGCCAACCGACCTTCGAGCCGCTGGCGCAGGCGCTCGCCGCGCCGCTCAATCTCGTCGACCGCACCCTGGAGGCACTGGCGCTGCAGGCCATGGCACGCCACCGCCCCGACGTGGTGCTGGTCTCGGTGCCTTTCCCCGGCGCGGTCTACGCGGCCTTTCGCATCGCGCAGGCGGTGAAGGCCGCGCACCCGGGCATCAAGCTGGCGCTGGGTGGCGGCTTCGTCAACACCGAGCTGCGCGAACTCACCGAGCCGCGCGTCTTCGACCACTTCGACGCGGTGACGCTGGACGCGGGCGAGCGCCCCGTGCTGGCGCTGCTGGAGCATTGGGCCGGACGGCGCCCGGCCGGCCGCCTGGTGCGCAGCTTCGTGCGCGAAGGCGGCGCGGTGCGCTACATCGACTGCGGCGAAGCCGATGTGCCCTTTGCCGCATGCGGCACGCCGACCTGGGACGGCCTGCCGCTGCAGCGCTACCTCTCGCTGCTCGACATGCTCAACCCCATGCACCGCCTGTGGAGCGACGGACGCTGGAACAAGCTCACCGTGGCGCATGGCTGCTACTGGAAGAAGTGCAGCTTCTGCGACGTGAGCCTGGACTACATCTCGCGCTACGACGCCGCCAGCGCCGAGACGCTGGCCGATCGCATCGAGGCCATCGTCGCCGAGACCGGGCAGACGGGCTTCCACTTCGTCGACGAGGCCGCGCCGCCCAAGTCGCTCAAGGCGCTGGCCGCCGAGCTGCAGCGGCGCCGCCTGGCGATCACCTGGTGGGGCAACATCCGCTTCGAGAAGTCCTTCACGCCAGCCCTGTGCCAGCAACTTGCCGAGAGCGGCTGCATCGCCATCTCCGGCGGGCTGGAAGTGGCCTCGGACCGCCTGCTCGAGCTCATGAACAAGGGCGTCTCGGTGGAGCAGGTGGCACGCGTGACGCACGCCTTCGCCGACGCCGGCATCCTCGTCCACGCCTACCTCATGTACGGCTTCCCGACGCAGACGGTGCAGGACACGGTGGACGCGCTGGAGTACGTGCGCCAGCTCTTTGCCGCCGGTTGCATCCAGTCGGGCTTCTTCCACCGCTTCACCTGCACCGTGCACTCGCCCGTGGGTCGCGCGCCGGCGGCCTACGGCGTCACCCTGCGCCCGCTGCCGCCGGTGAGCTTCGCGAAGAACGACGTGGGCTTCATCGACCCTGCCGGGGTGGACCACGACGCGCTGGGCCTGGCGTTGAAGAAGGCCCTCTACAACTACATGCACGGCATCGGGCTGGAGGAGGACGTGCGCTCCTGGTTCGGCGGCCGCGTGCCGCGCACGACCGTGCCCAGGCGGCGCATAGCGCAGGCACTGAGGGGCGCCAAAGCATGAGCCGGGTCAAGGGGATGCCCTGGGCGGCGCCGATGCGCGCACCGTGGCCGAGGTGGTCGGCGGGCGCAGCGGCCTGAAGGACAAGAGCGTGATTCAGGCCAGGGTGCGCTCGGGCGCCTTGGCCGCGCTCATGACGTGGGCGAGCGCCGTCTCCAGCGTGCCCACCGTGCGCTCGATATGGTGCAGCTTGTCCAGCCCGAACAGGCCGATGCGGAAGCTCTTGAAGTCTGCCGGCTCGTCGCACTGCAGCGGCACGCCCGCGGCGGTCTGCAGGCCTTCGCCGAGGAAGGCCTTGCCCGTGGCCAGCCCGCTGTCGTCGGTGTAGCTGACGACCACGCCCGGCGCCTGGAAGCCCTCGGCGGCGACGCTGGGCAGCCCCCTGCCGACGAGCAGTGCGCGCACGCGCCGGCCGAGCTCGGCCTGCTCGGCGCGCAGCTTCTCGAACCCGTAGGCACGCGTCTCCAGCATCACATCGCGGTTGCGCGACAGCGCGTCGGTAGGCAGGGTGGCGTGGTAGGCGTGGCCGCCTGCCTCGTAGGCCTCCATGATCTGCAGCCACTTCTTCAGGTCGGCGGCAAAGCTCGTGCTGGTGGTGGCGTCGATGGCCGCGCGCGCGCGCTCGCCGAGCATGACGAAGGCGCAGCAGGGTGAGCCGCTCCAGCCCTTCTGCGGCGCACCGACGATGATGTCCACGCCGATGGCCGGCATGTCGACCCAGATCGCGCCCGAGGCCACGCAATCGAGCACGAACAGGCCGCCCACTTCGTGCGTGGCCTCGGCCACGGCGCGCATGTAGGCGTCGGACAACATGATCCCGGAGGACGTGTCCACGTGCGGCGCGAAGACCAGATCGGGCCGCCTGGCGCGGATCGTGGCCACGACTTCATCGATCGGCGCCGGTGCGAATGCCATCTGCCGCCCGGGAGCCACGGGGCGGGCCTTGAGCACGGTCTGCTCGGCGGGGATCTGGCCCATCTCGAAGATCTGCGTCCAGCGGTAGCTGAACCAGCCGTTGCGCAGGACCAGCGTCTTCTTGCCGTGGGCGAACTGGCGCGCCACGGCCTCCATGCCGAAGGTGCCGCTGCCGGGCACGACGATGGCCGAGCGCGCGTGGTAGACCTCCTCGAGCACGCCGGAGATGTCGCGCATGACGCCCTGGAACTTCTGCGACATGTGGTTCAGCGAGCGGTCGGTGAAGACGACGGAGTATTCGAGCAGGCCGTCGGGGTCGACATCGGGCAGCAGAGCGGGCATGGTGGCCTCTTTCCGTGTGGGGCAAGGGTGGATGGAGCAGCTTATCACTGGGCCCCACGGTCCGCACGGCGGGCAGCTGCGGCCTCAGAATCGGCACCCACCGCCCTTCGCCGAACCCATGAACGACAAGGCCGCGTGCGCTCGCCCACCCTGGTTGCGCCACCTGCCCAATGCCATCACCGTGGCGCGGCTGCTCGCCGTACCGGTGCTCGCATGGCTCGCCTGGCGGCGCGCCGCGCCGGCCTTCGGTGCGCTGCTCGTCGCGGCACTCGTGAGCGACATCCTCGACGGCTGGATCGCGCGCCGCTTCGGCCTGGGCACGCGGCTGGGCGCGCTGCTCGACTCGATCGCCGACACGGCGCTGTTCTTCGTCGCGGCGTACGGGATGCTCGTCTTCCACCCCGGGCCGGTGGAGCGCTACCGGCGTTCGTCGCGGTGCTCGCCGGCAGCGCCGCGTTCGGGCCGGCGCGGCTGTCGCAGGCCTCGTCGGTGACGCTTTTCGCACAGCCGGAGTTGCTCATGGTGGACGGCGACATGCTGCCCGGCATGCGCCGCCTGGAGGTGCGCTGCGAGCCGCAGGCCCTGGCCTGCGTCATCGGCGCCGGCCCGGCCAGGCAAGCGCAGCCATGATGCGCGCCCTGCTGCAGGTGACGCTGGGCGGCTTTGCCGTCGGCGCGCTGGGCATGGCGCTGGCCAATCGCCGCGCGGCGCGCAGCATCGCCCGGCAGCGCTGGCTCAAGCTGGTGGTGTTCTTCCTCATCGTCCACGCCGTGCTCGGGGCCTGCGCGCTCGGGCATCCGGCGATCGAACTCGTCGCCCTGGCCATCGCCGCGATCAGCGCCGGCGAGCTCTGGCGCGCCTGGCCGCGCATCGCACCGCCGCGGCCGCTGCCCGTGGCACCGCTGTTCGCGCTGGCGGCGGCCTCCTTCGTCGGCAGCGTGCGCGCGCTGGCGCCGGGGCAAGTGGCCTTCCTCTTCGTCGTCGTCGCCACCTTCGACGGCTTCAGCCAGGTCACCGGCCAGTGGCTCGGCCGGCACAAGCTGGCGCCGCGCATCAGCCCGAACAAGACCGTCGAAGGCCTGGCCGGCGGCGTGTTCGCCGCGCTCGTCTTCGCTGTGCTGATGCGCCAGCTCGTCCCCACCCACGTCGCCGGCGCGCTCGCCCTGGGCGCGGCCATCGCGCTGGCGGCACTCGCCGGCGACCTGGCCTCGTCGTGGGTCAAGCGCCGCGCCGGCATCAAGGACTACGCCGCCACGCTGCCCGGACAGGGCGGCTTCCTCGACCGCTTCAACAGCTTCATCGCCGCCGGGGCGCTCGTCGGCCCGCTGCTGCGCGCGTGGCCGTAGCGCAGCACCTCGGGCGCGCAGCGGCGCGCTACTCGCGCAACAGGTCGGCCGGGTAGGCCCGCCGCACCACGTCGCGCAGGGCAAAGCCGGACTGGATGCGCGCCACGTGCGGCAGGCGCGAGAGCTGCAGCTTGTGCACGCGCTCGAAGTCGATCAGGTCGCGCACCAGAAGCAAGAGCAGGTAGTCGTCGCTGCCCGACATGAGGAAGCAGCGCAGCACGCTGTCGCACTGCTGCACCGCGGCCTCGAACTCGCTCAGTTCGGCCTCGCTCTGGCCCTTGAGCATGACCTGCACCACCACCGTGGTGTCGAAGCCGAAGGCGGCGGGGTCGATGTCGGCGCGGTAGCCGCGGATGACGCCGGCTTCTTCGAGTGCGCGCTGGCGCCGCGCCACCGCGCTGGCCGAGAGGTGCACCGCCTGCGCCAGCTCGACATTCGCGGCGCGGCCGCGCTGGCTGAGTTCGGCGAGCAGGCGACGGTCGGCGCGGTCGACAGGGGGTTGCTGCATGAATCTGGCTCGTTGGTCGCAGGGAATGCCAGATTATTGCGCTGCCATCGCAGTGAATGCCGAAGAACGCGCGAAACACGCGGCCTCACCTTTCTAAACTCGCCGGCATCAATCCATCCTCCCGGAGACTCATCATGCGTGTCGGCGTGCCCAAGGAAATCAAGGTTCAGGAACACCGCGTCGGCTTGACGCCGATGGCCGTGCGCGAGTACGCCGCCGCCGGGCACGAGGTGCTGGTGCAGGCCGGCGCCGGCGCGGGCATCGGCGCCAGCGACGCCGCCTACGTCGCCGCGGGCGCGCGCATCGTCGCCAGCGCCGCCGAGGTCTTCGCCAGCGCCGAGATGATCGTCAAGGTGAAGGAGCCGCAACCCGTGGAGTGGAAGATGCTGCGCCCCGGGCAGATCCTCTTCACCTACCTGCACCTGGCGCCGGACCCGGAGCAGGCGCGCGGCCTGCTCGAATCGGGCTGCATCGGCGTGGCCTACGAAACCGTCACCGACGCCCACGGCGGCCTGCCGCTGCTCGCGCCGATGAGTGAAGTCGCCGGGCGCCTGGCGATCGAAGCGGCGGCCTTCTCGCTGCGCAAGCCCGCCGGCGGCAAGGGCCTGCTGCTGGGCGGCGTGCCCGGCGTGCCGGCGGCGCGCGTGGTCGTCGTCGGCGGCGGCGTGGTGGGCACGCATGCGGCGCGCATGGCCGTGGGCCTGGGCGCCGAAGTGACCATCCTGGAGCGCTCGCTGCCGCGCCTGCGCCAGCTCGACGACATGTTCCAGGGCCGCGTGCGCACGCGCTTCTCCAGCGCCGCGAACATCGATGAGGAAGTGCAGGTGGCCGACGTGGTGGTCGGCGCGGTGCTCATCCCCGGCGCCAGCGCGCCCAAGGTGGTGACGCGCGCCATGCTCAAGCAGATGCTGCCGCGCAGCGTGCTGGTGGACGTCTCCATCGACCAGGGCGGCTGCTTCGAGACCTCGCGCGCGACGACGCACGACGAGCCCACCTACGAGATCGACGACATCATCCACTACTGCGTGGCGAACATGCCCGGCGCGGTGCCAAGGACTTCGAGCCACGCGCTGAACCATGCCACGCTGCCCTTCGGCCTGGCGCTGGCCGCCGGCGGCGAGAAGGCACTGAAGGACGACGTGCACCTGCGCCACGGGCTCAACGTCTTCCGCGGCAAGCTCACCTGCGCACCGGTGGCTCAGGCCCTGGGCATCGCGGCGGTGAGCGCCGAGGCGGCGCTGGGGATGTAGTTCCCGCGCCGGCGCGGCGCCGCCCCATGCGGCCCGCGCTGGATGTGAAAGTCTTTCATGATCCGGGGGCGTAGCCCCGCATCATGAAAGCTAGCATGCGCGGCATGAGCCCGGAGTCCGAGCGCGCGCAGACCGTCGGCGAGGAGATCGCCAACGCCGTGAGCCATGGCCTGGGCTTCGCGCTGGCGGTGGCCGCGCTGCCCCTGCTGGTGCTGGCCGCGGCGCGCCGCGGCAGCGCCGCCGACGTCGTCGGCGCCGTGCTCTTCGCGGCGTCGATGATGCTCTCCTACGGCATCTCCACGCTGTACCACGCGCTGCCGGCGGGGCGCGCCAAGCGCGCTTTCAAGCGCCTGGACCACGCCGCGATCTATGTCTTCATCGCCGGCAGCTACATGCCCTACTTGCTGGGCGTGCTGCGTGGCGCCTGGGGATGGACGCTGTTCGGCATCGTCTGGGGCGTGGCGGCCTTCGGCGTGGTGGCCAAGCTCTTCAACCGCCTGCGCCACCCTCTGTGGTCCACCGGCCTGTACGTGGCCATGGGCTGGGTGGCGTTGATCGCCGCCGTGCCCATGGTCGAGCGGCTCTCGGGCCCGGGGCTGGCCTGGCTGGTCGCCGGAGGCCTGGCCTACACGCTGGGCGCGCTGGTCTTCCTGCTCGACACGCGCTTGCCCTTCGGGCACTTCGTGTGGCACCTGTTCGTGATGACCGGCAGCACCTGCCACTTCTTCGCCGCGCTGTGGCACGCGGTGTGAGCCCGCGCGCCGCGCGCGGCCGAGGCCCGGGGGTCAGCGCAAGGCCAGTGCCGGCATCTCCGCGCGCAGGCGCTCGAGCAGCGCCGGCTCGGGTGGATGCCAGCTCTCCTGCAACGGCCGCGAGGCGTCGTCGAAAGGCTGCCAGGGCTGCAACACCCAGGTGGTCGCGCCGATGGCCTTGAGCTCGCGTGCCATGGCCAGCAAGGCCTCGTCGCCGACGATCTGCGGGTGGTAGGTGGTGCGGATCTCGTGGTCCACGCCGCTGGCCAGCAGGTGGTGCAGCGCGCGGCGCACCGGTGCGGCGCTGTCCTGCCGGGTGGTCAGCGCGTCGTAGCCCGCCGCGTCGGTCTTCAGATCGAAGCCCACCCAGTCCAGCGCCGGCAGCAGCGCCGCCAGGCGCTCGGGGTAGATGCCGGCCGTGTGCAGGCCCACACCCAGGCCCAGGGCGCGCACTTCGTCCACGGCCTGCGCGAGTTCGGGCTCCACCGTGGGCTCGCCGCCGCTGAAGACCAGGCCGTCGAGCAGGCCGACGCGGCGCTGCAACGTCGCCAGCACCTCCGCCCACTGGGGGCCGTTGTGCACGCCGCGCGGCTGCAGCTCCGGGTTGTGGCAGTAGCGGCAGCGCCAGGGGCAGCCCTGCACGAAAGCCACCGCGGCCAGCTTGCCCGGCCAGTCGGTGGTGGTCAGCGGCGTGAAGCCGCCCAGTTCAAGCACAAACCGGTTCGCGCGCGGCCTCGGTCGGTGTGGCCTGTGCGACCTCGCGGCCCGGTTCGGTGAAGCAGGTGCGCTCGTTGAACTCGCCCTGCTTGCCGATGTTGAACGAGGTCATGGGGCGGTGGTAGCCCATGACGCGGGTCCAGACCTCGCAACGCTGGCGCTCGTGCTCGGCGAGCCCCGGGTGGACCAGGGGGGTCAGGCTGTGGCTCATGTGGAACTCCTCTTGTGGATTATGGACAGTGTGCGCCGCCGCGTCACTCAGGCGGCCAGCGCCGGGGGTGCGACCGAAGCGGCCTGCCGCTTGCGCGCCAGGGCTTCTTCGTCGCATTTCGGGCAGAAGGCGTGTTCGCCGGCCAGGTAGCCGTGCGTCGGGCAGATGGAGAAGGTGGGCGTGATGGTGATGTAGGGCAGGCGGAAGCGGCTCAGCGCGCGGCGCACCAGCTCGCGGCAAGCGGCGGCCGACGAGACGCGCTCGCCCAGGTACAGGTGCAGCACGGTGCCGCCGGTGTACTTGCGCTGCAGCGCCTCCTGGCGCTCGAGCGCCTCGAAGGCGTCAGTGGTGAAGCCCACCGGCAGCTGCGACGAATTGGTGTAGTAGGGCTGCGCCTCGGTGCCCGCCTGCAGGATGCCGGGCAGGCGCTTGCGGTCTTCCTTGGCGAAGCGGTAGGTCGTGCCCTCGGCCGGCGTGGCCTCCAGGTTGTAGAGGTTGCCGGTTTCCTCCTGCATCACCGTGATGCGGCTGCGGATGTGGTCCAGGAAGCGCAGCGCCAGGGCCTCGCCCGCCGGCGTGGTGATGTCGTCGCGGTCGGCGCTGAAGTTGCGGATCATCTCGTTGATGCCGTTCACGCCGACGGTGGCGAAGTGGTTGCGCAGGGTGCCCAGGAAGCGCTTGGTGTAGGGGAACAGGCCGCTGTCGATATGCCCCTGGATGACCTTGCGCTTGATCTCCAGGCTGGTGCGCGCCAGGGTCAGCAGTTCGTCGGTGCGCGCCAGCAGCGCGGCCTCGTCGCCCGCGTGCAGGTAGCCCAGGCGCGCGCAGTTGAGCGTCACCACCCCCAGCGAGCCGGTCTGCTCGGCCGAGCCGAAGAGACCGTTGCCGCGCTTGAGCAGTTCGCGCAGGTCGAGCTGCAGGCGGCAGCACATCGAGCGCACCATCTTCGGCTCGAGGTCGGAGTTGAGGAAGTTCTGGAAGTACGGCAGGCCGTACTTGGCGGTCATCTCGAACAGGCGCTCGGTGTTCGGGTGCTCCCAGTCGAAATCGCGTGTGATGTTGTAGGTGGGGATGGGGAAGGTGAAGACGCGCCCCATGGCGTCGCCCTCCATCATCACGTCGATGTAGGTCTGGTTGATCAGATCCATCTCGGGCTGCAGGTCGCCGTAGGTGAACGGCATCTCCTTGCCCGCGATCACCGGCACCTGGTCGCGCAGGTCCTCGGGGCAGGTCCAGTCGAAGGTGAGGTTGGTGAACGGCGTCTGCGTGCCCC
>DYOR01000003.1:0-1856 GCA_020720385.1 Rubrivivax sp.
TCAGAGGTAGAACTTGCTGAGCTTGCGGCGGCCCGGCACGGCCTTCTGGATCACGCGGCCGTGCACCGCGCCGAGGTCGGGCAGCGGCACATCGGGCAGTTCGCGCGCCGCGTTGAGCGCGTGCAGCGACCAGCTTTCTCCGCGGCGGCGCAACTGGCGGAAGATCCACTCGTCGGCGACACGGGCGAGGACGAACGAGCCGTCGTGCAGCGCGCCGTCGGGCTCGACGATGATGATCTCGCCGCCGCGGAATTCGGGCGCCATGTCCTCGCCCAGCACTTGCAGGGCGAAGGACTCACTGCCGCTGCAGCCGGCAGCGTCTTCGTCCACGCCGGGGGTGGTCTTGCAGGCACAGCTCATGTCGTGATCTCCGTTCTCAGCTGGGCCGCGGGCACGCCCGCGGCGGCGAGCTCGCTGCGCAGGGTGTCGGCGAATGCCGCCGGGCCGGCAATGTAGAAGGCACAGTCGATGTCGAAGAGGTCGGCGCGCATGGCCGTGGCCATCTGGCTGGCGCCGGTGGCCGCGTCGCCGTGCGTGGACAGGGTGTACTCGAAGGGGTCCAGCGCTTCGGACCAGGCGCGGCACTGGTTGGCCATGAAGTGCCCGTCCGGGCGCGTGGCCAGCCAGAACAGCGTGATCGAGGGCGCCGCATCCAGCGACAAGGCGTGCTCGATGAGGCTCTTCACCGGCGCGAAGCCCGTGTCGCAGGCGGCGAAGACCAGGGGCTGGGGGCCGTCGGCGAGGACGAATTCGCCGTTCGGCCCCCACAGGGTGACGGCGTCGCCGACCTTCAACTCGCCCGCAAAGAGGCGCGCCGCGAGGGGGTCGGCGGCGTCCCGCGGGATGAAGAACTGCAGGTTGCGGTCGTCGCAGGGGCAGCTCGCGATGGGGTGCTGCGCGTGCACGTCCTCGCCGCTGGCCAGGCCCAGCGTCACCCACTGGCCGGCGAGGAAGCGCAGGCGGTGGCTGCGCGGCGTCTGCAGGTGCAGCAGCATGGTGTCCGGGGCGAGCGCGCGCACCGCGCGCACGCTGGTGACGATCTGCTGCTGCGGGATGTCCGCCGGGCCGTTGGCTTCCAGGGTCTCGATGGTGAGCTCGCTGCTGGCCGAGGTGTGGGCGCAGGCGAGCACGTAGCCGCGGGCCTTCTCGGGCTCGCTCATCGGGTAGTCCGTGACCATGGTGCGCACCGTCTGGCCCGCCGTGACGCGCACCTTGCACATGCCGCAGGTGCCGTTGCCGCAGCCGTAGTTGAGCTTCAGGCCCGCGCGCATGCCCGCCTGCAGCAGCGTCTCGTGGCCCTCCACGCTGAACTGGTGTCCGCTCGGCCGCACGGTGACCTGCGCCGAGACCACCTTGAGCATGTCGTCCATCACATCCAACACATCGACGGATTCAGTGGCCAGTGCCCGGGCCAGCCCGTCGTTGAGCTGGCGCTGCAATGCGAGCAGTCTGGGATCATTGCCGCCCGCCTGGGCGTCCAGGGCGCGCAGGCTTTCGCGCAGCGCGACCACCAGCGCGTGGTAGCGCTGCAGGTGGCGTTGCACGTCGGCGAGTTCCTGGCTCTGGTGGAACAGGCGCTGCGCGAGCACCTCCTGGCTCGGCAGCAGGCGCTCGCGCAGCCGGCGGCCGAAGGACTCGTCGCGGATCTGCACCACGCGTTCGAGCATGCCCGCGGGCTCGATCTGCGCCTGCGGGTACAGGCGCAGCAGGGTCTCGGTGGCCACCAGGCCGTCGGCGAGTTCGATCTCGCCGGCACGCACGCGCTGCTGCAGCACGCCGCGCGGCACGCCCACGAGTTGCGCCGCGCGCCACACGGTCACCCATTGCGCCATGGGCGCCTCCTGATCAGCGCCATG
>DYOR01000003.1:1956-71128 GCA_020720385.1 Rubrivivax sp.
GCGCCATGGGCGCCTCCTGATCAGCGCCATGCGCGCCTCCCGGTCAGCGCCACGATGCCGGCGCCGCCAGCGCGACGCGGTCCAGGAAGCGGGCACGGTAGAGCAGGCGCGGCTGCGCGGGGTCGTCTTCGAAGGCGCTGCGGTCGTGCAGCACGTTGTGGCCCACCAGCCCCATGCCGGCCTGCAGCTGCGCGTGCAGCAGGCCGGGCACGGCCCCGCCGAGCACGCACTCGAGGCAGGCCACGGCCGCGCGCGTGGCGGCGTCGGCCTTCCACTCGATGCTGCGCGTGCGCGCGGTGTAGCGCATGTGCAACTGGCCGTCGTGCGGGTCCACCGAGAACACCGGGCCGGACTGCGCCGCGCGCGCCACGCCGTCGTCGTCGGCGCGTGCCGGGATGGTCATGGCGTCGGGCTGCATGAGCGCGTGCACGTGCTCGGGCGAGGCTTCGCGCAGCGCGATGTAGGCGAGCTCGTGGTCGAGCAGGCCGTTGACGCCGCCGCCCCGCGCCGGCCGCACGCAGTGCAGCACCATGCCGCGGATGCGGCGCTCGGCCGGGTGGTAGTAGCCGTCGGTGTGCCAGCGGATCGGGCGGTCGGTGTAGGGGATGAAGCCGCCGCGGCCGTCGCTGGCCGCGCTGACGCGGATCTGCGAGATGCCGTCGTCGTCGGCCAGCCAGTTGGCGTCGAGCCGCCTCAAGCCGAGCTGGGCGCCCAGGGCGCGCGGCAGTTCCTTGTCCTCGGCGACCACGGCCGAGCGGTAGAGCGCCGTGTTGCACTGCGCGATGCGCTGCAGCAGCGCATCGCGTTCGGCGTGGCTCAGCGCTCGCGGGTCGGCCACGTCGACCACCAGCGCCTCGGCACTCGCCGGCGCGTGGGCCAGCTTCCAGTCGCGCCAGCGGCGGTAGGTGGCGGCGTCGTCCAGGTCGAAGGGGCTGGCCAGGCGCTGCGGCGCGCGGGGGATGAAGGCGGCACCCATGGCGCTACTCGCCGCTCAGGCGCGAGCGCCGGGCGGTCCGCGGCGCGGGGTCGAAGAGGTCGCGCATGGAGCGCTGCACGACGGAGACGGCCTCGGGGGCCTCGGCGGCCATGACCTGCTCGATGACCCACAGGCGGTCCTTCGCGGGCAGGGTCGGTTCGAGCCGATGGCCGAGGTAGCGCACGAAGGCGAAGTCGGGCTGGAATCCGGCCGCCGGGTCCGCCGGGCGCGGATCGGCGCCGAACTCGGCATAGTGCTGCGTGAGCTCGTTGACCAGGTCGACGAAGGTGTCGGTGTACGAGGGCGCGCCCGCGGCCACCGGGCCGAGCAGGTCGATCTCGTTTTCCTCCAGCGTGCGCGCCAGGTGGCGCACCAGCGCCACGGTGAACTCGCTGCGCGCATCGGTCTCCAGCCGCGCATGGGCGATGCGGTCGGTGACGGCGACGAGGAACACCAGCACCTCGCGCAGGAAGGCAAAGTAGGGCGGGCCGGCATCGATGTCGAACTGCGCGCCGCGCATGCGCTTGAGCATGTTCTGCGCCACGCGGAACACGATGAAGGCCATGGCGCTGGCTTGATCGGCCGCACTGCGGCCGGCCCCTGGCTTGAACCAGTGGCTCTTGATGCGCATCGCCGGCGTGTGCGGCGTGGTGCTCACGACAGGGTGCTCGGCGAGGGCTCAGTAACCGCCCTTGCCCAGGGGCTGCGGCAGGCCGGCGACCTTGCAGCCCTGCTTGGCCGGGCCGACGGGGAAGAGGTCGTAGAGCGACTTGCTGTCGCAGCCGGGCAGGATCTCGGCCAGGCCCTTGAGCATGTTGCGGAAGTTCGGCGTGTGGCCGTGCTCGCGGTACTCGTCGCGCAGGAAGTTCACGACCTTCCAATGGTCGTCGGTGAGGGTGATGCTCTCGGCTGCGGCGATGGCCTGCACGACCTCGTCGCTGTAGTCGGCCTCGAGCAGGAAGCCCTGGTCGTCGGTTTCGAGTTCCTGGCCGTTGACGGTGTAGCCCATCTTCAAGATCTCCGTGGTGGGGGTGGGGATTCGGGTGCCGTGCCTGGCCGCTTCAGAAGGGCGTGCCCACGGCGGCGGCGGACTTGTGGCCGACGAACAGGCCGCAGCCCAGGCGGCGATGGCGGCCCAGGCCGGCTTCGAGCACGCGCAGCGCGCCGGCATGCGACAGGCCATCGAGCATCAGGCTGAAGCCCTGCAGCGCGCCGTCCTCGAGCACCTGGTGGCGGCCGCAGATGCTGCGGCAGGGCACGCCCAGCGCCGTCATGGCCTCCTGCGCGCTGCTCAGGAAGGCGGCCTCGTCGGCGTCGTCGGCGGCGACGAGGTGCGCGTACAGCGTACCGTAGGGCTGCAATTCGCGCGCCTGCGCCGCGCCCAGGGGCAGGCGGTGCGCGCCCAGCTCCAGCGTGCGGCCCGCCAGGGCGCCGGCCTGCGCGGCGTGCGTGCGCGGCACGCGCAGCGTCA
Organism: Rubrivivax sp.; assembly: GCA_020720385.1. Lineage (GTDB taxonomy): Bacteria > Pseudomonadota > Gammaproteobacteria > Burkholderiales > Burkholderiaceae_C > Rubrivivax. The sequence goes on from DYOR01000003.1 coordinate 4,404, forward strand.
GGCGCGTGCGGCGCGAGAGCAGGACGAAGGGGCCGCCGCCGGCCGAGACCTTGAGCTGGTGCACGCCAGCCCCGGGGGACTGCGCCAGCCAGGGCAGGGCGTGTTCCAGGGCCTCGGCGAGCAACTGGCGGTGCTGGCGCGGCAGGACGTCGCGCGCGCCGGCTTCGACGGCAAACGACAGGTCGATCATCGACGACGGCGAGGGCTCCACGTCGCTCACCCCCGGGGCTGCCTTCGCGCCCACAGCAGCAGGGCCTCGCCCCATTGCTCCGCGGTCTGCGGATCGATGTCGAAGATGGTGAAGCGCGAACCCTCGCGGATGCGCGTGCGCAGCAGGCTCATGCCCTCGCCTTCGAAGTCGATCTGCTGCAGTTCGATCTCCTGTTTGCCCAGGGGCGCGCGCAGCTTGGCCAGCGGTGTCAGGAGGGTCATCGGGGGGCGTTCTTGCAAAGCGGCATTGAGCACGCCGCGCCGCGGTGGCGTCCATACCCGGTACGGGTGGCCGCCGGATAACCCTTTCGGGTAATGGCGCCGCCCCCTCAACGGTCTATCTTCGCCTACCCAACGAGAGGGATAGCCGACCTGTCCCGCCGCAGCGACGATTCGCCCCAATTCAGCCCGTGGCCAGCGGTGGCAGCGGGCCCGAACCAGGAGACGCAGACATGGCCAAGAAGCCGCATGAGACCCCCATGCTCGACCAGCTCGAGTCCGGGCCCTGGCCCAGTTTCGTCACCGGCCTGAAGCGCCTGGCGAAGGACAAGGACTACATGGTCGACCTCATGGGTCAGCTGGAAACGTCCTACCGCACGAAGAAGGGCTACTGGAAGGGCGGCACGGTCGGCGTGTTCGGCTACGGTGGCGGCGTCATCCCTCGCTTCACCGAGCTCAAGGACGAGCAGGGTGCGCCCCTGTTCCCCGACGCGGCCGAGTTCCACACCCTGCGCATTCAGCCGCCCGCGGGCATGCACTACACCACCGACGTGCTGCGCAAGATGGCCGACATCTGGGAGCGCCACGGCTCGGGTCTGATCGCCTTCCACGGCCAGTCCGGGGACATCATGTTCCAGGGCGCCAAGACCGACAAGGTGCAGGACGCCTTCGACGAGCTCAACGAACTCGGCTTCGACCTCGGCGGCGCCGGCCCAGCGGTGCGCACTTCGATGAGCTGCGTGGGCGCGGCGCGCTGCGAGCAGAGCTGCTACGACGAGGCGCGTGCGCACCGCCAGGTGCTCAACACTTTCCTCGACGACATCCACCGCCCGGCGCTGCCCTACAAGTTCAAGTTCAAGTTCAGCGGCTGCGCCAACGACTGCATGAACTCGATCCAGCGCTCCGACATGGCCGTCATCGGCACCTGGCGCGACAACATGCGCACCGACGAGACCCTGGCGCGCAAGTGGTTCGCCAAGCACGGCATGAACGAGCTGGTCAACGACGTCATCACTCGTTGCCCGACCAAGACCATCATGCTCAAGGAGATCAAGGACGTCGCCACCGGCGACAGGATCTCCAGCGTCAAGGTCAGCGACACCCACGCGCTGGAGATCGACAACAGCAACTGCGTGCGCTGCATGCACTGCATCAACGTCATGACCGGCGCGCTGGCGCACGGTACCGACACCGGCGCCACCATCCTCATCGGCGGCAAGCGCACGCTGAAGATCGGCGACCTGATGGGCACGGTGGTCGTGCCCTTCCAGCCGCTGAAGACCGAAGAGGACTACGAGGCACTGGTCGAACTCGGCCAGAAGGTGATCGACTTCTTCGCCGAGAACGCCCTGGAGCACGAGCGCACCGGCGAGATGATCGAACGCATCGGGCTGGTCAACTTCCTCGAGGGCATCGGCGTGGACATCGACGCCAACATGGTCGCCACGCCGCGCACCAACCCCTACGTGAACACCGCCGGCTGGGACGACGAAGTCGCCCGCATCCAGGCCAAGAAGGCCGCGGCCTGATCAGGAGCAGACAAGATGGCCATGCGTACCCCCATCGAAAGCGGCGTGCCGGACAACAAGCCCTACCTGCACCCCACACTGCTGAAGAACTACGGCAACTGGAAGTACCACGACCGGCCCCGGCCGGGCGTGCTGCACCACGTCTCGCACAGCGGCGACGAGGTGTGGAGCGTGCGCGCCGGCACGCAGCGGCAGATGGACGTCTACACCATCCGCAAGCTCTGCGACATCGCCGACACCTATGCCGAAGGGCATGTGCGCTTCACCATCCGCTCGAACATCGAGTTCATGGTGAGCGATCCGAACAAGGTCGCGCCGCTGATCTCGGCGCTTACCGAGAGCGGCTTCCCCGTGGGCGGCACGGGCAACTCGGTGTCGATGATCGCGCACACCCAGGGCTGGCTGCACTGCGACATCCCCGGCACCGACGCCTCGGGCGCGGTGAAGGCGCTGATGGACGACCTGCACGCCGAGTTCATCCGCGAGGACATGCCCAACCGCGTGCACCTGTCCACCTCCTGCTGCGAGATCAACTGCGGCGGCCAGGCCGACATCGCCATCATCGTGCAGCACACCAAGCCGCCGAAGATCAACCACGACCTGGTGGCCAACGTCTGCGAACGGCCCGCGGTGGTGGCGCGCTGCCCGGTGGCGGCCATCCGCCCGGCGCTGGTCAACGGCAAGCCTTCGCTCGAAGTGGATGAGAAGAAGTGCATCTGCTGCGGCGCCTGCTATCCCCCGTGCCCGCCGATGCAGATCAACGACCCGGAGCACAGCAAGCTGGCGATCTGGGTGGGTGGGAAGAACTCCAACGCCCGCGGCAAGCCCACCTTCATGAAGATGGTGGCCTCGGGCCTGCCCAACAACCCGCCGCGCTGGCCCGAGGTCTCGGCGATGGTGAAGAAGATCCTCTACACCTACAAGGAAGATGCGCGCTCCTGGGAGCGGCTGTCCGACTGGGTGGAGCGCATCGGCTGGCCGCGCTTCTTCGAGAAGTGCGACCTGCCCTTCACCAAGTACCTCATCGACGACTGGCGTGGCTCGCGGGCCAACCTCAACGCCTCGACCCACATCCGCTTCTGATCGCGAACGTCCCGACATGAAATTCGGCTTGCTCGTCAGCGAAGGGCCCTACACCCACCAGGCCAGCGACACGGCGTACAACTTCGCCGTCGCCGCGATCGCCAAGGGGCACGAGGTGCAGCGCGTCTTCTTCTATCACGACGGTGTCTACAACGCGACCCGGCTCACCGAGCCGCCGCAGGACGACCGCCACGTGGTCAACCGCTGGTCGGCGCTGAAGGCCGAGCACGACGTCGACCTGGTGGTGTGCGTGGCCGCTGCGCTGCGCCGGGGCATCAAGGACGAGGTGCTGGCCCCGGGATTTCGCATCTCGGGCCTGGGCCAGCTGGTGGACAGCGGCATCAAGGCCGACCGCTTCGTGACCTTTGGGGATTGATGCCATGGCCGCCGTGAAGAAGTTCATGTTCGTCAACCGCAAGGCTCCCTACGGCACGATCTATGCGCTGGAAAGCCTGGAGGTGGTGCTCATCGCGGCCACCTTCGACCAGGACGTGAGCCTGGTCTTCGTCGACGATGGCGTCTACGAGCTCGTCAAGGGCCAGGAGACCAAGGGCATAGGCATCAAGAACCACTCCAAGACCTACCGCGCACTGGACGGCTACGACGTCGAGAAGCTGTATGTCGAACGCGAGTCGATGGATGCCCGTGGCCTCACCGAGGACGACCTGATCGTCGACGTCGAGGTGCTCGCAAGCAGCGAGATGGCCGACCTGATGGCCGCACAGGACGTGGTCCTTTCCTTCTGAGGCGAACCGGACATGCTGCACATCGTCAACAAATCGCACATGCAGACCAATTCGCTGCAGACCTGCCTGCGCCTGGCCAAGCCCGGCAGCGCGCTGCTGCTCATCGAGGACGCCGTCTTCGCCGCCACCACGGCCGGTGCGGCCTCGTGCAGCATGGCCGAGTGCATGCAGCAGCTCGAGGTCTATGCCCTGCAGCCCGATGTCGAGGCGCGCGGCATGGCCGGCAAGCTGGTCCAGGGCGTGACCACGGTGGACTACGCCGGTTTCGTCGACCTCGTCGCCGAACACCCCAACAACCAGAGCTGGCTGTAAGGCCGGCAACTCGCATCAATTCCCGAAGGAGACAAGAGCATGGGTATCGAAGTCAACGGCACCACCTACGAGACCGACGAAGAGGGCTATCTGCTCAACCTGGCCGAGTGGAACGAGGACATCGGCAAGATCCTGGCGCAGGGCGAGAACGTCGAGATGACGCCGAGCCACTGGGAGGTCGTGAACTTCCTGCGCGACTACTACAACGAGTACCAGATCGCCCCGGCGGTGCGTGTCCTCACCAAGGCCATCGGCAAGCAGCTCGGGCCGGAGAAGGGCAACAGCAAGTACCTCTACGAGCTGTTCCCCTACGGGCCGGCCAAGCAGGCGTGCAAGATCGCCGGACTCCCCAAGCCCACCGGCTGCGTGTAAACGCATCGGTCTTCCTGCTGCGCAGGCCGATCTTGCGCCTGTGATGCTCGCCGTACGGGTGTACGGCTGCGCTTCTCGCCGCAACCTCGACCTGCTCGCGACGGAACCCCGACGCGTTTACGGCATGCACCACCAGGACGGGCCATGACTCTGTTGTCGATCGTCTACGCCGCGCTCTTCTACGTCGCCACCGCGGTGCTGGTGGTCGGCGTGGCGTTGAAGATCCGCAGCTACGCCGGCACGCCCGCGCCGCTGAAGATCCCCACCACGCCGGCGCCCACCACCACCACCGGGGTGGCGCTGCGCATGACGCGCGAGGTGGTGTTCTTCGAGAGCCTGTTCAAGGGCAACAAGTGGACCTGGCTCTTCGGCTGGATGTTCCACATGGCGCTGGCCCTGGTGCTGCTGCGCCATGTGCGCTACTTCCAGCAGCCGGTGTGGGCGGTGATCGCCTTCGTCCAGCCCTTCGGCACCTATGCGGCCTTTGCCATGGTGGCGGGGCTCGGCGGGCTGTGGGCACGGCGCTTCCTCGTCGACCGCGTGCGCTACATCTCCACGCCATCCGACCATCTGCACCTGGCGCTGCTGCTGGCCATCGCCCTGTCGGGCATGGGCATGCGCTTCGTCAGCCACACCGACATCGTCGCGGTGAAGGCCTTCATGCTCGGACTGATGCGCCTGGACATCCAGCCGCTGCCCGCCGACCCGGCGCTGCTGGTGCACCTGGCCCTGGTGGCCTTGCTCATGATCGTCTTCCCCATCAGCAAGCTGCTGCACGCGCCGGGCCTGTTCTTCAGCCCCACGCGCAACCAGGCCGACACCTCGCGCGAGGCACGCCACGTGGCGGCCTGGGCTTCGGCCCTCGAGAAGAAATAGGACCATCGGCACCCCATGGCCACCGCCGCCTTCGACACCCCCAAGCTCAAGCCCTACCCGGTGATCCCGCTGGTCGCCGAGGGGGCGACGGCGCACCTCAAGCCCTTCGTCGCCTCGGCCGCAATCCAGGCCAACGTCGGCTTCCCGGGGGAGCTGACCGAGGGCTGGGAGCAGCGCGCGGTGGCCAAGATGGGCGACCTGCTCGGCAAGTACCGCTCGCTGCGCGTGTACATGGACGCCTGCGTGCACTGCGGGGCGTGCTCCGACAAGTGCCACTACTTCCTCGGCACCGGCGACCCGAAGAACATGCCGGTGGCACGCCAGGACCTGATGCGCTCGGTCTACCGGCGCCACTTCACCTTCGCCGGCAAGCACTTCCCCAAGCTCGTCGGTGCGGTGGACATGAGCAAGGACGTGCTCGACCAGTGGTGGAGCTACTACAACCAGTGCAGCGAGTGCCGCCGCTGCAGCGTCTTCTGCCCCTACGGCATCGACACCGCCGAGGTCACCATGGCCGCGCGCGAGATCATGGACTCGGTGGGCCTGGGGCAGAAGTACAGCAACGAGATCATCGGCAAGGTGCACAAGATCGGCAACAACCTGGGCCTGCCCGGTCCGGCGCTGGCCGACACGCTCTCCGGCCTCGAGGAAGACGTGCTCGAGGACACCGGCGTGGCGGTGCGCTACCCGCTGGATGAGAAGGGTGCCGAGGTGCTGCTCGTCACGCCCAGCGCCGACTTCTTCGCCGAGCCGCATGTCGAAAGCCTGATCGGCTACGGCAAGGTCTTCCACGCGGCGGGCATCAGCTGGACGCTCTCGAGCAAGGCCAGCGAAGCCGGCAACTTCGGCATGTTCATCGGCAACTACGAGCAGCTGCGCAAGATCGCGCTGCGCATCCGCGAAGCCGCGCTCGAGCTGGGTGTCAAGCGCATCGTGGTCGGCGAGTGCGGGCATGCCTGGCGCGTCGCCTACAGCTTCTGGAACACGCTGGTGGGCATCGGCGCGGGCGGCACCGACCCCTTCGCCATCGAGCTGCAGAACCAGCTCGACCACCGCTACAAGCAGCCCTCGCACATCTGCGAGCTGACCTGGGACCTCATCCAGCGCGGTGCGATCCACTTCGACAAAGAGAAGAACGACGACCGCATCGTCACCTTCCACGACAGCTGCAACGTGGCCCGCGGCTCGGGCATGGGCGACATCCCGGGCGGGCAGTTCGTCATCCCGCGCAACATCATCAAGGCCTGCGCGAACCGCTTCCACGACATGGCGCCGGGGACGATCCACGAGGCGACGTTCTGCTGCGGCGGCGGGGGCGGGCTGCTCACCGATGATCTGCTGGAAATCCGCGTCAAGGGTGCGCTGCCGCGCATGGAGGCGTTGAAGAACGTGGTCGACGCCCACGGTGTCAACTTCATGGCCACGATCTGCGCCATCTGCAAGGCGCAGTTCTCCAAGGTCCTGCCTTATTACGGCTTCGACATGGGCATGGTGGGTGGTGTGCACCAGCTCGTGAGCAAGGCCATCCGGCTCGGTGAGCCTCAGTAAAGCAAAAGGAAATCCACCATGGCACACATCGTCATCATGGGCGCCGGCCTGGGCGGCATGCCCGCGGCCTACGAGGCGCGCGAGAAGCTCGGCAAGGAGCACAAGGTGACCGTCGTCAGCTCCATGGATTACTACCAGTTCGTGCCCTCCAACCCCTGGGTGGCGGTGGGCTGGCGCAAGCGCGAGCAGGTGGTCCTGCCGGTGGCCGAGCCGCTGGCGCGCAAGGGCATCGCCTTCATCCCGCAGGCGGTGACGCAGATCGATGCCGACGCCAGCAAGCTCGTGCTCAAGGACGGGCAACAGCTGGCGTACGACTACCTCATCATCACCACCGGTCCCAAGCTCAGCTTCGAGGAGGTGCCGGGTGCCGGCCCGGTCGCCGGCGGCGGCGGTGGGCACACGCATTCGGTGTGCAGCGTGGACCACGCCGAGGCCTTCTGGGCCGAGTACCAGGAGTTCGTGAAGAACCCCGGCCCGCTGGTCATCGGCGCGATGCCCATGGCGAGCTGCTTCGGCCCGGCCTACGAGTTCGCCTTCATCCTCGACACCGACCTGCGCAAGCGCAAGATCCGCAACAAGGTGCCGATGACCTTCGTCACCAGCGAACCCTACATCGGCCACCTCGGCCTGGGCGGCGTGGGCGACAGCAAGTCGATGCTCGAGTCCGACTTCCGCGGCCACGACATCAAGTGGATCACCAACGCCAAGACCACCAAGGTCGAGGCGGGCAAGATGTTCGTCACGCAACTCGACGACCTGGGGCAGCCGTTCAAGGAACACGAGGTGCCGTTCAAGATGGCCATGATGCTGCCGGCCTTCAAGGGCGTCGATCCGGTGGCCGCCGTACCCAAGCTGTGCAACCCTCGCGGCTTCGTCCTCATCGACGAATTCCAGCGCAGCAAGGCCTACAAGAACATCTTCTCCGCCGGCGTGTGCGTGGCCATCCCGCCGGTGGAGGTGACGCCCGTGCCCACCGGTGCGCCCAAGACCGGCTACATGATCGAGACCATGGTCAGCGCCATCGTGCACAACATCGCCGACGAGCTCGCCGGCCAGCCCGTCACCACCAAGGCCACCTGGAACGCGATCTGCCTGGCCGACATGGGCGACACCGGTGCGGCCTTCGTCGCGCTGCCGCAGATTCCGCCGCGCAACGTGAACTGGTTCAAGAAGGGCAAGTGGGTGCACCTGGCGAAGATCGCCTTCGAGAAGTACTTCATGCGCAAGCTGAAGAACGGCACCTCCGAGCCGGTGTTCGAGAAGTACGTGCTCAAGACGCTGGGCATCGAGCGCCTGGTCAAGTAAGCCGCCCGACGCTCGCACCCGCCCATCGCCAGAAAGGGATTTCCGATGTCCGACGCCTCCACTGCCGCCAGCCCCCAGCCGCTGACCTTCCGCCGCTACCGGGACGGCGACACCAAGCCGCGCGCCTGGCAGGAAGAGATCTTCGACGCCGACCACTCGCACAAGTGCCCGACCTACATCCAGAGCACGCCGCCCTGCCAGGGCAGCTGCCCTTCGGGTGAGGACATCCGCGGCTACCTGAACATCGTGCGCGGCGTGGAGAAGCCGCCCGCCGGCGTGCCCTGGCAGGAGTACGCCTGGCGTCGGCTGACGGAAGCCAACCCGCTGCCCTCGGTGATGGGCCGCGTCTGCCCGGCGCCTTGCGAATCGGGTTGCAACCGCAACCAGGTGGAAGACTTCGTCGGCATCAACTCGGTCGAGCACTTCCTCGGCGAGTGGGCCATCGAGCACAAGCTCGCCTTCCCCAAGCCGACGCAGGTCACGGGCAAGAAAGTGGCGGTGATCGGAGCCGGGCCGGCGGGCTTGTCGGCGGCGTACCAGCTGGCGCGCAAGGGCCACGCGGTGACGATCTTCGACGAGCGCGCCGAGACCGGCGGCATGATGCGCTACGGCATCCCGGGATTCCGCACCCCGCGCGACGTGCTCGACGCCGAGATCCAGCGCATCCTCGACCTGGGCGTGACGACGCGCATGAACTGCCGCATCGGCACCGATATCACGCTCGAGCAGATCCGCAGCGAGTTCGATGCCGTCTTCCTCGGACTCGGCGCGCAAGGCGGGCGCCCGCTGCCGGTGGAGGGCAGCGACGCGCCCAACGTGGTCACCGCCACGTCGTTCCTGAAGGCCTTCAACGATGGCCGCATGCAGCACGTGGGCAAACGCGTGGTCGTCGTCGGCGGCGGCGACACCTCGATCGACGTGGCCACCGTGGCGCGCCGCCTGGGGCACATCGACCAGGTGCACGAGAGCGAACGGCCGGAGCATGTCATCGCCGGCTACGCGGCGCACGACGCCGCTTCGCTGTCGGCGCGCATGGGCGCCGAGGTCACGCTGACCTCGGTCTTCGGCGTCGACAAGATGCAGGCCAACAAGCACGAGATCGAGCAGGCGCTGGCCGAGGGCATCGCCATCCGCGGCGGCATGGCGCCCGTGGCCGTCGTGCGCGACGCCAGCGGTCGCGCCACGGCGCTGCGCGTGGCGCGTTGCGAGGCCAAGTTCATCGGCACGCGCCTGGAGATCAAGCAGATCCCGGGCACCGAAGAGGACATCGAGGCCGACCTCATCGTCTCGGCCATCGGCCAGGCGGTGGACTTCACCGGGCTGGAGGTGCTGAACAACGGCAAGGGCGGCATCAGCGCCGACAAGAACTACGAAGTGCAGGGCAAGGACGGCAAGCCCAGCGGCATGTTCGTGGGCGGCGACGTGGTGCGCCCGCACCTGCTCACCACGGCCATCGGGCACGGCGCGATCGCCGCCGACGGCATCGACCGCCACCTGCGCGGCGAGGGGCTGGACAGGCGGCCCAAGGTGGACGTGCACAGCTTCGACCTGATGCGCAAGATGGTCGAGAAGGGCCTCAAGGTCACGACCCTCCAGGGCGCCGTGCACGGCACGGACGCCAGCAGCGGCGCGGTGCACAACTACGACAACCGCTCCGACCGCTACGTCATCCCGCACGGCGAACTGTTCCTCGGTCACTTCGCCTACACGCCACGCAACCGGCGCAACATCGTCACGCTCAACGCCAAGGAGGCGCTGAACAACTTCGAGGAGCGCCTGCTGCCCTTGCTGGAAGCGCAGGCGCAGGCCGAGGCCAAGCGTTGCATGAGCTGCGGGCAGTGCTTCGAGTGCGACAACTGCGTCGTCTACTGTCCGCAGACGGCGGTGTTCAAGGTGCCCAAGGCCAAGGCCACCACCGGCCGCTATGTCGACACCGACTACACCAAGTGCATCGGCTGCCACATCTGCAAGGACGTCTGCCCCACCGGCTACATCCAGATGGGACTCGGGGAATAAATGGCCCCCCCCCGAAACGCCTTCGGCGCCTCCCCCCCGGGGGGGCGACCCCAGCGGACCGGCAAAGCCGGATCCGCGGCGTCCGCTTGGTCACGGTGCGCGCTGTTGTGTGGGTTGGTGGCGCTGGCCTTTCCGGCCGCCGGCGGAGGCCGCACACCGCAACCGGTGATCGAGCGCGCCGCGCCGGGAACGCAGTGCGTGGAGCCGCCGGCGGTGATGCGGCGCACGCACATGGACCTGCTGCGCCACCAGCGCGACGAGACCGTGCACGGGGGCATCCGCGGCAGCAAGTACAGCCTGAAGGACTGCATCGACTGCCATGCCAGCCGCAGCACCATGAGCGTGAGCCAAGGTGAAACGAACTTCTGCGTCAGCTGCCACAGCTACGCGGCGGTGAAGATCGACTGCTTCGAGTGCCACAGCAGCCGGCCGCGCAGCGTCGCCCGGCAGGGGGCGCCGAAGTGAGCCGCCGTGGTTTTCTCGGCGTGGCCGCCGCGGCGGTGGGCGGCATCATGCTCGCGCCGGGCATCCAGCTCATCGAGATCGCCCAGGCCGCGGCACCCGGCGGCACCGGCGCCGGGGCCAACCCCAAGGTGCGCTGGGGCATGCTCATCGACACCACCAAGTGCGCCAGCGGCTGCACCGACTGCGTCACCGCCTGCAACACCGAGAACGGCCTCGGCGGCGGGCCCGACGCCACGCGGCCGCAATGGATCCGCAAGGTCGAGATCAAGGAGATCAAGACCGGCCGCCAGGCTTCGGCCCCGGTGATGTGCCAGCACTGCGCCGAGCCGCCCTGCGTCGACGTGTGTCCCACCGGCGCCTCGTTCAAGCGCGCCGACGGCATCGTGCTGGTGGACCGCCACATCTGCATCGGTTGCCGCTACTGCATGATGGCCTGCCCCTACAAGGCGCGCTCCTTCGTGCACGAAGAGCTCACGGCGCAAACGCCCGACGTGCCACGCGGCAAGGGCTGCGTGGAGAGCTGCACGATGTGCGTGCACCGCATCGACAAGGGCGAGAAGACCACCGCCTGCGCCGAGGCCTGCACCAAGGCCGGCCACGGCGCCATCGTCTTCGGCGACCTCAACGACGCCCACAGCGAGATCTCGCAGCGCGTGCGCGCGGTGCGCAGCACGCAATTGCGCGCCGACCTGATGCTCGACCCGGGCGTGCGCTACCAGGGCCTGTAGACCATGAAAGCACCTGCGGAAACCCGCCAGTTCTGGCTCCTCGTGGTCCTCGCCGGCGCGGTCACGGCCATCGGCCTGGGGGCCGCGCACTACATGGAGTTGCACGGGCACGTCGTCACCGGCATGAACAACCAGGTGGTCTGGGGCCTGCCGCATGTGTTCGCCATCTTCATGGTCGTGGCCGCCTCGGGCGTGCTCAACGTGGCCTCCATCGGCTCGGTCTTCGGCCAGCCCGTGTACAAGCCGCGCGCGCCGCTCTCGGGCCTGCTGTGCGTGGCCCTGCTCATGGGCGGCCTGATGGTGCTCATGCTCGACCTCGGGCGCCCCGAGCGCCTCGTCGTCGCCGCCACGCATTACAACTTCAAGTCGGTGTTCGCCTGGAACGTGTTCCTCTATTCGGGCATGACCGGCATCGTCGCGGTGTACCTGTGGACGATGTTCGAGCGCCGCTACAACGCCTGGTCCAAGCCCGCCGGGCTGGCGGCGCTGGTGTGGCGTTTCGTGCTCACCACCGGCACCGGTTCGATCTTCGCCTTCCTCGTGGCGCGCCAGGCCTACGGGTCGGCATTGCTGGCGCCGCTGTTCATCGTGCTCTCCTTCGGCTGGGGGCTGGCGGTGTTCCTCATCGTGCAGTCCACCATGTACGCCTGGAACGACCGCCATCTCACGCCCGCGATCCAGCGCCGCATGGCGCGACTGCTGGGCGTGTTCATCGCTGCGGCGCTGTTCCTCGTCGCCGTCTACCACCTGACCCACCTGTACTTCGCGCGCCAGGGGGCGTTCGAGGCCTTCATCCTGCGCGACGGCGGGCTGTTCCCGCTGCTCTTCTGGGGCGGCTACGTCCTGCTCGGTTCGGTGGCGCCGCTGGTGCTGCTCTTCCACCCGAAGTTCGCCGGCGAGCGCGGCACCTTTGCCGCCGCGGCGCTGGTGGTGCTGGGTGCCTTCGCCTGGCTCTTCGTCTTCATCATCGGCGGGCAGGTCTTTCCGCTGGAGATCTTCCCCGGCCATGTGGTGAGCAGCAGCTTTGGTGACGGCGCCGTGGCGCGCTACTCGCCTTCGCTGCCCGAGTTGCTGCTCGGGGTGGGCGGACTGGGCGCGGCCTTCCTGCTCACGGTGGTGGGCGTGCGCGTGCTCGACTTCATGCCACAGGACGACTTCGCCCTGGCGAAACCTTAGGATGAAGCGTCCCCCACGCTCGCTGCGCTCGCTGCCCCCCGGGGGGGCGCGTCAGTACCTTCGGCCGGCCGGGCGGTACTGACATGGACCGCCTGCTCGTCTCCGCGGCGCACCGCTCCTCGGGCAAGACCACCGTCACGCTGGGCCTGTGTGCGGCCTACGCCGCGCAGGGGCTGGCGGTGCAGCCTTTCAAGAAGGGGCCCGACTACATCGACCCGATGTGGCTCGCCCAGGCGGCGGGTCGGCCCTGCCTGAACCTCGACCCGCAGCTCATGGACCGCGCGTCCCTGCGGCGCTGTTTCAGCGAGGGCGTGCGCGGCGCCGAGCTGGCCATCGTCGAGGGCAACATGGGCCTGTACGACGGCCTGGCGCTGGACGGCAGCAACAGCAACGCGGCCCTGGCACATGAATTTGGCCTGCCGGTGCTGCTGGTGATCGATGCGCGCGGCATGTCGCGTGGCGTCGCCCCGCTGATCCTCGGCTACCAGGCCTTCGACCGCGGCCTGCGCATCGGCGGCGTGATCCTGAATCGCGTCGGCGGCTCGCGCCACGAGGCCAAGCTGCGCGCGGTGATCGAGCACTACACCGACCTGCCGGTGCTCGGCGCGCTGGGGCAGGACGAGCGCCTGGCGCTGCTGGAGCGCCACCTCGGCTTGATGCCTTGCGCCGAGGTCGACGATGCCGTCGCGCGCGTGCAGGCCATCGGCCGCATCGTCGCGGCGCAGGTGGACCTGCCCCGGGTGCGCGCGCTCGCCGCCTCGGCCCCCGTGTTCGAGCCGCTGCCGCCGCTCCCCGCCCCCGGGCCGCACGGCGAGACACTGCGCATCGGCATTGCGCGCGACCGCGCCTTCGGTTTCTACTATGCCGACGACCTGGCGGCCTTCGACGCCGCCGGCGCGCAGCTCGTTCCCATCGACACCTTGCACGACACGTGCCTGCCGGCGATCGACGGCCTGTTCATCGGCGGCGGATTCCCCGAGACCTGCATCGATGCGCTGCACGCCAACGCGGCCCTGCGCGGCGCCTTGCGCCAGGCCATCGCGGACGGCCTGCCCACCTATGCCGAATGCGGCGGCTTGATGTACCTGGCGCGCAGCATCGCCTGGCAGGGGCGCAAGGCGGAGATGGTGGGCGCGATTCCCGGCGATGCGGTGATGCAGGCGCGCTCGGTGGGCCGCGGCTACGTGCAGTTGCAGGAAACGGCGGCGCACCCCTGGGCCGCGCCGGCGGGGCGCGTGCTGCGCGGCCACGAGTTCCACCACTCCAGCCTGGAAGGCCTAGCCCCGGGCACGCGCTTCGCCTACGCCGTGCAGCGCGGCCATGGGGTCGACGGCGAACACGATGGCGTCGTTGTGCACAACCTGCTTGCCTCGTACGCACATCTGCGCAGCAGCGCGGGCACCGAGTGGGTCGCCCGCTTCGTCGACTTCGTGCGCCGGCAGCGCAACGCCCGGCCGCAACCCACTGCACTTCAGTCTTTGGAGACCGCCCCATGTTCAGCATGACCCCCGGTGCCTTGCAGGAGATCCAGGCCGCGGCCGAGCGCAGCGACGCCGCGGGCATGGCCTTGCGCGTGGCCGCGCGCAAGACGGACGACGGCTCGATCGAGTACGGCATGGGCTTCGACGAGGAGCGCGTCGACGACCAGCCCGCCGATTTCCAGGGGCTGACGGTGCTCGTCGGCGCCTCGAGCCGGGCCTTGCTCGAGCGCACGGTGCTCGACTATGCGGAAGTGGAACCTGGCCACTTCGCCTTCGTCTTCGTCCCGGAGCGTGAAGCGTCAGCGGGCGGCTGTGGCCCGGCGGCGCCGGCCGCGCGCGGGGGCTGTGGCAGCGGCAGCTGTGGCAGTTGTGGAGGCTGAGATGAAACCCCCAAGCTCACTTCGTTCGCTGCCCCCATGGCCCGCCCGGGGCCCCTTCGTGACCCTTGGGGCGGTCAGCACCTTCGGAACGGCCGGGCGGAGATGGCATCCAGCGCCCCATTGGAGCAACGCATGAATTCCTTCGTCGATATTCCCGCCATGCTCGCGGCGTGTCGTGCCCGCTGCGGCACCGTGTATCTCGTCGGTGCCGGCCCGGGCGACCCGGAACTGCTCACGCTGCGCGCGGCGCGCCTGCTGGCGCAGGCCGATGTCGTGGTCTACGACAACCTCGTCGGTTCCGGTGTACTCGACCTCATCGGGCCGGACGTGGAACGCCTCTACGTGGGCAAGGAGCGCAGCCACCACAGCATGGTGCAGGAGGACATCAACACTCTGCTCGTGCGCCTGGCGCGCGAAGGCCGGCAGGTGGTGCGCCTGAAGGGCGGCGACCCCTTCGTCTTCGGGCGCGGTGGCGAGGAACTGCAGGTGCTGGCGGCCGAAGGGGTGCCCTTCGAGGTGGTGCCGGGCATCACCGCGGCCTGCGGCGTGGCCAGCTACGCCGGCATTCCGCTGACGCACCGCGACTACGCGCAAAGCTGCACCTTCGTCACCGGCCACCTCAAGGACGGCAGCTGCAAGCTCGACTGGCCCGCCCTGGCGCGGCCGCGGCAGACGGTGGTCATCTACATGGGCCTGTCCGGCCTGGCGTCCATCTGCAACGAACTCGTGGCGCACGGGTTGCCGCGCGACTGGCCCGCCGCGGTGGTGTCGCACGGCACCCAGGCCTGCCAGCAGGTGGTGTGCGCGACGCTCGCCACGCTGGCCGAGGCGGTGGCCCGCGCCGGGCTCGCCTCGCCCTGCCTGACCATCGTCGGCGAGGTCGTGCGCCTGCGCGACGAACTGGCCTGGTTCGAGAGCCAAGGTGCCGCTGCCGGCGTTGGCGCCCCTTTGTCCACTGCACAGGCCTGAACGATGAAACTCCACCCTTTCGCCTCCGCCCTGATCACCGTCGTGGCGGCCCACGGGGCGTGGGCGCAGACCCCGGCACCGAGCGCGCCTGCACCGGCCATGTCGGCGCCCTGGGCGCAGGCCATGTGCGAGGCCTGGAATGCCGACACCACGCTCACCGACAAGCTCGTCGAATCCGGCTGGGTGAAGAATGACGGCGGGCGTGGCTTCAAGGCGATGCAGATCTACCGTGCGGACTGCCCGAAGAGCCCGCGCATCGAGCTGCAGATCGCGCTCAAGGAGAACAAGGCGCAATGCGTCTATGGCGGCGTGGCGAAGACCGACAAGCTCGACGGCGGCGCAGACTACCTGATGTGGGCCGAGACGCCGCGCTGGCGCGAGATGGGCGCCGGCGACTACGGCCCGATGAAGGCGATGATGTTCAGCCGCCTGAACTTCGAGGGCCCGAAGATGGAGGCCATGGGCAACATGGGCCCCTTCGGCGGCTTCCTGCTCCTCGTCGGCAAGGTGCCCGGCGAGTGGAGCGCCTGCCCCTGATCCCTCACGGGCCGCGCAGGGCAGGGCAGCTGCTGAGGCCGCCCTGAGGCCGCTGTCTTTGCGCTGACGGCACAATCGCGCTCCACACCGGCCCCTGGCCGAGGAGCGCGATGGACACCACCGACACGGCCGGCAGCGGCAGCGACGACGAGCACGACCTGGAGATCAGCCTGGCCAGCGCCACCGAGCTGTGCCGGCTCGGCCTGGGCACCATGGTCGACATCCGCCAGGCCTTCGAGATCGAGATGAAGGGCGCCGTCCCGGGCGCCGTGCACATCCCGCTGTTCGAGGTCAAGCTCCTGCTCGGACACACCCTGAGCGAGGACGAGCAGGACGTGCTCGATGCCGGACAGCCCACGGACATCGACGTGCAGGGCTTCTTCACCACCTTGAACCGCCTGCACCACGGGCACGACAACATCGTGCTGTGCCTGTGCAACAGCGGCCGGCGCAGCCTCTACGCCGCGCGCCTGCTGCGCTCGCTGGGCTATGGCAAGGCCTTGTCGGTGGCCGGCGGATTCCAGGCCTGGAAGAAGCAGCTGCCGCCGGCCGGCTGAAGGCTCAGCGGCCGGTGCTGCCGGCAGCGCTGAAGCGCTGCTCCACGGCGAACACGGCGGCCTCCACGCGGGAGGTGAGGTTGAGCTTGGTGAGGATGTGCCGCACGTGCAGCTTCACCGTGTCGTGGCTGATGTCCAGCGCGCGCCCGATGGTCTTGTTGCTCTCGCCGCGCGCCAGGTGCTCCAGGATCTGGCGCTCGCGCTCGGTGAGCGAGGCGAGCATGCCGCGCCGGTCGCTCTCCTTCGAGCCGGATTGCAGCAGCTGCGCGAGCTTGAGGGTCATCGCCGGCGCCACCGTGAGCTCGCCGCGCGCGGCGTGGCCGATCGCCGCGACCACGTCCTCGGGCTCCATGTCCTTGAGCAGGTAGCCGCGCACGCCGGCGCGCAGCGCGGCGGAGAGGTCGTTCTCCGAGTCGCTCATCGTCAGGATCAGCGCCGGGGTGTCGATGCCCTCGGCGCGCAGCCGCCGCAGCAGGGTCAGGCCGTCGGTGGCCGGCATGCGCAGGTCCAGCACCACCAGGTCGGGCCGGCTCTCGCGCAGGACGGTGATGAGCTGGTCGGGGTCGGCCAGCGCGGCCACCACTTCCATCCCCCCGCGGTGGGTGAGCAGGTCCGACAGGCCGTTGCGACACAGCGCGTGGTCGTCGACGAGAACGATGCGCGGTGCGGGCATCAGTGGGCCTCCGATGCCGTCGACTGGGCGGCGGCCTGCGCCGGGAAGGCCAGCCGCACGCGCGTGCCGCCGCCTTCGCGCGCGCCGACGTCCAGGGTGCCGCCGATGCGCCGCGCGCGCTCGGCCATGATCTCCATGCCGTAGTGCGTGCCACCGCCCGCGGCGCTGGGCAGGCCGGCACCGTCGTCCTCGACGACGATCTCCACCGCGTCGGGCGGTGCGGCCGCCAGGCGCAGCTGCGCATGCCGGGCCGCGGCGTGCTTGGCCACGTTGCTGAGTGCCTCTTGCACGATGTGGAAGACCTGGGTCTCCTGCTCGGATGTCAGGCGCAGGCCGGGCAGGCCGTTGACGAAATCCAGCTCGGCGCCGCTGGTACGGCGGAAGTTTGCCACCGTCGCGTGCAGCGCATGCTCCAGTCCCTGCGGGTCCATGGGCGCGCGGAAGTGGGTGAGGATGCCGCGCAGGGCACCGTGGGCCTGGTTCACCGCCCGGCGCACGTCGTCGCAATAGCCCTGCGCGCGCGGCGCGTCCTGGGCCAGCACGGCGTCGCTGAGCAGGGGCAGGCGCATCTTCACGAAGGCCAGCGACTGGGCCAGCGAATCGTGCACCTCGGCGGCCATCATCTGCCGCTCGTGCAGCAGCGTGGCCTGCAGCTCGGCCTGTTCCAGGCGCGCGTGGTTGAGTGCCAGGCCGAGCAGTTCACCCACCGAGCGCAGCAGGGCGACGACCTCGGCGGAGGGTTCGTCCGCGCTGGTGAAGAGCAGGTTGCACACGCCCAGCACGCGGCCGCGGTGCTGCAGCGGCACGACGAGCAGGCGCTGGTAGGCGCCGTCGCGGAAGACGCTGCTGCACAGGGTGGAGCAGGCGCTCAGGTCGGCCGCCCAGATGACTTCGTG
This sequence comes from Rubrivivax sp., assembly GCA_020720385.1. GTDB lineage: Bacteria > Pseudomonadota > Gammaproteobacteria > Burkholderiales > Burkholderiaceae_C > Rubrivivax. The sequence goes on from DYOR01000003.1 coordinate 22,482, forward strand.
TCCATCCGCCGCGGCGCCGCAGTGGCCGCAATGCCGCCCCACGCTGTGCCCGCTGCCGCAGGCGCCGCGCGGCAAGCCCAGGGTGCTCACGACCTGGAACTCCTCGCCGCTGGCCGAGAGCAGGCGCACCGCCCCGGCCTGGGCGCCCGCCTGCCGCACGATGGGTGTGAGCAGGCGTTGCAGCAAGGCATCCAGGTCGTCCCCGGTGGCCAGCTCGGCGGTGATCTCGGCGAGGATGCGGGTGTCTGCGGGCTGCGGGCTGCCTGAGTGCTGCGGCTGCGGCGGCGGTGCAAGCGTGTCTGTGCGCATGTCTCAGTGGGCCTGGCGGGCGGGCGGGACTCCATGTCCTGCAACCGTCCATTGGAACCGCTCCGCCAGCGAAGTGCCATAGGCCCTCACCCTGATACAGGGCGGGGTATGCAGCCGGCGGCGCGCTGCGGGCGATGTTGCGCGCCGGGGCGGGATGCCGGCGTCGCCAAGGCGATATCCTGACTCCCCCATATGGATTAGACGGTCATTACCCGTCCCGGTGATAGACGCCCGAGCAGTGCGTTGCGCCTAATAGCACCCAGAGACACGTCAGGCTGCTCCCTGCGGCCGCGCACCCAAGAACCATCCGATGCCGGCCACACCGCTGCACGATCCGACGGCCCCGCCCCTGCCCGGAGCGAGCACCGAAACCCGCAACACCACATGCTACATGTGCGCCTGCCGCTGCGGCATTCGCGTGCATCTGCGCGATGGCGAGGTGCGCTACATCGAGGGCAACCCCGAGCACCCGCTGAACCAGGGCGTGATCTGCGCCAAGGGCTCCAGCGGCATCATGAAGCAGTACTCGCCGGCGCGGCTGACGCAGCCGCTCAAGCGCAAGGCGGGCAGCGAGCGCGGCGCGGGTGAGTTCGAGCCGATCTCCTGGGACGAGGCCTTCAAGACGCTGGAAGAGCGCTTGCGCCACCTGCGCGCCACCGACCCGAAGAAGTTCGCCCTGTTCACCGGGCGCGACCAGATGCAGGCGCTGACGGGCCTCTTCGCACGCCAGTTCGGCACGCCCAACTACGCCGCGCACGGCGGCTTCTGCTCGGTGAACATGGCCGCCGGCATGATCTACACGATCGGCGGCAGCTTCTGGGAGTTCGGCGGCCCCGATCTGGACCGCGCCAAGCTCTTCGTCATGATCGGCACGGCGGAGGACCATCACTCCAACCCGATGAAGATCGCGCTGAGCAAGTTCAAGCGCGCGGGCGGCCGCTTCATCAGCATCAACCCGGTGCGCACGGGCTACTCGGCGATTGCCGACGAGTGGATCCCGATCAAGCCCGGCACCGACGGCGCGCTGCTGCTGGCGCTGGTGCACGAGCTCATCGCGCTGGGCCTGTACGACCGCGACTTCCTCGCCCGCTACACCAACGCCGGCCAGCTGGTGAACCAGGACGCGGCCAGCGACGACTTCGGTCTCATGCTGCGCAATGCCGAAGGCGACATCGTCAACCCGCTGCGGCCGCACAACTTCTACTGGTGGGACCGCCACAGCGGCAAGGCGGTGGCCGACCACGCCGAGGGCGCCGACCCGGCGCTGCTGGGCAAGTTCAGCCTGCCCGATGGCACGCCGGCAGTGCCCGCTTTCCAACTCCTCGAAGAGCGCGTCAAGCCCTACACCGCGGAGTGGGCCAGCGGCATCACCGGCATCCCGGCGGCCACCATCCGGCGCCTGGCGCACGAGATGGGCATCACCGCGCGCGACGAGAAGATCGAGTTGCCCATCGCCTGGACGGACTCCTGGGGCAAGACGCACGACAGCGTCACCGGCAACCCGGTGGCCTTCCACGCCATGCGCGGCCTGGCGGCGCACAGCAACGGCTTTCACACCATCCGCGCCCTGGCCATCCTGATGAGCCTGCTGGGCACCATCGACCGGCCCGGGGGCTTTCGCCACAAGGCGCCTTACCCGCGTGCCGTGCCGCCCAATGCGCGCCCGCCCAAGGGCCCCGAGGCGGTCAAGCCCGACACGCCGCTGAACGGCGCGCCGTTGGGCTGGCCCGAAAGCCCGGACGACCTCTTCGTCGATGCGAACGGCGAGCCGGTGCGCATCGACAAGGGCTTCAGCTGGGAGCACCCGTTGTCGGCGCACGGGTTGATGCACAACGTCATCACCAACGCCTGGCGCGGCGACCCCTACCCGATCGACACGCTGCTCATCTTCATGGCCAACATGGCCTGGAACTCGACGATGAACACGTCCGAGGTGCGGCGCATGCTCAACGACAAGGGCGAAGGCGGCGAGTACAAGATCCCCTTCCTCGTCGTGTGCGATGCCTTCCAGAGCGAGATGACGGCCTTCGCCGACCTCATCCTGCCCGACACCACCTACCTCGAGCGCCACGACTGCATGTCGATGCTCGACCGGCCGATCAGCGAGTTCGACGGCCCGGTCGATTCCGTGCGCATCCCGGTGCTGCCGCCCAGCGGGCAGTGCAAGCCCTTCCAGGACGTGATCGTCGAGCTGGCCAGTCGGCTCGAGCTGCCGGCGTTCACCACGGCCGAGGGCGCGCGCAAGTTCCGCGACTACCCCGACTTCGTCGTCAACTACGAAACCGCGCCCGGCTCGGGCATCGGCTTCCTCGCCGGCTGGCGCGGCAAGGGCGGCGAGAAAAGCATGCGCGGCGAGCCCAATCCCAAGCAGTGGGAGATGTACGAGAAGAACAACTGCGTCTTCCAGCAGCACATGGCGCCCGAGCACCAGTACATGCGCAACTGGAACGACGGCTACATGCGCTGGGCGCAGGGCGCCGGCCTCAGGCGCGACCGCGACCCCATCGTCATCCACATCTACAGCGAGTTCCTGCAGCGCTTTCGCCTCGCCGCGCAGGGCAAGCGGCCTGGTGGAAAGGCGGGCAAGCAGCCACCGGATCGCCTGCGCCAGCGCGTGGCGACCTACTTCGACCCGCTGCCTTTCTACTACGCGCCGCTGGAAGAGCAGGCCACCGACCTGGCGAAGTTCCCGCTCAACGCGGTGACGCAGCGGCCGATGGCGATGTACCACTCGTGGGACTCGCAGAACGCCTGGCTGCGCCAGATCCACACGCACAACTACCTGATGGTTAACCCCAAGACCGCCGGCGCCGAGGGCATCGCGGACGGCGGCTGGATGTGGGTCGAATCGCCCTGGGGCAAGGTGCGCTGCATGTGCCGCTACAGCGAAGCGGTGGAGCCCGGCACGGTGTGGACCTGGAACGCCATCGGCAAGGCCGCCGGCGCCTGGAACCTCAGCCCCGACGCCAACGAGTCGCAGCGCGGCTTCCTCCTCAACCACCTCATCAGCGAGGAACTGCCGGGCGGGCAGGGTGGCACGGGCGCCGTCGCCGGGCCGCCCCAAGGCGGCGCTGCGCCCCCCCGGGGGGCAGGTGCCGCAGGCACCGTGGGGGCCACGATTTCCAACAGCGACCCCATCACCGGCCAGGCCGCCTGGTACGACGTGCGCGTGCGCATCTACAAGGCCCAGGCCGACGAACCGGGCCAGACCTGGCCGCAGGCCGTGGCCGTGCAGGCCGTGCCCGGCATGGGCACCGCACCCAAGCGCCGTGGCTGGATGGCGGGCCTGGGCATGGGCAGGAAGAAGGCCGCGCCATGACCCAATTGGCCCTGGTCATCGACCTCAACGTCTGCGTCGGCTGCCACGCCTGCGTGACGAGCTGCAAGCAGTGGAACACCTCGGGCGCGGCCGGCCCGCTGGTGGACGACAACCCCTACGGCAAGGACCCCAGCGGCACCTTTTTCAACCGCGTGCAGACTTTCGAGGTGGGCGAGTACCCGCACACGCAGACGGTGCACTTCCCCAAGAGCTGCCTGCACTGCGAGGAGCCGCCCTGCGTGCCGGTGTGCCCCACCGGCGCGTCGTACAAGCGCAAGGAGGACGGCATCGTCCTCGTCGACGTCGACAAGTGCATCGGCTGCAAGTACTGCAGCTGGGCCTGCCCCTACGGCGCGCGCGAGTTCGACGAAGAGCGCCGTGTGATGACCAAGTGCACGCTGTGCGTGGACCGCGTGCACAGCACCACGCTGCCCGTGGCCGAACGCAAGCCCGCCTGCGTGCTCGCCTGCCCGGCCAATGCGCGGTTGTTCGGTGACGTGCACGACAGCGACTCGGAGGTCTCGGTGGCCATCCGCGAGCGCGGCGGCTACGCACTCATGCCCGAGTGGAACACGCGCCCGGCCAATCATTACCTGCCGCGCCGGCGCACCGGCATGACGATCCACGCCGAAGACCTGGTGCGTGCCGACAACCCGCTGAAGATCGACGGCAAGCAGCCCGAGATGCCGCAGCAAGGTGCCGGCCGCGAAGACTTCGCCACCTGACCTCGACAGCGCAGCGCACGACATGAACCCGGCGTTTTCCGTCATCTTCCTCACCACCCTCATCGGGGCGGGGCAGGGCCTGTACCTGGCGCTGTTCGCCGCCCAGCTCTCGGGCAGGGCCGAGGGCCCATTCCTCGCACTGGGCGGGGTGGTCGCCCTGGCCCTGGCCGCGGGCGGGCTCGTCGCCTCGTTCTTCCACCTCGGCCGGCCCGAGCGCGCCTGGCGCTCGGCGTCGATGTGGCGCACCTCCTGGCTGTCGCGCGAGGTCATCGCCTTGCCGCTGTTCATGGGCACGGTCTTCCTCTGGACGCTGGCCCATGGCCTGGGCACGGGCGGGACGCTGGCGCTGGGCGTGGCAGCGGCGCTGGCCTGCCTGACGCTGTTCGTGTGCACGGCGATGGTGTATGCGTCGGTGCGCTTCCTGCAAGAGTGGGCGAGCGTGTACACCCTGGTCAACTATGCGCTGCTCGGGCTGGCTTCGGGCAGCACCCTGGCCACCGTGCTGGCGGCCTATGGCGCCCCGGCGCTGGCACCGGGCTGCGGCGGCGCGGCGCTGTGCCTCACGCTGCTGGCCGCCGTCAGCCGCGGGTTGTCGCTGCGGCGCAATGCACGGCTCAAGCCCAGGTCCACGCTGCAGACGGCCATCGGCATCCGCCATCCGCAGATCGCCCAGCGGGCGATGGGTTTCATGGGTGGATCGTTCAATACGCGCGAGTTCTTCCACGGCAAGGGCCCGGGGGCGCTGCGCCAGGTGAAGTGGGCCTTCGTGCTCGGCGCCTTCGTGCTGCCGCTGCTCCTGCTCGCGCTGGGCCTGTCCTCGCCTTCGGCCGGCCTGCTCGCACTGGCTTTCGTCGTGCAGTACCTGGGGCTGCTGGCCGAGCGCTGGTTCTTCCTTGCGCAGGCCAATCACCCGCAGAACCTCTACTACCAGGCGGTGTCGTGACGCGGGGGCTGCGCGCGGCCGCGGTGGCTGGCGGTCTGCTGCTGGCAGCCGCGTCGGCACACGCAACAGCCGCCGGCGGAGCCGAAGCGGTGGCTTGGTGGGTGTGGCCGATCGGGCTGTTCCTGGCCTGCTTCCTGATGGGCATCGTGGCGGTGCCGGCGGGCATCGGCGGCGGCACGCTGTTCGTGCCCATCATCGGCAGCTTCTTTCCTTTCCACCTGGACTTCGTGCGCGGCGCCGGGCTCCTGGTGGCGCTGGCCAGCGCGCTGGCGGCCGGGCCCACGCTCATGCGCGGAGGACTCGGCAGCCTGCGCCTGGCGCTGCCGCTGGCGGTGCTGGCCTCGGCCAGCTCGATCGGCGGCGCGATGCTCGGCCTGGCGATGCCGGCCAACGTGGTGCAGATGCTGCTGGGTGGCGTGGTGCTGGGCATCGTGGTGCTGATGTTTGTGTCGAAGAAGTCCGAATTCCCGCACGTGGCGCGGCCGGACGCGCTGTCGCAGTCACTGGCGCTGCACGGCGTATTTCTCGACCGCGCCTCGGGCCAGGCAATGCAGTGGCAGGTGCATCGCACGGTGCCGGGGCTGGTGACCTTCCTGGGCATAGGCGTGCTGGCCGGCATGTTCGGCATTGGTGCCGGCTGGGCCAATGTGCCGGCGCTGAACCTGCTGATGGGTGCGCCGCTGAAGGTCGCCGCGGGCACCTCCAGCGTGGTGCTGTCGCTGGTGGATTCATCGGCGGCCTGGGTCTACATCAACAAGGGTGCCGTGCTGCCGATGGTGGCCGTGCCTTCGGTGGTGGGCATGATGCTGGGCGCGCGCATCGGCGCCCGACTGTTGAATGTGCTCAAGGGCTCGGTGATCCGCCGCATGGTCATCGGTGTGCTGTTGTTCGCCGGCTTGCGCGCCATGCTCAAAGGCACGGGGATCTGGCCATGAAGCCGACAAACGCCGAGCGCACCGAACAGCCACCCGAGCAACTGCTGTACGCCAAGTTGCTGGACTGGGGCACGCGCGTCGGCCTGGTGGTGCTGCTGCTGAGCTTTGCCGCCTACGTCACCGGGCTGATGGAATCGCATGTGCCGCCGCAAAAGCTGCCCGAGCTGTGGGTGCACCCGGTGGGCCGCTTTCTCGAGCTCACCGGCTCGCCCACCGGCTGGGGTTGGATGGCCTTGCTGCACAAGGGCGACATCGCCGGGCTGCTGGGCATTGCCATCCTGTCGGGCAGCTCGGTGCTGTGCCTGCTGGCGCTGGTGCCGCTGTACCGGGCACGCCGCGACACCGCCTTCGTTCTGATCTGCCTGGCCGAGGTGGCCGTGGTGGTGCTGGCGGCCTCGGGCCTGCTCACCGGGGGGCATTGAGGTGGCGGCACTGTTCAACCGTCTGCTGCTGGCCACCGAGCATTCCGAGTTCGACACGGGCAGCGAAGCCCTGGCCTTGATCCTGGCGCGCGATGCCGGTATACCGCTGCAGGCCGTGCTGCCGGTGCTCAGCAACCCCGAGTTCGAGATGGCCGCACCGCAACTGGCCGCACAGGCCGACGCCGCCGCGGCGCGCCGCCGTGAAGCCCTGCAGGCCCTGGCGCGGGCGCAGGGCGTGGCGCTGAGCGTCAACGTGCGCCATGGTGCAGAGCCCTCGGCCGAGATCGTGCAGGTGGCGCAAGAGCAAGCGACCGACTGGATCGTCATCCGCCGTCGTGGGAAGCGCGGCCTGCTCGCCAACTTGCTGGTCGGCGAGATGGTCAGCAAGGTGGTGGCCCACGCTCCGTGCAGCGTCCTCGTGGCGCCGCGCGGTGCCCGCTTGTGGCAGCGCCGCGTGCTCGTGGGCGTGGACCCGCTGGCCGCCGACCCGGCCACGCTGGCCCAGGCTTGTGCCTTGGCCGCGCAATGGCAATTGCCCCTGCAACTGGTGTGCGTGGCCAGCAGCGAAGAGGCGCGCGCCGCGGCACAGCAGGCGCTGCAGGCCGCGCTGCTGCAGGCCCGTCAGCACGTGGCCGCGGCCGAGGGCGAAGTGCGCGTCGGCCGCCCTTTCCAGGAGCTCCTGGGCGCTGCAAAGCACTGCGGCGCCGACCTCATCGTGCTCGCCCGCCACCGGCCGGAGGCGCCGCTGCGCGCCTGGATCGGCGGCGTCGCACAGAAGGTCATCGGCCTGGCCGAATGCCCGGTCTTCGTTCAGGTCCATCCCACTGCATCCACCTCAGCATGAGCGACGCACTCAACTACCTCGTCAAGGCCCGCGGCGACGCGCTGGGCCACTACTTCGCCTTCCTCAAGGAATGCGGCAAGCACCTCGACCCGAAGACGCGCAACCTGATCAGCGTCATCACCAAGGTCGACGCCCAGACCGAGCGCGGCTTCAAGCAGTACCTGGGCCGCGCGCTGCGCGAGGGCTGCACGCCGCTGGAGGTGCTGGACGCGCTGCTCATGGCCTTCCCCACGCTGGGCCTGGCCAAGATCGTCTGGGCCACGGACATCATCCTGGCGCTGGACCTGCCCGAATTCCAGCCCGGCGCGTTGGGCGCCAAGGGCGAGTGGCACGATGTGATGGCGACCAAGGGCTTCAAGGTCGGCGACACGCAGCGCGTCGAATGCGACGGCCGTGGCCTGTTCGTGCATCGCGCCGATGAGGGGTGGCGCGTCTACGACAGCCGCTGCCCGCACCAGACCACCGACATCCCGCACCTGGCGCTCGAGGGCTGCACGCTCACCTGTCCCAAGCACGAGTGGCAGTTCGACGTGCGCAGCGGCGCGTGCATCGCCAAGGGCACGAGCCCGCTCAAGCTCTGGCCCAGCAAGGTCGCCCGGGGGCGGCTGCTGGCCCAGTGGTGACCCCCCGTTCCTGAAGCGGACATCGACCGCGGCCTTTCGCAACCCCACCCACGGAGACATTCCATGCGCACACCGACCCGCGTCCTCAAGCTCACCCCCCTGGCTGCGTTGTGCGCAGCCGCCTTGCCGGCCCTGGCCACCAACGGCATGAACATGGAAGGCTACGGCCCCATTTCCAGCGCGATGGGTGGCGCCTCGCAGGCCATCGAGCACGGCACTGCCGCGATGGCGCAAAACCCCGCCACCCTGGCGCTGATGACGCCTGGCGCGCGGCTCGACGTGGCGCTGGGTCTGCTCGGCCCCAAGATCGCCAGTTCGATGGAGGGCATGCCCACCGCCGACTCGGGCGGCACCTCCTACATCATGCCGGCCTTCGGCTACGCGCGCCGCCAGGGTGCGTTGACCTACGGCCTGGGCATCTTCGCCCAGGGGGGCATGGGCACCGAGTACAGCGCCGATACCTTCCTTGCCGCGGGCTCGGGCGCCCCGGTGCGCTCGGAGCTGGGCGTGGGCCGGCTGCTGCTGCCCGTGGCCTACCAGGTGACGCCCGAGCTGGCCATAGGGGCCACGCTGGACTTCGTCTGGGCGGGGCTGGACATGCGCATGGCCGCCAGCGGCGCCCAGCTCGGCCAGATGGTCACGGCGGCCTCGGGCAACCTGGGTGCGGCGCTGCCGGCGCTGGGCGGGGCGCCCTGGGCGCGCATCGACTTCTCCAACGGCAGCGACTTCACCGGCGAGGCCACCTCCACCGGCTGGGCGGCCAAGCTCGGCGCGGTCTACAAGGCCAGCGAGACCGTCATGCTCGGCCTCTCGTACCAGAACAAGACCGCGCTCAAGGACATGAAGACCGGGGGCAGCGGCGCGACGATCAGCGCCACCGGCGGCTTCACCGACAGCGGCCGCATCACGGTGGTGGATTTCCAGTGGCCCACCACCACGGCCATTGGCGCGAGCTGGCAGGCCACGCCCGACCTGTTGATCGCCGCCGACCTGAAGAGCCTGGCCTGGTCCAAGGTGATGAAGGACTTCCGTCTGCGCTACGACAGTGCCGGCATGGGTGGCTCGGTGAGCTTTGCCCTGCCGCAGAACTGGAGCGACCAGACCGTGACCAACCTGGGGCTGGCCTACGCCGTGAACGGGCAGCTCACGCTGCGCGCGGGCTACAACCATGCCAGCAACCCGATCCCCGAGGCCGACGTCAACCCGCTCTTCCCGGCCACCGTGGAGAAGCACTACACCTTCGGCGTGGGCTACGCGTTCTCGCCCACCAGCGCTTTCAACGGCTCGCTGACCATTGCGCCCACGAGCACCGTGACCACGGGCACGGGCGTGGTGGTGACGCACAAGCAGACCAACGCCCAGCTCATGTACACGGCGCGCTTCTGAGCGCCGCAGGGCCGGCCCGAGCCGGCCCGCCCCCCGTGGGGGTATGAGCAAAGTGGCGGAGCCACATTTGCCCATGACCGAAACGCGAGCGGGCGCCCGCAGCGCCCGCTCATGATCGTTGAGCTGCTGTCGCTCAGCCGTCGATCGACACCTTGCCCTTCTTGTCGAACTCGATGTCGGCCTTGACGAAGCCGGCGTTGTAGCCGGCGGCCTTGAGCTTGTGGTACGCCATCTCGGCGCGCACGCCCGTGGAGCAGTGGGCAATGATGCGCTTGCCCTTGGGCACTTCGGCCAGGCGCTCGGCGAGTTCCTCGTCGGGAATGAGCATCGCGCCGGGGATCGTGCCGAGGTTGGCTTCGCTCTTGCTGCGCACGTCGAGGATGAGCACATCCGCCGGCGTGGCCGCGGCCAGCTTCTTGAACTCGGCCGCCGGGATCTGGCCCGGCAGGGGCTTGGGCGTGTAGCTCGCGGTCATCGCCGGCACGCCGCCGGGGGCCGCGTAGCCGGCCTTGGTCCACGCGGCCAGGCCACCGGGCACGACGGAGACGAAGGGGTAGCCCGCGGCCGTGATCTGCCGCGCCACGGCCATCGCCGCCTGGTCGTCACCCGCGTCGTACACCATGATGGGCGCCTTGAGCGACTTGTCGACGAAGGTCTTCAGCGCCGCCTTGGTGCGCTCCGCCGTCATCGACACGGCGCCGGGGATGTGGCCACGTGCCACCTCCAGCGGCGCGCGCGCGTCGATGAGCACGTGCGGCACGTCCTTGTCGAGCCAGGCCGCCTTGAGGCCCTGTGCCGACAGCACGCTGACGTTCTTCTTCGTCCACTCGGGCCAACCCTCGCGGTACACCTTCACCTTGGTGTAGCCCATGGCCTCGGCGCGGCGCAGTGAGCTCGGGCTCATCATGCAGGTCTCGCCCTGGCAATAGAAGACGAGCAGCTTGTCCTTGGCCTTGGGCAGGCGATCGAGGAACTTGTCGAAGGCCGGGAAGGGCAGGTTCACCGAGGTCGGGATGGTGCCCATCTGGAAGCGGATCAGCGGGCGCGAGTCGATCAGCGTGTACTGGCCGCGTTCGGGCCCCTGTGCGACGAGCTTCTCGATCTCGTCGTATCCGATGAGCTTCTCAGGGGGAAGGGTAAGCGGCGGCTTGAACTCGATCGAACTGGCCGTCTTCACACCGTTTGTCTCGGTGTAGACGATGAGCGCCTCGTGACCCCTCTTCGCCTCCTTGAGGAAATCGGCCGGCTTGTCGGCGCGCTCGGCGCGCACTTTCAACACCTTCGGATCGAAGCGCACGATCTCCTTGGAACTGCCCATTTCGAGCTGGATCGACTGCGACTTGAACGCCGCGCCTTCGAAGTAGCCGCGCACCGCGCTTTCCACGGGCTTGTGGCAACTCGTGCACATCGTGTGCATGCTGGCCTTGGCGGGAGCGCCGGCCGGTTGGGCCTGGGCGGCGGGCACGGCCGCCGCGAGCAGCGCGCCGACCAAGGCGAGACCTTCGAACCTGAATTTCATCGTCGTTCCCTCGTAGGCAGACGCCTGCAGAGAGATCCCCGCACATCGGGGCCTGGGCTCGACAGGGTCGCCGCCATTGAACGCCGGTGCCAGAAAGGGGAGCTTGATCCAGAACAAGGTGCTTGCGGAGATGGGCCCGGCAAGCAAAACGGCCGCCCTCTCGGGCGGCCGTGTCAAGTCGGGAAAGCGCCGAACGCTTAGCAGCCGCCCTTCTTTTCCTTCTTCGGCTTTTGCGCGTCCGCCTTCATGCCCTTCGTCGCGTCGGCCTTCTTGGCGGCGGAGGCAGCCGAAGCGGCAGGAGCGGCTGTCGGCGTGGCGGCCTGCGCCTGTGCAACGACGAAAGTACCCAGGGTCAGAATGGCGAGCAGTTTGATCATCGGAGTCATCCTTCAGGTCGGTGGGAACACAAATGCGCCGGGGATTGGCGCTCTCCGGACGAGTGCGGCAGGCCGGACAGGGGTGAATCGTGAGTCCGCCTGCGGCGCGTGGCAAGTGCAGCGGGCCATGGGCCGGGCTGCATTGCCGCTGGCGTCGCGAGAAGGCAACAGTGGCTGGACCCCTGGAGGCGGATGAGCGGCCCCGGCCGCCGCGCGGCGCAGCCTGCGCCCTTGCCTGCATCGACTTTCGCCGCCGCTCCCTGGCCAGCGCACGCATTGCTTGAGTCAGATCAACGATTCATGCCCTCGCGGGTATCCAATACGGACACCGTCGCGTCCAGGCGCCCCGTGTGTCACCTGGACCGGTTTTGAAGGAGTGTCGATGGCCCGTACGTCCAGTTCCAGCGTCTCACCGGTGACCCAGCCCTCGGCAGGGCTGGCCGGGGCGCTTCCCTACTGGAATCCGTATGTGGCCGGCTTTGCCCTCGGTCTGGTGCTGCTCGTCACGTTCATGGTCACCGGGCGCGGGCTGGGAGCGTCGTCGGGCTTTGCCGCCGTGGCGACGTGGTTCGCCTCGCTCGGATCGGTGGCGCATGTCGAGGCCAATGCGGTCCACGCGCGCTACTGGAACGGCGGCGCACCGCTGCAGTCGTGGACCCTCTTGCTGCTCATCGGCGCCGCGCTGGGGGCGATCCTCTCGGCGTGGCAGGGGCGCCGGCTGTCTTTCCATGTCGAGCGCGGCCCCCGGGTCTCCGACGGCACCCGCCTGCTGCTGGCCTTCGTCGGCGGCGTGATCGTCGCCTTCGGCTCGAAGATCGCCAAGGGCTGCACCAGCGGCCAGGCCCTGAGCGGGGGTTCGATGCTCAACGTCGGCAGCCTGGTCTTCATGCTCTCGGTCTTCGCCTCGGCGTACGCGCTGGCGTATCTCGTCAGAAAGCAGTGGCTGTGATGCTGCCCCTGTCCTCGGGCATCGAATTCGGTGTCGCCGCCGAGCTGGGCATCGCCCTCGTGCTGGGCCTGGGATTCGGCGGCGCGCTGGAGCGCGCCGGATTCGGCGGTGCGCGCAAGCTCACGGCGGTGTTCTACCTCTACGACATGGCCGTGGTGAAGGTCATGTTCACGGCCATCGTCACCGCCATGGTGGGCCTGTTCGTGCTTTCGGCGGCGGGCTGGATGGACCTGGCCGACCTCTACATCGAGCCCACGAACTACGCCGCCCAGATTCTCGGCGGGCTGCTCTTCGGCGCAGGCTTCATCGTCGGCGGTCACTGCCCTGGCACCTCGGTGGTGGCGATGGCTTGCGGACGCAAGGATGGCATGGTCTTCGCGCTGGGCATGCTCGCTGGCGTGTGGGCCTACGCCGAGTTCACCCCGGGCATCGAGGCCTGGATCAAGGCCGGCAGCGTGGGCGAGTTGACGCTGCCCGTGCTGACGGGCATAGGCATGGGCTGGTGGACCCTGGCCTTCGTCGCCTTCCTGGCCTTTGCCGGCTGGGGCATGGGCCGACTCGAGAAGAGCTTCGCGCGGCTGCGGCCCACGCCACGCGCCGATTGATTTCAAAACCAAGCCACTCTCCTTTGGACAGGCAAACCATGACCAGTGAAGTCTCGAGAAGACGATTCCTCAAGATCTCGGCCACCACCTTCGGCGCAAGTGCGGCCGCAGTCAGTTGGGATGGCTGGCTGCCCGATGCCAGCGCGGCGGCCGAAGTCTCGACCAAGGGCGTCACCACGATCCCGACGTTCTGCGAGATGTGCTTCTGGCGCTGCGGCGGCATCGCCCACATCCGCGACGGCAAACTGTGGAAGTTCGAGGGCAACCCGCTCGACCCGCAGAGCGAAGGCCGGCTGTGCCCGCGCGGCACCGGCGCCGTGGGCGCGCACTACGACCCCGACCGCTTGCGCCAGCCGCTGATCCGCAGCGGCCCGCGCGGCAAGGAGGAATGGAAGACGGCGAGCTGGGATGAGGCGCTCACCTACATCGCCACGCGCATGAACAAGATCAAGGGCGAATACGGGCCCGAGTCCGTGGCCCTGTTCAACCATGGTTTCGGCCAGCGCTTCTTCCAGCACGTGCTCAAGAGCTGGGGCCTGGTGAACTACGCCGGGGCCTCCTTTGCGCAGTGCCGTGGCCCGCGCGACGTCGGCTTCAACCTGACCTTTGGCAGCAGCGTCGGCTCGCCCGAGGCCACCGACATCCGCAACACCGAATGCCTGGTGCTCATCGGCTCGCACATCGGCGAGAACATGCACAACTCGCAGGTGCGTGAGCTGGCCGAGGCGGTGGAGCGGCGCGTCCCCATCATCGTCGTCGATCCGCGTTTCTCGGTGGCGGCGAGCAAGGCCAAGTACTGGTTGCCGATCAAGCCCGGCACCGACCTCGCGCTGCTGCTGGCGTGGTGCAACGTGCTCGTCACCGAGGGGCTCTACGACGCCAGCTTCGTGAAGAACCACGGGCATGGTTTCGACGAGTTCGTCGAGGCCATCAAGGACAACACGCCGGAATGGGCTGCAGGCCACACGGGCATAGACGCGGCGATGATCCGCACCACGGCGCGCGAGTTCGCGAGCCACAAGCCGGCGACCATCATCCACCCCGGACGGCGAGTCAACTGGAACGGCGACGACACGCAGCGCAGCCGCGCCATCGCGCTGCTCTCGGCGCTGCTCGGCAACTGGGCGCGCAAGGGCGGCCTGTTCATCGCCTCGGGCACGGGCATCGCGGGCTACCCGCTGCCCAAGTACCCGAAGTCGGACAAGCCCAAGGCCGACAACCCGAACAACGAGAAGTACCCCTTTGCCGACGAAGCCGTCACCACCGGCATCCGCGAGGCGACGATCACGGGCAAGCCCTATCCAATCAAGGGCTGGTTCGTCTACTCGACGAACATCATGCAGTGCCTGCCCAACCAGGCCGAGACCCTGGCAGCGATCGACAAGCTCGACTTGCTGGTGGTCGTCGAGACGGTGCCCAGCGAGATCGCCGGCTACGCCGACGTGGTGCTGCCCGAGTCGATCTTCCTCGAGCGGCACGACGACCTGTTGCTGGGCTTTGGGCGACAGGGCTGGGCGGCACTGCGCCAGCCCGTGATCGCCTCGCCGCACGACCAGAAGCCGAGCTGGTGGATCGCCAAGGAACTGGCCGGCAAGCTCGGCATTCCCGAGTGCATGCCTTTCAAGGACATGGACGAGTACCTCAAGTTCCGCATCGAGAAGTCGGGCATGAACTGGGAAGAGTTCAAGCGCGTCGGCATCAAGATGGGCAAGAAGGCGCCCATCTACGTCGAGGAAGGCATTGAGCTGACGTTCGACACGCCCTCGGGCAAGGTCGAGTTTTATTCCGAGCAGCTCAAGGAGAAGGGTTTCGACCCGGTACCCAAGTACACACCACCGGACAAGGCGCCACCGGGCTTCTTCCCGCTCATCACCGGGCGCGCCCCGGTGCATACCTTCACGCGCACGCAAAGCAACCCGCTGCTGCACGACCTGATGCCCGAGAACGAGCTCTGGATCAACGGCGCCACGGCCGCGCAGGCCGGGGTGAAGGCGGGCCAGTACGTGAAGCTGAAGAACCAGGACGGCATCACCAGCAGCCGCATTCGCGTCAAGGTGACCCAGCGCATCCGTCCTGAGTGTCTCTACATGGTCTACGGCTTCGGTCTATCCAACAAAATGCTCAAGACTGCCTACCTCAAGGGCGCCAGCGCGGGCCAGCTCAACACGAAGTACCGAACCGACCCGATCATGGGCGGGACGAGCCTCCACGCCAACTTCGTCACTCTCGTGAAGGAGGCCTGAGATGCCACGCTTTGGAATGGTCATCGACACGCGCAAGTGCGTGGGATGCATGGACTGTGTGGTCGCCTGCCAGACCGAGAACGACGTTCCGGTGGGTTTCTGCCGCGACTGGATCAAGACCGAGGTGCGCGGCGAGTTCCCCAACCTCACCGCGGAGATCCGCTCGGAGCGCTGCAACCATTGCGACAACCCACCCTGCGTGCAGTGCTGCCCCACCGGCGCCAGCCACGTCGAGGACTTCGGCAAGGTCGTGCTCGTCACCGCCAACATGTGCATCGGCTGCAAGGCCTGCATCGCCTCGTGCCCCTACGACGCACGCTACGTTCACCCCGACGGCTATGTCGACAAGTGCACCTTCTGCTACCACCGCACCAAGGACGGCAAGGATCCGGCCTGCGTCTCGGTGTGCCCCACGCACTGCATGTACTTCGGCGATCTGGACGACCCCGCCAGCACGGTGAGCAAGCTGCTGAGAACCCGGCAGCACCACACGCTGCTGCCCGAAGCCGGCACCAAGCCGCGCATCTTCTACATGACCTGACGGTGTGAACGCGATGTTTGAAACCACCACGACACGACACAACCACCTGATCGACCCGATGCTCCACGCCTGGAGCTGGGAGATCCCGCTGTACCTGTTCTTCGGCGGCATCGTCGCCGGGATGATGATCATCGGCGGCCTGGCCATGCTGCGCACCGCCAAGGGCGAAGACACACGCGGCTTCTTCTCGATGCAGACGCCGCTCCTGGGCTTCATCCTGATGAACATCGGCATGCTCGCGCTGCTGCTGGACCTCACGCACCGGCTCTATGTCTGGCGCATCTACCTGACCTTCGAGGTCACCTCGCCGATGTCCTGGGGCTCGTGGGTGCTGCTCATCGTCTATGGCGTGCTCATGGTCTCGGCACTCATGCGCCTGCCCGATGCCTGGCCCTGGCTGGCCCGCGTCTTCCCGCCGATCAAGGCCTTGTCCGACAGCATCGTGGCCAAACCGCAATGGATCGCCGCGCTGGGCTGGGCCAATATCGTGCTCGGTATCGGCCTGGGCATCTACACCGGCATCCTGCTCAACACCATGGTTGCGCGGCCGCTGTGGAACAGCGCCATCCTCGGCCCCTTGTTCCTGGTTTCGGGGCTGTCGGCCGGCGTCGCGGTGATGCACATCACGGCCGTGCTGCTGCAGGGACGCAAGGCCGGCCCGGGCATGATCGGAGGTGCCATCTCGGCGATGCTGCAACCCTTGGGCGCGCAGCACCCAGAGAAGAGGACGTCCGACGCGCTGATCCGCTACGACCAGATCTTCCTGATCGCCGAACTGATCTTCATCGGCCTGTTCATCGCCAACCTGCTCACCAGCTCGGCGTCGCACGCAGCGGCAGCCTCGCTGATCATGACCGGCGCCTATGCGCTGCCCTTCTGGGGCATCGTGGTCGGCGTCGGCGTGGTGCTGCCCTTGCTGTGGCAGGCGGCTGAGTTGTCGCACAAGGTTCCGCACACGGTGTTGCCGGCGCTGCTGGTGTTGGTGGGCGGCTATACGCTGCGCTGGATCATGGTCAACGCGGGCCAGGCGAGCCACATCATCGCATCATCGGCCGGCGGGCTCTGAAGGCGGCGCGCGGCGTGGCCGCGCGGCCCGAACGAAAAGGCCGCTTCACCGCATCTCGCGGCGAAGCGGCCTTTGTCTTGGCCGCCCGGAGCTACTGGCCCGCGGCGAGGGCGGCGAATTCGTCGAACGAGGCCACCGCGCTGGCGGCGTACATCAGCGCAGGACCGCCGCCCATGTAGATGGCGATGCCCAGGGTCTCGTCGAGTTCCTGGCGCGTCGCGCCGAGCTTGACCAGCGTCTGGGTGTGGTAGCCGATGCAGGGGTCGCACTGCGCCGCCACGCTCAGCGCCGTGGCGATGAGCTCCTTGGTTTTCATGTCCAGCGCGCCGTGGGCCATGGCGTTGCGGCTGAGGTCGCCGAAGCCCTTCATGGTGTCCGGAATGTTCGCCCGCAGCGTGGTCAGGCGGGCCGAGGTCTGCTTGGTCAGTGCGCGAAAGCTCTCTGTGCTCATGGGGGACTCCGTCGTTGCAGCGGCAGGCCGGTCACTTCAGGCGCGCACCGAGCGCATCGAAGACCTGCGCCTCGATCTCGATGGAACCCTTCACGCTCTGCGTCACCGTGCAGTAGGCCTCGAACGAGCCGAGCACGCGCTCCAGGTGCTCGAGCGACGCGGCGGGGACGCCCAAGGTCAGCGTGGCCGTGATCTTCAGCACGCGCAGCCGGCCCTCGGCGTTGCGCCCGGACTCGGCCTGCAGCTCGCAGCGGATGGGGGCCGGGTCCTGCTTGAACTTGCGCAGCGCGAAGAGCAGCGACGCGCTCAGGCAGTCGCCCACGGCGGTGGCGAGCATCTGCACCGGCGAGGGGCCGCTGCCCTGGCCCAGCGGGGCCGGCTCGTCGGTGCGCAGCCGGGGCTTGCCGGCGCCGAAGTCGACTTCGAACTGGTAATCCTGCACCTGCGTCAGGTGCACGGTCTGGACGGGAGAACTCACTTCATCACCTCACTTTTCCCAACAGGGTCTGCACATCATCGAGCACCGCCCCCAGCGCCGCCTGCTGGGCTTCGCTCACGCCCAGGCGCGACTGCAGCTCCTGCTGCATGAAGCACACCGTCATCTGCACGTAGGTGCTGTCCAGCGCCTTGCGCACGGCGGCCATCTGGCTGGCGATGTCGACGCAGGCCTGGTCTTCCTCGATCATGCGCTGCACGCCGCGCAACTGACCCTCGGCGCGGCGCAGGCGGTTGAGCAGGTCGACGCGGTCGGCCTCGGCGGTGAGCTTGGACATCGAGCAATGCTGGATGCCTGACCGCTCGGGGGTATTCATGCCTACCTCGTGCAGGCCGCGGGCGCGTCGGGAACGCCCAGCTTGCGCAGCATCCAGCCCAGCGGGCAGACGTTGGTGAAGCCGAACTGCAGCAGGTTGGCGCCGACGAAGGCGGTGAACGCCAGCCACCAGCTCGACAGGTAGAGCGGGCTGCCTTGCACGCCCAGGGCGAGCGAGAGGAGGATGGCGCTGCCGGCAAAGACGTGGATGAGTCGGTCGACGGTCATGGGGTGTTCCTTTCGGGTTGGTCGTAGCGTTTACGGTAGAGCGCGTAATAGAGGACGGGAATGACCACCAGCGTGAGCAGCGTGGACACGGCAATGCCGAAGATCAGCGCGATGGCCAGGCCGTTGAAGATCGGGTCGTCGAGGATGAAGAGCGCGCCGATCATCGCCGCCAGCCCGGTCAGCGCGATGGGCTGCGCGCGCACCGCGGCGGAACTCACCACCGCGGCCTTGAAGTCCATGCCCCGGGCCAGCTGCAGCTCGATGAAGTCGACCAGCAGGATGGAGTTGCGCACGATGATGCCGGCCAGGGCGATCATGCCGATCATCGACGTGGCGGTGAACGGCGCGCCCAGCAGCGCGTGGCCGGGCATCACGCCGATGATGGTCAGTGGGATCGGCGCCATGATCACCAGCGGCGTGAGGTAGCTCTTGAACTGCGCCACCACCAGCAGGTAGATGAGGATCAGGCCCACGCCGTAGGCCGCTCCCATGTCGCGGAAGGTCTCGTAGGTGATCTGCGATTCACCGTCCCACTTCACGGCGTACTGGCGGAAGGGGTCGGCGGGCTGGTGGATCCAGTACTCGGCCACCGCACCGGTGCCGGGCAGGGCGGCCTTCTGCAGGTGGTCGCGGATGGCGAACAGGCCGTACAGCGGCGAGTCCGGCAGCGGCGTGTGCGGGCCCGCCCGGCGGCCGACGTCGCCGAAGACGTAGCTCACGTTCTGCAGGTCCTTGGTGTAGAGCGTCTTGTCGATCACGCCACGCTCCACGCGCACCAGTTCGCTCAGCGGCACGAGGGCGCCGTTGGCCGCACGCAAGGGCAGGGCGAGCAGGGCGTCGAGCCCCACCTGTTGCTCGCGCGCCAGCTGCAGGCGCACGGGCACGGGGTACTTGCTCTGCGCGTCGTGCAGCCAGGCCGCATCCATGCCCGACAGGGCGCCTTGCACGGTGGCGGCCACGGCGGCCACCGGAATGCCCAGCGACTCGGCGCGCTGGCGCTTCACGCGCAGGAAGGCGCGCGGCGCGTCGATCTGCAGCGTGCTGTCGATGGCGGCGATGTCGGGCGTGGCGGCAAAGGCCTTCTCGATGCGCCCGGCGAGTTGCTGGCGCCCGGCCTCGTCGGGGCCATAGACCTCGGCCACCAGCGGGCTCATCACCGGCGGGCCCGGGGGCACCTCCACCACCTTGAGCTTGGCGCCGTGGCGCACCGCGATCGCTTCCAGTGCCGGGCGCAGCCGCTGGGCGATGGCGTGGCTCTGCTCGTGGCGGTGCGCCTTGTCGACGAGGTTGACCTGCAGGTCGCCCTGCTCGGCGTCGGCGCGCAGGTAGTACTGGCGCACCAGTCCGTTGAAGGTGATGGGGCTGGCCGTGCCCGCGTAGCCCTGCATGTTCTGCACTTCGGGCTGGAGCGCGAGGAAGGCGCTCATCTCGTGCAGCGCCGCGGCGGTGTCCTCCAGCGGCGTGCCCGCGGGCATGTCCACGACGAGCTGGAACTCGCTCTTGTTGTCGAAGGGCAGCATCTTCAGCACCACGCCCACGGCCCAGGTCGGCACCAGCGCCAGCGCCACCGACAGGGCCAGCGCAGCGATGATGCCGGCGAGCAGGAACCAGCGTGCACGGGCGCTGTCCAGGAAGGGCTCGAGCAGGCGTGAGAAGCCGCGCGCCATGATGCGGCTGACGGCGCTGGGTGCGTGCTGTCCGTGCGGGTGCTCGCCCAGCGCATCGTGCGGCTTCATCAGCTTGAGCGCGAGCCAGGGCGTGACCGTGAAGGCGATGCCCAGCGACAAGGCCATGCCCAGGCTGGAGTTGATCGGGATGGGGCTCATGTACGGGCCCATCAGCCCGGTGACGAAAGCCATCGGCAGGAGCGCGGCGATGACCGTGAAGGTGGCCAGGATGGTCGGTCCGCCGACCTCGTCGACGGCGCGCGGAATGATCTGCCACAAGGGCTTGCCGGGTTCGAGCAACTGGTGGCGATGGATGTTCTCCACCACCACGATGGCGTCGTCGACGAGGATGCCGATGGAGAAGATGAGCGCGAAGAGCGAGACGCGGTTGAGCGTGAAACCCCAGGCCCACGAGGCGAAGAGCGTGGCGGTGAGGGTCAGGATCACCGCGCCGCCGACGATGACGGCTTCGCGCCGGCCCAGTGCCAGCCCGACGAGCAGGATCACCGCGCCGGTGGCGAAGGCGAGCTTCTGGATGAGCTTGTTGGCCTTCTCCGCCGCCGTCTGCCCGTAGTTGCGCGTGACCGTGGCTTCGACGCCCGCCGGGATCACGGTATTGCGCAGCTCTTCGATGCGCTGGCTGGCGGCGCGCGCCACGTCGACGGCGTTCTCGCCGGGCTTCTTGCTCAGGCTGAGGGTCACGGCGGGGTAGACCGCGCCGGCGGCATCGCCCGCCGTGGCCTGCGCCCCCGACGCGGCGTGTGCTGCCGCGCCCGGGGTGAACCAGACGTAGTGCTGCGCTTGCGCCGGGGCCGCTTCGACCCGCGCCACCTCGCGCAGGTAGACCGGCCGACCGGCGTTCACGCCGACGATGAGGTCGCCCACGTCCTGGGCGCTGCGCAGGAACTCGCCCGTCTCCACCGTGAGCATGCGCGAGCCGGCCGGGTCGGCGGTCTGGCCGGCGGGCATGGCAAAACTGGCGCCGGCCAGCGTCTGCTTCAGGCCGAGCACGTCGATGCCGCGCTCGCGCAGGCGGCCCGGCTCCAGGGTCACCTGGACCACGCGGCCGGGGCCGCCGATGGTCTGCACCTCGCGCGCGCCGGGCACGCGCTTGAGCTCGGCTTCCACGGTGTGGGCCACGCGCTCGAGCTCGACCGCGGCGGTGCCGTCGCGGCTCCACAGCGTGACGCCGAGCACCGGCACGTCGTCGATGCCCTTGGGCTTGACGATGGGGGCGAGCGTGCCGACGTCGCGTGGCAGCCAGTTCTGGTTGGCGTTGAGCACGTCGAACACGCGCACCAGCGCTTCGGTGCGCGGCACGCCGACCTTGAACTGCACGGTGAGCACGGCCATCCCGGGGCGCGACACCGAGTACGTGTGCTCGATGCCGGCGATCTGGCCGAGCACCTGCTCGGCCGGTCGGGCGACCATGTTCTGCACGTCGGCGCTGCTTGCCCCGGGGAAGGGGATGAGCACGTTGGCCATGGTGACGTTGATCTGCGGCTCTTCCTCGCGCGGCGTGACGAGGACCGCAAAGAGGCCGAGCAGCAGCGCCACCAGCGCCAGCAGCGGCGTCAGCGGGTTGCTCTGGAAGGCCGCGGCCAGGCGGCCGGAGACGCCCAGTGCAGCGGCGGGGGCGTGGGGATCGCTCACCGGCGTCTCACTTCGCCGGCCGGGCGTCGACCAGCCCGGCCTTCAAGGCGTCCACGGCGATGCGCTCCCCGGGTTGCAGGCCGGCGAGCACGGCCACGCCTTGCGCGCCCTGGTCGGCGCCCAGGCGCACGGCGCGCAGCACGTAGCCGTTGCCCTGGGCCACGTACACGGCCGTGAGCTCGCCGCGGCGCAGCACGGCCGCTAGCGGCACGACCAGCGGCCCCGCTGCCGCAGCCGCTGCGGCGGCGGTCGCTGCCGCACCACCGAAGTGCACGCGCACCACCTGTCCGGGCGTCGCCCCTTCGGTGGCCACGGGTGGCAGGTCGAGCCGCCATTCGATGGTCTGCGATACGGGGTCGGTGGTCGCCAGTTCGGTGCGCCGCATCGGCGTCACCGCCTTGCCATTGGGCAGGTCGACGTCGATGTGCTGGGCGGCGCGGGCGGCCGCGGCCCGCGACACGCCCACCTGCACCACCGCGCGCAGCGCGCCCGGCGCATACACGGTGGCCACCGGCCGCCCGGGTGTGGCGAGGTCACCGGTGTCCAGGTGCGTGGCCAGCACGATGCCGTCGAAAGGCGCCGTCACGCTGGCGAAGCCGCGTGCCAGCAGCGCCTGTGCGCGGCCTGCCTGGGCCTGCTGCAGGCCGGCCTGCACGGCCTTCCACTGCGTCTCGGCGACGTCCAGCGCGGCCTGGCTGACGAAGCCCTGGGCACGCAGTTCGCGCGTGCGCTCGGCGTTGATGCGCGCATTGCTCGCCTCCGCCTGTGCCTGCACCACCGCCGCTTCGCTGCGCTGCAGGCCCGCGGCCGCGTCGCGCTCGTCGATGCGCGCCAGCAGCTGTCCGGCCTTGACGCGGTCGCCCGCCTTCACCGCCAGTTGCAGCACGCTGCCACCGACCTGCGCGGCCACCGTGGCCTGGCGCAGCGCCTGCAAGCTGCCGTCGATCTCGAAGCCACCGGAGCCCGCCCCGCGCTGGACGGTCATCGTGGCCACGTCGGCAGCCAGCGCCAGCGCGGGCAGGAGGGCCAGCGCAGCCCACAGGAAGGAATGATGTTTGATACCCATTTGGGTATGTTAGCAGATACGGTGCAGGGTATGCATAGGGAGCGTGTGACGTGCCCCTGGCGGCGCCCCAACGGCGCTCGCAAGCCAGGGATTGCACGTATTCCGAATTTGATCTATGTCATTAGCATGCGCCGGCCAAGGAGATACCCATGCAAACTCGTCGGGAACTACTGAACCAGTCGGCCAAGGTGGCTGGCATGCTCGCGGCACTCGGGCTGCTGCCCTCGTGGGCGCAGGCCCAGGCGGCGGGCTACCAGAGCGCGGCCTTCGAGGCCAAGCACATGGCCGACGTGATGAAGGCCCTGGGCGCGGGAGCGCCGGCCGAAAGCAAGGGCGTCATCGTCACCGGCCCGGACATCGCCGAGAACGGCGCCGTGGTGCCGGTCGGTGCCTCGTCCTCCCTGCCCGGCGTGAAGCGGCTGCTGCTGCTCGTGGAGAAGAACCCCACCATGCTCTCGGCGATGTTCGACGTCACCGATGCCGTGGACGCGAACTTCATCACCCGCGTGAAGATGGGCCAGTCGTCCAACGTCTTCGCCGTGGCGCTGATGGCCGACGGCAAGGCGCTGTACGCGGTCAAGGAAGTCAAGGTCACGCTGGGCGGCTGCGGCGGCTGAACGCACGGCCCTCCACGCACACCGCTTCAAGGAGATACACCATGGCAGATCCGATGCGCATCCGCGCGCAAGTTGCAGGCGACCAGGCCACCGTTCGCGTCCTCATGGGCCACGAGATGGAGACCGGGCAGCGCAAGGACTCCTCCGGCAAGGTCATTCCGGCCTGGTACATCCAGACCGTCAGCGCGCAGCTCAACGGCAAGACGGTGATGTCGGCGCAGTGGGGCCCTTCGGTCTCGAAGAA
Source organism: Rubrivivax sp. (assembly GCA_020720385.1). Taxonomy (GTDB): domain Bacteria; phylum Pseudomonadota; class Gammaproteobacteria; order Burkholderiales; family Burkholderiaceae_C; genus Rubrivivax. The sequence goes on from DYOR01000003.1 coordinate 46,025, forward strand.
CCCGTTCCTGCAGTTCAACATCAAGGGGGCCAAGACCGGCGACAAGGTCAGCGTCACCTGGGTCGACAACAAGGGCGACAAGCGCACCGACGAGGCGTCCGTCGCCTGAAGCCGCCAACACGCGAGGACGACGATGCGCTTCATTCCCCTCCTGGCCCTGGCCTTGATTTCGACCGGCGCGGCGCAGGCGCAGACCAAGACCGCGCTCGACGCCATTGCCGAGTACCGCGCCATGCTTGCCGACGGCAATCCCGCCGAGCTCTTCGAGGCCAAGGGCGAAGACCTCTGGAAGACCCGACGCGGGGCGAAGAACGCGACGCTCGAGCAGTGCGACCTGGGCAAGGGCCCGGGCGTGGTGAAGGGCGTGTTCGTCGAGCTGCCGCGGCGCTTTGCCGACACCGGCAAGGTGCAGGACCTGGAGTCACGTCTGCTCACCTGCATGGAGACGCTGCAGGGCTTCGATGCGGCGGCGATCGCCCGCACGCCCTTCGGCAAGGGCGAGCAGGTGAATCTGGAGGCGCTTGCGGCCTGGATCTCCGCCGAGTCCCGCGGCCAGCGCTTCAACCTGCCGCAGGTCCATGCCGAAGAGCGCACGATGTTCGAGCTGGGCAAGCGGGCCTTTTTCTTCCGCGCCGGGCCGCACGACTTCGCCTGCGCCTCGTGCCACGGCCAGCCCGGCAAGCGCATCCGCATGCAGGACCTGCCCGACCTGACGCGCAACCCGGGCGACGGCATCGGCTTTGCCGCCTGGCCTGCGTACCGCGTGAGCAGCGGCGAGATGTGGGGCATGCAGCGCCGGCTCAACGACTGCTACCGCCAGCAGCGTTTCCCGTACCCGGGCTACGCCTCCGACGTGACCATCGCCCTGGCGGTGTACATGGGGGTCAACGCCAAGGGCGCCGAGTCCATTGCCCCTGCGCTCAAGCGCTGAACGGGAGCCAGCCCGCATGAAGATCATCACCCCTGCCGCGGCCCTGGGCGCGGCGATCCTCCTGGCCGGCTGCGCCACGCCGGCCTCCGCGCCCAAGCCGGACTACGACGCCATGCTGGCGTCGATGCTGCACGCTTCGTTCCGCGACCAGGGCATCGCCAAGGCGCAGCGCTTGCAGCAGGACGCGGCCAACGCCGCCTGTTCCAAGGCCATGGGTGCGGCCTTGCCCGAGGCACAGGCGCAGGCCCTGCGCGAGGCGGCGGCAAAGAGCGTGCGCTGGCCTGCCGACGGCAAGTTTCTCGGTGACTGGCGTGCGGGGGAGAAGCTCGCGCAGAACGGCCGTGGCATGACCTGGAGCGACAAGTCCGCCGCGCCCGACGCCAACGGCGGCAACTGCTACAACTGCCACCAGATCACGCCGGGCGAGATCTCCTTCGGCACCATCGGGCCGAGCCTGCTGCACTACGGCCGCCAGCGCGGGGTCAGCGACCCGGACAGCCCGACATCGCGGGCGATCGTCGAGTTCACCTGGACCAAGCTCTACAACTCGCGCGCCTTCAGCGCCTGCTCCGAGATGCCGCGCTTCGGCCACGCCGGCGTCCTCGACGAGGCCCAGCTGAAGAACCTGATGGCCCTGCTGCTCGACCCGAAGTCGCCGGTCAACCAGTAGGCATGAACCTCTCCAAGCGCGAGTTCCTGCAGGTGCTCGGCGCGGCTTCGGCTGCGGGCCTCAACCTGGGCCGCCACGCGCAAGCCAGCGCGGCCAGCGCGCAGCAGGGTCTGTACGACTTGCCGCGCTTCGGCAACGTCTCGCTGCTGCACATGACGGATTGCCACGCGCAACTGCTGCCCGTGCACTTCCGCGAACCCAGCGTGAACATCGGCGTGGGTGCCATGCGGGGCCAGCTGCCCCACCTGGTGGGTGAAGCGCTGCTCGAGGCCGCGGGCTTGAAGCCGGGTTCGGCGCAGGCGCACGCCTTCACGTACATCGATTTCGAGACCGCCGCACGGCGCTATGGACGCATCGGGGGTTTCGCCCACCTGGCCACGCTGGTCAAGCAGCTCAGGGCCAGCCGGCCGGGCGCGTTGCTGCTCGACGGCGGCGACACCTGGCAGGGCTCGGCCACCGCGCTGTGGACGAACGCGCAGGACATGGTCGATGCCGGCAAGCTGCTCGGCGTGGACGTGATGACCGGCCACTGGGAGTTCACCTACGGCATGGAGCGGGTGAAGGCCATCGTCGACGGCGACTTCAAGGGCCAGGTCGAGTTCGTCGCCCAGAACGTCACCACCAGCGACTTCGGCGACCCGGTGTTCAAGCCCTACGTGATGCGCGCCATCAACGGCGTGCCGGTGGCGATCATCGGCCAGGCCTTCCCCTACACGCCCATTGCCAACCCGCGCTACATGGTGGCCGACTGGAGCTTCGGCATCCAGGACGAGAACCTGCAGAAGATCGTCGACGAAGCCCGCGGCAAGGGCGCGCAGGTGGTCGTCGTGCTCTCGCACAACGGCATGGACGTGGACCTGAAGATGGCCCGCCGCGTGCGCGGCATCGACGCCATCTTCGGCGGCCACACGCACGACGGCGTTCCCGTCGCCGTGCCGGTGGCCAACGCGGGGGGCAAGACGCTTGTCACCAACGCCGGCAGCAACGGCAAGTTCCTCGGCGTGATGGATTTCGAGGTCAAGGCCGGCAAGGTGGCCGACTTCCGCTACCGGCTGCTGCCGGTGTTCGCCGACCAGTTGCCGGCCGACCCGGCCATGGCCGCACTCATCACCAGGGTGCGCGCTCCCTACGAGACCCAGCTGGCGGAGAAGCTCGCCGTCACCGACGGCCTGCTCTACCGCCGCGGCAACTTCAACGGCAGCTGGGATCAACTGGTGTGCGATGCGCTCATCGATGTGCAGGGCGCCGACATCGCCTTCTCGCCGGGCTTCCGCTGGGGCACGACCCTGCTCCCGGGCGACACCATCACGCGCGAACTGATGATGGACCAGCTGGCCATCACCTACCCCTACGCCACGCTCGCGCCGATGAGCGGCGCGATGATCAAGACCGTCCTCGAAGACGTGGCCGACAACCTCTTCAACCCCGACCCGTACTACCAGCAGGGCGGCGACATGGTGCGCGTGGGCGGCATGCAGTACACGATGACGCCGGGCGAGAAGATGGGCGCGCGCATCTCCGACATGCGCCTGGGCGGCAAGCCCATCGAGGCGGACAAGACCTACAAGGTGGCGGGCTGGGCGCCGGTGTCCGAGCAGGCGCGCAGCGCCCCCGGAAACAAGCCGGTGTGGGAGCTCGTCGAGACCTGGATCGAGTCGCAACCCGGTGGCCGCGTCAAGGCGCGTCGCATCAACACCCCCCGTCTCGTCGCCACCCAGGGCAATCCTGGCCTGGCCTGATCGACCCGCCCGATGCACCCCAGGAGACCCACCATGCGCAGCTTCCGCCAGATCCTCGCCGCCGTCCTGCTTGCCGCCTGTGCCGCATCGGCCTGGGCGCAGGACATGGTCGTGTACCACATCGACGACATGTCCGTGCAGGCGCTCAAGGGCCTGCGCAACATCCGCAACCACCTCGATGTGGACCCCGCCGCGAAGATCACCGTGGTGACGCATGCGCTGGGCGTGGACTTCCTCCTCGAAGGGGCGAAGGACGTCAACGGCGGCGTCTTCGCCGGCCCGGTGGCCGCACTGGTCGGGCGTGGGGTGAAGTTCGAGGTCTGCGAGATCACCCTGAAGAACCGCAACCTGAAGAAGGAGCAGTTCATCCAGGAGGCCGACTTCACGCCCTCGGGCGTGGTGCGCCTGGCCAAGCTGCAGAAGCAGGGAGCGGCCTACATCAAACCGTGAGCACGCCGCGCGCCACGCCATGAGTGCACGCCCAGCCCCCATGCGACTGGACCGGATGCTGCTCGGCCTGGGCTGCACCTGGGTGGCGCTCGGGCTGCCGGTGCAGGCCTCCGACCTGGCTCGCGCCGAGGAGATCGTGCAGGGCAAGTGCTTCATCTGCCATGGGGTCTCGGGCGAGAGCTCGAGCCCCGTCTTCCCGCGCCTGGCCGGCCAGAACGAGGCCTACGTCGCACGCCAGCTGGCCGACTACAAGAGCGGCAAGCGACGCAGCACGACGATGCAGCCCATGGTCGAGGACATGTCCGGCGACGACTTCCGGGCACTCGGGGCCTACTTCGCTTCGCGCCAGCCGCAGGTGCACGCCGTGGACGACGCCGATCTGGCGCAGGTCGGGCGCTTCGTCTTTCAGCGCGGCAACCCGTATTCCGGCGTGGCCGCTTGCGCCGGCTGCCATGGCGTCAATGGCCACGGCAGCGCGAGCCTGCCGCGCTTGGCGGGCCAGCATGCGCAGTACACCGAGAGCCAGCTCAAGCTGTTCGACCGGCGCGAACGCACCAACGACAACGCCGTGATGCACGGCATTGCCAGCAAGCTCACCGAGCTGGAGATGAAGGCCGTATCGGCCTACATCAGCGGCCTGCAGTGAGCTTGCCCGGGGCGCCACGCAGCGGGGCCGCGGAGCCTGTGCGGGTCAGGCTCCGGGCCGGGCGGGTTCAAGCCAGCATGTCGTTCCAGATGTTCGCCGCCCAGGCCAGCGCGTAGCGTCCCTCGATCTGGTTGGCGGCGGCCGACACGCCGCCCGAGCCTGGCACCGTCTTGAAGGTCTTCTCGGCGTCGCTGTACTGGTGCACCGAGGCCACGTGGACCACGTCGCGCGCGGTGACGAAGCTGTAGCAGGTGTTCATCACCACGGGCGAGGCGTTCACCGGCAGGCCCTGGAGCAACTGGATGATGGCTGCCGCCGCGACCTTGGCGTGCTGGTTGGCCATGTGGCCGGACTTGGGCATCAGCGGCGCCGGGAACGTGGCATCGCCCAGCACGTGGATGCCCGGTGCGGCGGTGGACTCCATGGTCAGCCAGTTGACGCCCACCCAACGGTTGTTGAGGTTCACCAGCCCGGCCTTGCGCGCAATCTCGCCTGCACGCTGCGGCGGCACGACGTTCAGCAGGTCGGCCTTCACGTCCTCGAACTCGAGCTTGGCCACGTTGCCGGCCAGCTCCTTGAGCTCGGCATTCGGCCGGTACTCGACGATGCCCGCGTAGTGCTGCGCGAAGGCCTTCTCGAACAAGGCCTTCTTCGACTGGATCTCGGGGTTGGCGTCGAGCACCAGCACCTTGGACCTGGGTTTGGCGCTCTTGAAGTAGGCGGCCACCATGCAGGCGCGCTCGTACGGCCCGGGTGGACAGCGGTACGGCGACTTCGGGATCGACAGCGCGAAGACTCCGCCGTCGGGCATGGACTCGAGCTGCTTGCGCAGGGCCACGGTCTGCGCTCCCGCCTTCCAGGCATGCGTGACGCGGCCGCTGTCCACCGCCTGTTGCAGGCCACCCACCTGCTCGAACATGAAATCGATGCCCGGTGACAGCACCAGCCGGTCGTAGCTGAGTTCCTGGCCATCGGCCAGTCGCAGCTTCCTGGCTGCCACGTCGATGCCCGTGACCTCGCCTTGCACGACCTTCACGCCCAGCGCCCTGAGGCCGCCATAGCCACGCGTCAGGTCGGCGATCTGCTTGTAGCCGCCGAGGACGAGATTCGAAATCGGGCAGGAGACGAAGCTGGCGTTGCGTTCGACCAGCGTCACGTCCACGTTGCCGCCCCAGAGCTTGAGGTAGCGCGCGGCGGTGCTGCCGCCGAAGCCGCCGCCGACCACGACCACGCGGCCGATCGACGGGCCGGCGCCGATGTTGGCGCAACCGGCCAGCGCCAGCGTGCCCAGGGCGGCACCGGCGCCGATCAGGCGGCGGCGGGAGATTTCAGTGTGGTGAAGGGGATGCATGGCGGTTCCTTCAGGGCTTGGGTTGCTGCGCGGCGAAGTGCCCGGCAATCAGCTCGAGCTGCTCGGCGGTGTAGCCCTTGGCGATCTGGTGCATGACGGTGGCCGGCTGCGCCCCGCTCTTGAAGTCCTCGACCATGGCGAGCAACTTCCCGGCCGGCATGCCGGCCAGAGACTTCATGTCGCCGACGGCCTGACCGGTGGTGCCGTGGCAGTTGGCGCAGGTGGCCGCCAGGCTGCGCGCGCGCAGGGCGTCCTGGGCGGTGGCGGGCATGGCGGCAGCCGCCAGCCCCGTCAGCATGGCAAGACGGGCGGGCCAGTGGGAGGGTGAGTGCATGTCGCGTCTCCTGGTCGGTTGGCTGTCTTGCGTGGACACCGGGCCCTGGTGGCGCCCTCGTGGCCTCGGCCATCGGCCCGGTGCAGCCGCCATGGTCGAGGGGAGGAGCCGAGCGCCCGGCAGAAAATTCTGGCCTATATTCGTGCATGCCAATCGAGCGTATTCCCCGGGTTCCGCGTGCTCGCGTGTGCGCGATGCCCACCTTCGCGGCATGGGCATGCCGCTGCGGGCGCAGCCTCTTGTTGCAAGCGAGCGTGGGTCTGGCCGCGGGTCTGGGCCTGGGTCTGCCCGCGATGGCCCAGGGGCCCTCGCCGCTGACCGCGCGTGAGGTGGCCCCGGGCGTGTGGTTCGTCCAGGGCGAGGCGGCGCTGGGCAGCAGCGCCAACCGCAACTTCATCTCCAACGCCGGTTTCGTCGTCACCGAGGATGGCGTGCTGGTGGTCGACGCGCTCGGCTCTCCGGTCCTTGCCCGGGAGTTGCTGGCCGAGATCCGGCGCGTGACGCATCAGCCCGTGCGCTACGTCGTCGCGACCCACTACCACGCGGACCACATCTATGGCCTGCAGGTGTTCCAGGAGGCGGGTGCGCAGGTGCTCGCGCACCGCGAGGCGCGTGAGTACCTCGGCTCCGAGACCGCGCAACGCCGGCTCGAGGCGAGCCGCCGGGACGTGGCACCCTGGGTCGACCGCGAGACCCGGCTCGTGCATGCCGACCGCTGGCTCGACGAGCCCGAGACGCGGCTGCGCATGGGTGCACTCGACATCGTCGTGCGCCATGTGGGCGCCGCGCACACGCCCGAGGACCTGGTCGTCGTCGTGCCGCAGCGCGGCGTGCTGTTCGCCGGCGACCTCGTCTTCCGTGGCCGCATTCCCTTCGTCGGCCAGGCCGACAGCGGCAAGTGGATCGCCTCGCTCGAGCGCATCATCGGCGATCACCCGCGCTGGGTGCTTCCCGGCCACGGCCCGGTGTCCGGTGACCCACGGGCCGACCTGGAGCTGACGCGCGACTACCTGGTCCACCTGCGCCGCAGCATGGGCGAAGCAGCGCAGAACATGGAGCCCTTCGACGAGGCCTACGCGCGCACCGACTGGTCGCGCTTCGAGGCGCTGCCCCTGTTCCGTGCCGCCAACCGCATGAATGCCTACAACACCTACCTGCTGATGGAGCGGCTGGGCGAGCGCTGAGTGCACGCCGCGGTGCCGGGGGGCTGTCTCGCACCGACCGGACGCTGCTGAGGCCGCGTCCCCGCCGGAAGTGCGGCTGCGGCCGGAATTTGCCCGGGCACGGCACTTTCGCCGTGCCGGAGGGGCAAAATCGGGGCACCATGAACATCTCCAAGCCCACGCCACCCGTCCCGCCCCAGGGCGACCCTGCGGCCGCCGCCGACAGCACGGCCACGGTGTCGCTGTACCAGGCGCATCGCAAGATCTACGCGCGCTCCGTCACCGGCACCTTCGCTGCCTGGCGCTGGGGTCTGGTGTGGGCGACCCAGCTGCTCTTCTACGGCCTGCCGTGGCTCATGTGGAACGACCGCCAGGCGCTGCTCTTCGATCTCACCGCGCGGCGCTTCTACGTCTTCGGGCTGGTGCTCTACCCGCAGGACCTGATCTTCCTCTCCGCCTTGCTCATGATTTCGGCCTACGTGCTGTTCCTGTTCACGGCCGTGGCCGGGCGCCTGTGGTGCGGCTACGCCTGTCCGCAGACCGTGTACACCGAGATCTTCATGTGGTTCGAGCGCATGCTCGAGGGCGACCGCAGCCAGCGCATGAAGCTCGACGCCGGCCCGTGGGACGCCAACAAGATCTGGCGCAAGGGTTCCAAGCAGGCCGTGTGGCTGCTCTTCGGGCTGTTCACCGGCTTCACCTTCGTCGGCTATTTCACGCCCATCAGGTCGCTCGCTGCCGAGGCGCTGACGCTGGGTTTCGGCCCCTGGGAGTGGTTCTGGATCCTGTTCTACGGCCTGGCCACCTACGGCAATGCCGGGTTCATGCGCGAGCAGGTGTGCAAGTACATCTGCCCGTACGCGCGTTTCCAGAGCGCGATGTTCGACAAGGACACGCTCATCATCAGCTACGACCCCGAGCGTGGCGAACCACGCGGCGCACGCTCGCGCAAGGCCGACCCGGCCGCGCTCGGGTTGGGGACTTGCGTCGACTGCAACCTGTGCGTCCAGGTCTGCCCCACGGGCATCGACATCCGCCAAGGCCTGCAGTACGAATGCATCGGCTGCGCCGCCTGCATCGACGTCTGCGACGGGGTGATGGACCGCATGAGCTACCCGCGCGGCCTGATCCGCTACGCCACCCAGAACAGCCTGGCGCAACACCTGGATCGTGGCCAGATGATCAAGCGCGTCCTGCGCCCGCGGGTGATCGTCTATACCGCCATCCTCGTCCTCATCTGCACGGCCTTCGCCGTCGCCGTGACCCTGCGCGACCCCTTCCGCGTGAACGTGGTGCGCGATCGCGGCTCGCTGGCGCGCATCGTCGAGAACGGCCAGATCGAGAACGTCTACCGGCTGCAGGTGATGAACAACCAGGAGCAGCCGCAGACCTACCGCGTGGGCGTCACGGGTATGCCGAGCATCGCGCTGACCGCGCCGGTCGAGTTCACCCTGGCCCCGGCCGAAGCGCGCTGGATCACGCTGGGCGTGCGCGTGCCCTATGAAATCGGGCAGTCGGCCGGGGGAGGTGCCCACCCCATCCGCTTCGAGATCGACCGCCTGGCGTCGGCCGGTCAACACGGCTCCGTGAAGGCGAGGGAGAAGTCGACCTTCGTCGTCCCGCGCTGAGCTTCCCCGGCCACCGAGCCCCGACTTGGAGCGCATCGACACCCTGGTCATCGGGGCGGGCGTGGTCGGCCTGGCGGTTGGCCGGGCACTGGCCCGGGCGGGGCACGAGACCATCGTCGTCGACGCCATGGACGGCATCGGTCAAGGGGCGAGCTCGCGCAACAGCGAAGTGGTGCACTCCGGCCTGTACTACGTGCCGGGCTCGCTCAAGGCGCGCCTGTGCGTGCGCGGCAAGGAACTGCTCTACGCCTTCGCCGCCCGCCACGGCGTACCGCATGCTCTGTGCGGCAAGCTGCTCGTGGCCACTCTGCCCGACCAGCACGCGGCCTTGCAGCAGTTCGAGCAGCGCGCCGCGGCCAATGGCGTCGAGGTGCAGGCCCTCACGGCGGCGCAGGCCCGCGCCCTGGAACCCGAGCTGCAGTGCAGCGCGGCGCTGCTCTCGCCCAGCACCGGCATCGTCGACAGCCACGCGCTGATGCTGGCGTTGCAGGGCGATCTGGAGCAGGCCGGAGGTGCGCTTGCCCTGCGCTCGCGCGTGCACGCCGGCCACCTCGATGGTCCGGGCCCGGCATGCGTCCAGGTGGCCTCGCCCGACGGTGACATGGAAATCGAGGCCGCGCGCGTGGTCAATGCCGCGGGCCTATACGCCTGCCAGGTGGCGCGCGGCTTGCGCGGACTGGCCGCGTCGCATGTGCCCACGCCGCATTACGCCAAGGGCAGCTATTTCACGCTGGCCGGGCGTGCGCCGTTCAAGCGCCTGGTCTATCCGGCGCCTACCGACGCCTGGCTGGGCGTGCATGTGACCCTCGACCTGGGCGGGCAGGCTCGTTTCGGGCCCGACCTGGAGTGGTTGGCGGTGGACTCCCCGCAGGACATCGACTACGCCGTCGACCCGGCGCGTGCCCTGGGTTTCGAGGAGGCCATCCGCCGTTACTGGCCGGGCCTGCCGGCCGGCGCGCTGCAGCCGGGCTACAGCGGCGTGCGGCCGAAGATCCACGGCCCGGGCGAGGCGGCGCCCGACTTCCGCATCGACGGGCCGCGGGTGCATGGCGTGGCCGGCCTGGTCAACCTCTTCGGCATCGAGTCCCCCGGCCTCACCGCGGCGCTGGCGATCGGCGAGCATGTCGCGCACTTGCTCGCCGCGTGAACAAGCGCTGCGAGCGGCTGGCTGGATCATGAGAAAGGGCCCCTCGCGGGGCCCTCGTGGCCGGACCGGGCGCGTCGCGCCGGTTCAGGATGTTGCGGCTTTCAGGCCTTCTTGGCCCAGGCGCTGCACCAGCCGCCCGGGGTGACATGCTTGGTGCCGAAGAGCGGGCAGCCGCCGCTGGCGTCGGCCGGCTTGCCTAGGTACAGGGCGCAGTTGACGCACTTCTGATCCTTGTTGTGCTTGGGGAACTTCTTTGCGTCGACCTTGGCGGTATCCGTGGCATAGCCCAAGCCAATGGCCTGAGGATCCTTCGGGTCGACCATGACCGGGGCGGCGTGTCCCTGGCTGGTGGCCAGGGCGGTACCGGCGGCGGCGACCTGGATCAGGAAAGTACGGCGGTTGGTTTGCGACATGGGAAACGATCTCCGTGAGTGGCGAATGAAGGAAGGGAACAAGGGGATCAGGGTGCCGGGACGGTGATGCCCAGACAAGCATTGCAACGGCCCAGCCCGCGCAGCCGTGGATCGGGTTTTCCATCACCCGTCTTGAAGTTGGCGTGGCAGCGGATGCACACGTACATCTTCGAGCTGGACATCATGGGCCGCACGCCGGGCTCGGCATTCGGGCGGGCGGCCGTGTATTCGGCCTGCGTCTGACGCAGCTTCGGACCGGGTACGGATTCGGGGGCAGGGGGCGTGCGGCGGGTCGTCATGGCGGGCGGATGCCAGGGTGAGCTGCCCTGGAAGTCACGAATAACGTATTGTCCTCCGAAATCCGTACCCTTTGCACCGGGCAATCTCGGACCCGACCCGCTCGCACACCGGGCGGGTGGTTTCTTGCGCCTCACGCCGTGGCGGCGAAGTCCACCACGCGCACGGCGCAGACGATGCCGCGCGGCCCGTTCTCGCGCCAGTGCACCTCGCCGCCGAGCAGCTTCACGCGCTTGCGCACGCCGCCCATGCCCAGGCCGTGCGCCCAGGCCTGCGGGGCGCGCCCCCGGCCGTCGTCGGCGACCTCCAGGGTCAGCCGCCCGCCTTCACAGGCCAGGCCCACGTCGATGCGCGTCGCCCCGCCGTGATACATGGCGTTGGTGACCAGCTCGCGCAGCACGCGGGTCAGCGCCGACCACTGCACCACCGAGAGCTGCAGGTCGCGGTCGTGGCTGAAGGTCCAGCCCAGTTCCACGTGGGCGAGCGTGAGCCGCTGGGTCAGGTCGGCCTTCCACTCCGCGGCGGCGTGGGAGAGGCGATGCTCGGTGGCGGCCAGCCCGCGCGTGAGCGTCTTCAGGTCCTGCAGCGTGTGGCGGATGTACTCCTCCATCTCCGGCGACTGGGCCTGGTACATGAGCGTGAGCAAGCGCGCCCCGATGTCGTCGTGCAGGTCCTGGGCGATGCGCAGCCGTTCCTCGACGCGGCCTTGCTCCACCGCCTGGTCGTAGGCCACGGCGCGCCCGAGTTGCTCGACAACGCGGTCGGCGAGCACGGCGTCGTCGTTGGTGAACAGACGGCGCCCACGCTGCGCGAAGCGCAGGGCGAGCGCGAAGGCCGGAGCGCCCGCCGCGTTGAGCGGTCGCAGCGGCACGACCAGGGCGGCCCCTGCGCTGACGACCAGCGAACGCGTGGGCACGCGCTCCAGCGAGCGCATCTCGAGGGGGTCGAAAAGCTCGCGCAGCAACTGGCCGAGCATCTGCGCATGGCGCGACGGCCGCGCCTGCACCTCGCGCGCCGCGCGGTAGAGCTGGTCGAAGGTGCGCTCGGTGGACATCGCGGTGCTGCCGGCGAAGTGATGCAGGATCCACTGGCGCGCCCCCGCGTACAGCCCCAGCGCGATGAACGCCGCCACCGCCAGCGAGGCAAGGGGGCCCAGCGCGAACAGCGCCACGCAGAGCAGACCGACCGCGGTGGCCACCGTGCCGATGCCCGCGAGCAGGGCGAACTCGCGCAGCAGCTGGCGGCTGCGCCCGAGCAGCGGCGTGAGCAAGAGCAGGCAGGCGAGGAGGAGGGACCAGGCCATCGAGGCGCCCATGGCCAGCCCGGGAGTGGCCTCTTGATCGCCGGCGATCAGCGCCACGGCCAGCGTGGCCAGCACCAGCGTGCCCAGGGCGATGGCGGCGAAGCGACGCATCACCACGGCGTAGGGGTTGGGCTGGAGGCGCTGCGAGCGATGGATCACGGCCAGCGCCGCCGTGGCCAGGGCGACGCAGCCGGCCTGTGCCCACCACCACAGCGGCGCCGGCTGTGCGAAATGCAAGTGCGCCAGCCACGCCGCCGCGCCGCTCCAGGCGAGCGCGGCGATGGCCCGGGCGTGCACCAGGCGGTTGGGGGTGAGCGCGAAGGCATGCACGGCAGCAGCGCCCGTGCACAGGTCCAGGCCCATGCGCACGGGCCCGGAGGCGGCCAGTGCGCCCGGCGGCAGCCCGAGGCCGGGCAGGTTCTCCAGGGCGATGACGAGCAGGTTGCCCGCCTGGCACAAGGACATGATGGCGTAGAGGACGTTGCTCGGGCGCGGATGGGCCACGAGCACGACGGCGGCGAAGAGGTAGAGCAGCAAGGCCAGGCCGGCCAGAGGCCAGAACGCGCCGCCCAGGCCGGTGAAACCGCGCGGTCCGGCCCGCACCGTGAGCGCGTCGCCGCCGGCAAAGTGCAGGCCGACGGACCCGGCGACGAGCTGTGCCGCCAGGGCTTCGTGCTGCGTCAGCAGGCGCAGCCGCAGCGCGTCGTCAACCTGCCAGCGCGGCGAGCGCTGCAGCAGGGCGCCATCCACCGCCACGGGTGGGCGGCCCGGGGCGCCCAGGGCCACCAGCGCCTGGCCGCGGTGGGCATCGAGCGTGGCGTGCGGGCTGGCGCGCAGCACCAGCTCGCCCGCGGGGCCCGCGTCCCAGCTGGCGTCGAGTCGCGGGGCCGCGGCAAGCCAGCGGGCCAGCGCAAAGAGGGCCACGCAGCCCACCAGGCCCGCCAGCACGAGGGTGCGGCGCCACGAGCCGATCAACGGGGGCGGACCTTGGCCGCCCAGGCTGCGCTCGAAGGTGCTGGCCTCGAACATCGAATCGGCCCCCGCGCCGTGCGCACGAGCTGGGCGCGGCGTGCCGCGTCGCTCGGTGGCGAAGGGCCTCGCCACGGCGCTGGTCTCAGCGCCGCTCGCTTGCGCGGCGCGCCGGCCGGGCAAGCCTGCCGGCGTTCACACCAGGCCCTGCTTGCTCGCCAGCACGGCGGCCTCGGCGCGGCTGGAGACGTTGAGCTTCTTGTAGATGGACTTGATGTGGTCGTTGACGGTGAACCACTTGATGCCCATCAGGCTGGCGATCTCCTTGATCGTGAAGCCCTTGCTCAGGTAGGTGAGGACCTCGGTCTCGCGCGGCGTGAGCCGTTCGTGGTCCAGCGGCTTGTCGATGGGGACCGGCCTGCTGGTGCTGAACTGGGTGGTGAAGCTCGTCGCCGGCATGAACCCCGAATCGGGCACGCGCGCGCTGCCGCCGGTGCTGCTGCCCTGGCGGAAGTGCGTGAGCAGCCTTCGCGCGATCGCCGGCGACAGCGGCGGCTGGCCGCGCACGATCTTCTGCAGCTCTTCCACGAGCACCTCGAACCGGTCCTCCTTGAGCAGGTAGCCGTCGGCGCCGCACTGCAGGGCCGGGAAGAGGTGGTCGTCGTCCGAATACAGCGTGGTGACGATCTTCGTCGCCGGGTAGTGGCTGAGTTCGGCGAGCAGCTCCATGCCGTTGCCGTCGGGCAGTTCGAGGTCGACGAGCACCAGCTTGAACGGGTCGACGCCGTGCAGTCCCTGCGAACCGCCGGTGAGCGAGATGTGGCGGCGTGCCGTCTCCAGGTCGCCCGCCTCGGTGATGACGATGGCGTCGCTGAAGCTCTCGCGGACGACGCGGCACAGGAAGCTGCGCGCGACCGGGTTGTCTTCGAGGATCAGGACCTTCACAGCCATCGCGGGCGGCCTCCTTGCAGTCGCCGCGATGCTAGCGCGGAAAGGCCACCGTGCCGCAACGCTGTGTGTGTGGCTCTCAGGGGTTGACGAGCACCACCTTGCCCACCACCTGGCGCGAACCCATGCGCGCGTAGGCGGCCTTGAGCTCGCGCATGGGCAGCTGGCAGTCGATCACCGGCTTGACCGCCCCGCTGGCGTACCAACGCGCGAGCTGTGCCATGGCCGCGGCGTGTGCCTGCGGCTCGCGCTTGACGAACTCGCCCCAGAACACGCCGACGATGGAGGCCCCCTTGAGCAGGGGCAGGTTCCACGGCAGCGCCGGGATGGCGCCGCCGGCGAAGCCCACCACCAGGTAGCGCCCGCGCCAGGCGATGGCGCGCAGCACGGGCTCGGCCAGATCGCCCCCCACGGGGTCGTAGACCACGTCCGGGCCCTTGCCGCCGGTGAGCGCCTCGAGCGCATCGCGCACGTTCTCGCGGCCGTAGTTCAGCGTGGCATCGGCGCCGAGTTCGCGGCAACGCGCGCACTTCTCGTCGCTCGATGCCGCCGCGATGACACGCGCGCCGGCCGCCTTGGCGATCTGCAGCGCCGCCGTGCCCACGCCGCCGGCGGCGCCGACGACGAGCACCGTCTCGCCGGCGCGCAGCTGTGCCCGGTCGACCAGCGCGTGGTACGAGGTGCCATAGGTGAAGGCGAATGCCGCCGCGTCGGCGACGGCGAAACCGGCCGGCAGGGGCAGCACATGCGCGGCGCTGACGCAGGCATGGGTGGCAAAGCCGCCGGTGACACCGATCGCCGCGACCGTGTCGCCCAGCTTCAGCTGCGTCACGCCCTCGCCCAGTGCGTCGACGCGACCGGCGAACTCGGCGCCCGGGACGAAGGGCAGCGGTGGCTTGGCCTGGTACTTGCCTTCGACGACGAGCAGGTCGGGGAAATTCAGGCTCGCCGCCTGCACCGCGATGCGCACTTCGCCCGGCCTTGGCTCGGGCGTGGGCAGCTCGCGCCAGTGCAGGGCATCAAAGCCCTCCAGGGTTTCGCAGAGCCAGGCATGCATGGCGTTGTCTCCTCGGTGTGGACGGGTGGGTTGCGCCGCGCATCGCGCGTCAATCGATGGTCTGGCGGTAGCGCAGCATGGAGATCAGCGCCATCACGGCGATGAAGGCGGCGATGGCCGCCGCCTCGGGCCACAGCGCGCCGAAGCTCGAGCCCTTGAGCATGATGGCGCGCACGATGCGCAGGAAATGCGTCAGCGGCAGGACCTCGCCGATCACCTGCGCCCAGCGCGGCATGCCGCGGAAGGGGAACATGAAGCCCGAGAGCAGGACGTTGGGCAGGAAGTAGAACACCGTCATCTGCATGCTCTGCAGCTGCGAGCGCGCGACGGTGGAGAAGGCGAAGCCCACGGCCAGCGTGGCGGTGATGAAGAGCAGCACCATCGCCGTGAGCAGGCCGAAGCTGCCCGCCATGGGCACGCCGAAGAGCCAGCGCGAGGTGGCATAGATGAGCAGCACCTGGCCGTAGCCGAAGATGACGTAGGGCAGGATCTTGCCGGCCATCATTTCCAGCGGGCGCACGGGGGTGGCGAGCAGGTTTTCCAGCGTGCCGCGCTCGCGCTCGCGCGTCATTGCCATGGCCGTCATCATCACCAGCGTCATCGTCAGGATCACGCCCATCAGTCCCGGCACCACGTTGTACGCGGTCAGGCCCTCGGGGTTGTAGCGCCGGTGCAGCCGCACTTCGAACGGCGCCGCGCCGGCGCGCCGCTGGGCGGTGGCGCCCTGCAGGTCGTGCGACAGCGCCAGGCCGGGCAGGGCGAGCAGGGCGGCCACGGCGGGCCCGGTGGCGGCGGGGTCGCTGGCGTCGGCATAGACCACCAGCGGCGGTTGCTCGCCGCGCAGCAGCCGGCGCGAGAAGTCCGCCGGGAAGACGAGGGCGAACTGCACCTTGCCGCTGGCCAGGAGCTGCTCGGCCTGGCTGTCGGAGACGCTGCCCAGGAGGTGGAAGTAGTCGGTGTTCTCCGCCGCGCGCACGATGCTGCGCACGAGCGGCGAGTCGTCCAGCGCGACGACCACCGTGGGCAGCTGGCGCGGGTCGCCGTTGATGGCGTAGCCGAAGAGCACCAGCTGCATGATGGGCACGCCGATGAGCATGGCGAAGGTGAGCCGCTCGCGGCGCAACTGCACCAGCTCCTTGAGCAGCACCGCCAGGATGCGGCCCCAGCTACGCGAAATTGTCCTGAGCATGCTGCGTCAGCGCGATGAAGACGTCCTCGAGCCCGGTGGCGATGGGCGTGACGCGCCAGGCATGGCCGCTCGCGCGTTCGGCGAGCCACGCGGGCAGGTCCTCGCCGCGCGGGGCACTCACGTGCACGGCACTGCCGAAGGGCACGACCATCCAGCGCGCGTCGGACTGCAGCAGCGTGCTCGCGGCGCCGAGCTGCTCGCCGCGCAGCTCCCAGGTGTGCAGGCCGGCGTGCGCGATCACCTCCTCGGCGGTGCCGGCGGCGAGCAGCTTGCCGTAGGAGATGTAGGCCAGCCGGTGGCAGCGCTCGGCCTCGTCCATGTAGTGCGTGGAGACGAGCACCGTGAGGCCCTGCGCGGCCAGGCTGTGGATCTGCTGCCAGAAGTCGCGCCGCGCCTTGGGGTCGACGCCGGCGGTGGGCTCGTCCAGCAGCAGCAGTTCGGGCTCGTGGAGCATGCAGGTGGCCAGGGCCAGGCGCTGCTTCCAGCCGCCCGACAAGGTGCCCGCCAGCTGCCTGCGCCGACCCTGCAGCCCAAGTTGCACCAGGGCCTCGTCGACGACGCGGCGGCGCGCGGACATGCCGTAGGCGCGTGCGACGAAGTCCAGGTTCTCCTCGATCGACAGGTCCTCGTACAGGCCGAAGCGCTGTGTCATGTAGCCCACCCGGCGCTTGATGCGCCGCGCTTCGCGGCGGATGTCGTGGCCCAGGCAGGAGCCTTCGCCGGCATCGGCATCGAGCAGCCCGCAGAGCATGCGGATGGTGGTCGTCTTGCCGCTGCCGTTGGGGCCGAGAAAGCCACAGATCTCGCCGCGGCGCACGCGGATGTCCAGCGCGTCGACCACGGCACGGCCGGCGAAGCGCTTGGTCAGCCCGCGCACGTCGATGGCGAACTCCTCGCTCACGGCACGGCCTTGGCCAGGCGCACGTCCACGGGTTGCCCGGGCTTGAGCGCGCCGGGGTCGGCGGGGTCGGCCTCGACCATGAAGACGAGCTTGCTGCGGCTGCCGATGCTGTAGATCACCGGCGGGGTGAACTCGGCCTGCGGCGAGATGAAACGCACGCGCGCGGTCAGACCCGGGGCGCAGCCGTCGCAGGCCACCGAGACCACCTGGCCCACCGCCACGCGCGGCAACTCGGGCTCGGGCACGAAGAAGCGCAGCTTCACCGCGCCCGGCGGCAGCAGGGCGAGCACCGGCGCACCGGCCGGGACCCATTCGCCGACGCGGTACAGGGTGTCGTAGACCAGCGCGGCGGTGGGGGCGCTGCGCTGCCTCTGGCCCGCTCGCCACTGCGCCAGCGCCAGGTCGGCCTGCGCGCCGCGCGCGGCGGCGGCGGCCGCGGCGATGGCGTCGCGCCGTGCGGCCTCGGCGGCAAACGCGCGCTGGGCCTGCAGCTCGCCCACGCGTGCGGCATCGCGCTCGCGTGCCGCCACCAGGGTGTCGAGCTGCAGCGCGGCGATGAAGCCTTGTGCGACGAGCAGCCGGTTGCGCTCCAGCGTCGCCGTCGACGCCGCCAGGGTGGCGCGGGCCTGCGCCAGCTGCTGCTCGATCTGCTGCAGCTCCAGCGGCCGGCGGCCCTTGCGCAGGTCGGCTTCCTGCGCCGCGGCCTGCTCGCTGCGCGCGCGCGCGCCGTCGCGGGCCAGCACCTCGGCCTCGGGGTCGAGCACGTAGAGCAGTTGGCCGACCTTGACCTGGTCGCCGCGCTTCACGGCCAGGGAGCGCAGCTCGCCAGCGCTGCCGGCGGCGATGTAGACGAGCTCGGCCTCGGCGTAGCCGGCCAGCGCGCCGTCCGGTGCCGAGGCGCTGCAGCCGGCCAGTGCCAGGCCGAGGGAGAAGAGCAGGGCGAGGGGGCGGACGAGAAGGCGGGTGACGGGCGGATGGCGCATGGCGGGATCTCCACGCCTATCGTGCCACGCCGCCGTGCCTCAATGGATGGGTTTGAAGCGCATGCGCTTGGGCCGCGCGCCTTCCTCGCCCAGGCGACGCACCTTGTCGGCCTCGTATTCCTGGTAGTTGCCGGGGAAGAAGACCCATTGCGACTCGCCTTCGGCGGCGAGGATGTGGGTGCAGATGCGGTCCAGGAACCAGCGGTCGTGGCTGATCACCATGGCGCTGCCGGCAAACTCGAGCAGTGCTTCTTCCAGCGCGCGCAGGGTTTCCACGTCCAGGTCGTTGGAGGGTTCGTCGAGCATGAGCACGTTGCCGCCCTGCGCCAGCGTCTTGGCCAGGTGCAGCCGGCCGCGCTCGCCGCCGGAGAGGTTGCCGACGAGCTTTTGCTGGTCGTTGCCCTTGAAGTTGAAGCGGCCCAGGTAGGCCCGGCTGGGCATGACGAACTGGCCGACGACGATGTTGTCCAGGCCGCCCGAGACGTCCTCCCACACCGTCTTCTCGGCGGCCAGGCTGTCGCGGCTCTGGTCGACGAAGGTCGGGTGCGCGGTCTTGCCGATGAGCACTTCGCCGCTGTCGGGCTTCTCCGTGCCCTGGATCATGCGAAAGAGGGTCGACTTGCCCGCGCCGTTGGGGCCGATGATGCCGACGATGGCGCCCGCGGGCACCTTGAAGCTCAGGTTGTCGATGAGCAGCCGCTCGCCGAAGCTCTTGCTCACGCCCTTGAACTCGATGACCTCGTTGCCCAGGCGCTCGGCCACCGGGATGAAGATTTCGTTGGTCTCGTTGCGGCGCTGGTACTCGACGTCGCTGAGTTCCTCGAAGCGCGCCAGGCGCGCCTTGCTCTTGGTCTGGCGTGCCTTGGCGTTGGAGCGCACCCATTTGAGTTCCTCCTTCATCGCCTTCATGCGCGCGTCTTCCTTCTTCTGCTCGACCTCGAGGCGCTTCTCCTTCTGGTCCAGCCAGTCGGAGTAGTTGCCCTTCCACGGGATGCCCGAGCCGCGGTCCAGCTCCAGGATCCACTCGGCGGCGTTGTCGAGGAAGTAGCGGTCGTGGGTGATCGCCACCACCGTGCCGGGGAAGCGCTGCAGGAAGTGCTCCAGCCATTCGACGCTCTCGGCGTCGAGGTGGTTGGTGGGCTCGTCGAGGAGCAGCATGTCGGGCTTGGAGAGCAGCAGTCGGCACAGCGCCACGCGGCGCTTCTCGCCGCCGGAGAGCACGCCGATCTTGGCGTCCCAGGGCGCCAGGCGCAGCGCGTCGGCGGCGAGCTCGAGCTGCAGGTCGGTGTTGCCGCTGCCCGCCGCGGCGATGATGGCTTCGAGCTCGGCCTGCTCGGCGGCGAGCTTGTCGAAATCGGCGTTCTCGTCGGCGTACTCGGCGTAGACCTCGTCGAGACGCTTCTTCGCCGCGAGCACGCCGCCGATGCCCTGTTCGACGGCCTCGCGCACCGTCTGCTCGGCGTCGAGTTGCGGCTCCTGCGGCAGGTAACCGATCTTCAGCCCCGGCATGGGCGTGGCTTCGCCCTCGATCTCCTTGTCCAGCCCGGCCATGATCTTGAGCAGGGTGCTCTTGCCCGAGCCGTTGACGCCGAGCACGCCGATCTTGGCGCCGGGGAAGAAGGACAGCGAGATGTCCTTGAGGATCTGCCGCTTCGGCGGCACGATCTTGCCGACGCGGTTCATGGTGAAGACGTACTGGGCCATGGCTGGGGGGAATCCGGTTGCGAGCGCAAAACCCATGATTATCCGGGACGCCCGTACAATCGCCCTCAGCGTCGTGGCATCCAGTCATCGCGGCGCCGTCGATTCCGACGTTGTGTTCCCCTCGCGCCTACCCGACTGGTGCACCCGCAACGGGTGACAGCAGGCTGCGAACCCTGGCCCCACGGGCCCCTCCAAGATGCAATTCACCGACCTCGGCCTGGCCGAGCCACTCCTGCGCGCCGTGCGCGAGCATGGCTACGAAACGCCGACGCCGATCCAGGCGCAGGCGATCCCGCAAGTCCTCGAGGGCGGCGACCTGCTCGCCGGCGCGCAGACCGGCACGGGCAAGACCGCCGGCTTCGTGCTGCCCATGCTGCAGCGCCTGATGGCCGTGCCCGGCAAGAAGGACGCACGCGGCCGCGTGGCCATCCGCTGCTTGATCCTCACCCCCACGCGCGAGCTCGCCGCGCAGGTCGAGGAGAGCGTGCGCACCTACGGCAAGTACGTGCCGCTGACGAGCATGGTGATGTTCGGCGGCGTGGGCATGCAGCCGCAGATCGACCGCCTGCGCAAGGGCGTCGACATCCTCGTGGCCACGCCGGGCCGCTTGCTCGACCACCACGGCCAGCGCACGCTCGACCTGAGCCACGTCGAGATCTTCGTCCTCGACGAAGCCGACCGCATGCTCGACATGGGCTTCATCCACGACATCAAGAAGGTGCTCGCGGTGCTGCCGGCGAAGAAGCAGAGCCTGCTCTTCTCGGCCACCTTCAGCGACGAGATCAAGGCCCTGGCCGACCGGTTGCTCGACGCCCCGGCGCTGATCGAAGTGTCGCGCCGCAACTCCACGGTGGAGCTCATCGCGCAGAAGATGCACCCCGTGGGCCGCGAGCGCAAGAGGGAACTGCTGGCGCACCTCATCCAGCGCGGCGACTGGCACCAGGTGCTGGTCTTCACGCGCATGAAGCACGGTGCGAACCGGCTCACCGACTACCTCAACGACCAGGGCATCAGCGCCATGGCCATCCACGGCAACAAGAGCCAGACCGCGCGCACCAAGGCGCTGGCCGACTTCAAGGCCGGCGATTTGCAGGTGCTGGTGGCCACCGACATCGCCGCGCGCGGCATCGACATCGACCAGCTCCCGCACGTGGTGAACTTCGACATGCCCAACGTGCCCGAGGACTACGTGCACCGCATCGGCCGCACCGGGCGCGCCGGCGCCACGGGCGAGGCGATCTCGCTCGTCTGCCTGGACGAGGAGGTGTTCGTGAAGGACATCGAACGCCTCATCAAGCGCAGCATCCCGCGCGAGAGCGTGCCCGGCTTCGAGCCGCCGGTGGGCGAGAAGGCCGAGCCCATCGTGCTCGGCCGCATGACCATAGGCGTGGGCGGCACGCAGCGCCACGGCGGTGGTGGTGGGGGCCGCGGCGGACATGGTGGCGGTCGCGGCGCCCCGGCGCGGCCGGGCAGCGGCCGCCCGCAAGGGCCGGCAGCGCACGGCACGCGCTCCGGCGTGCCGCGTCCGCCGTCGGGCCGCGGCGGCCCGCCCAAGCGCTGACGCACACGGCACGGCGCATTCGCCGGGCGCCGGCGACTGGTACGACAATGCGCTGGCCCTGTCGGGCCACTGCTGACGCCGCTGGCCCGAATCACCCGGCGACATGCCATGCACCTCACACCCCAGGCCTGCCTCCCCCATGACGGCACCGCCGGCGCGCTGGCGGCGCGCGTCTGGCGCCCCGAGGTCGAGGGCCCTTCCATCGTCGCCCTGCGCGGCGAGCAGGCCATCGACATCACGCACCGCTTCGCCACGATGCGCGACCTGTGCGAAGCGGAGAACCCAGCCGCTGCGCTGAAGGAGGCGCAAGGCGAGCGCATCGCCTCGCTGGCCGATCTGTTTGCCAACACGCCGCCCGACACGCGCAACCCGGCGCGGCCCTGGCTGCTGGCCCCGGTGGATCTGCAGGCCATCAAGGCCGCAGGCGTCACCTTTGCCGTCTCGATGCTCGAACGCGTGATCGAGGAAAAGGCACGTGGCAACCCCGGTGCGGCCGCGGCCATCCGCGAGGAGATCGTGGCGCTGGTCGGCGATGACCTGTCGAAGTTGAAACCAGGCTCAGCGCAGGCCATGGCGCTGAAGGGAGTGCTCATGGCCCAGGGCGCCTGGAGCCAGTACCTGGAAGTGGGCATAGGCCCGGACGCCGAGATCTTCACCAAGGCGCCGCCCATGGCCGCCGTGGGCACCGGTGCCGATGCCGGCCTGCATCCGTCGTCGTCGTGGAACAACCCGGAGCCCGAGATCGTGCTGGCGGTGAATTCGCGCGGCCAGATCGTCGCCGCCACCTTGGGCAACGACGTCAACCTGCGCGATGTGGAAGGCCGCTCGGCGCTCTTGCTGGGCAAGGCCAAGGACAACAACGCGTCGGCCGTGATCGGGCCCTGCCTGCGCTTCTTCGATGCCACTTTCTCGCTCGACGACGTGCGCCGGACCACGCTTTCGCTGACCGTCACGGGCGCTGACGGCTTCGTGCTCGAAGGCTACTCGTCGATGGCGCAGATCAGTCGCGATCCGCTCGATCTGGTGGGCCAGCTCATCGGGCCCCACCATCAGTACCCCGACGGCGCCGTGCTCTTCCTGGGCTGCATGTTCGCGCCGGTGAAGGACAGGGACACCGTGGGCGGCGGATTCACGCACAAGCCGGGCGATATCGTCACCATCTCGGCACCGAAACTCGGCAGCCTCGTCAACCGCATGAAGAGCACGGATGCCTGCCCGCCCTGGACCTTCGGCAGCTCCCACTTGATGCGCAACCTGGCCCGGCGCGGAATGCTGTGATCGCCAGCCCGCGCCAGCCGAGCCCGCGAAAGGACAGACCGTGACCCAGCCCCTGAGCGGCATCCTCCCCGTCGCTCCCACGCCTTTTCACCCCGACGGTCGGGTCGACGAAGAGCGCACGCGCGAGCGGCTGCTGCAACTCGCGCGCGAACTCGACCTGGTCGCGCTGCGCTGGGGCGAATAACGAAAGACTCCACGATGAACTTCACCCCCCATGGCAAGCACCTGATCGCCGGCAACTGGGTCGCGGGCGAGCGGCGCTTTCACTCCGAACCCGCACACGGACCGGCGCACGAGTTCTCGGTCGGCACGCCCGAACTCGTCGATCTGGCCTGCAAGGGCGCCGAAGAAGCCTACGCGTCCTACGCCCTGACAACGCGCGAGCAGCGGGCGGTGTTTCTCGACACCATCGCCGACGAGATCGAGGCGCGCGGAGCGCAGATCACCGAGATCGGCTGCCAGGAGACCGGCCTGCCTGAGGCCAGGCTGGTGGGTGAACGCGGCCGAACCAGCGCTCAGCTGCGCTTGTTCGCGCGCCACATCCGCGCTGGCGACTACCTCGACCGGCGCCACGACGAGGCGCTGCCCGAACGCCAGCCGCTGCCGCGCCCCGACATCAGGATGCTGCAGCGCCCGATCGGCCCGGTGGCCGTCTTCGGCGCGTCGAACTTCCCGCTCGCTTTTTCCACCGCCGGGGGCGACACCGCAGCGGCCCTGGCCGCCGGCTGCCCGGTGGTGGTGAAGGGCCACTCGGCGCATCCCGGCACCGGCGAGATCGTCGCCGAGGCGGTCCTCGCCGCGGTCGTGAAGACCGGCATGCACGCGGGGGTGTTCTCGCTCATCCAGGGCGGCAAGCGCGACGTGGGCACCTCGCTCGTGCAGCACCCGCTGATCCGCGCCGTGGGCTTCACCGGCTCGCTCGCCGGCGGGCGCGCGCTCTTCGATCTGTGTGCCTCGCGCGAGCAGCCGATTCCGTTCTTCGGCGAACTGGGCTCGGTCAACCCGATGTTCCTGCTGCCCGCGGCGCTGAAGGCGCGCGGCGGCGAGATCGCCAGGGGCTGGGCCGGGTCGCTCACCCTGGGGGCGGGGCAGTTCTGCACCAACCCGGGCATCGCCGTGGTCATCGCCGGGCCGCAGGCCGATGCCTTCATCGAGGCCACCAGCGCCGCGCTCGCGCCCATGGGCGCCCAGACCATGCTCACCGACGGCATCGCCGCGGCCTACCGCGCCGGGCGCGACCGCGTCGCCGGAACGAAAGGCGTGCAGGAGGTGCTCACCTCGATGTGCGACCTGCGCCATGCCACGCCTTACCTTTTTGCCACCAGCGGCAAGGAGTGGCTCGCCAACGAGGTGCTGGGCGAAGAGGTCTTCGGCCCGCTCGGGCTGGTGGTGCGCGTGGCCGATGCCGAGGAGATGATGGCGATCGCGCGCTCGCTGCAGGGCCAGCTCACCTGCACGCTGCACCTCGACGAGGCGGACACGGCGCTGGGCCAGCGGCTGATGCCCCTCCTCGAGCGCAAGGCCGGCCGGGTGCTGGCCAACGGATTCCCGACCGGCGTCGAGGTTTGCGATGCGATGGTGCACGGCGGCCCCTATCCGGCCTCCACCAATTTCGGCGCCACCTCGGTGGGCACGCTCTCGATCCGCCGCTTCCTGCGCCCGGTGAGCTACCAGAACATGCCCCTGGCCTTGTTGCCCGGCGATTTGCGCTGACGAATCGAACTCGCCGATGAGCCACGGGCCCCGGGGAGGGTGCTCGCGCTGAGCCGGCTCATGCGCCCCCCAGGCGTGCCGCCGCGGCGTGCATGGACGCGGCCAGATCGGCGTAGCCGTGGTGCACTGGAAACTGCGGGAACTGCGCGGCGATGGCCGGCGGGGCGTGGATGAAGAAGCCGGCGTCGGCGGCGCCGAGCATGCCCGTGTCGTTGAACGAATCGCCCGCCGCGATGACGCGGAAGTTCAGGCTCTTCAGCGCCTCCACGGCGTGACGCTTGGGGTCGCTCTGGCGCAACCTGTAGCCGCTGACGAAGCCTTCGGCGTCCACCTCGAGGCGGTGGCACATGAGCGTCGGGCGCCCGAGCTGGCGCATCAGCGGGTCGGCGAATTCGTAGAAGGTGTCCGAGAGGATCACCACCTGGTAGCGCGCGCGCAGCTCGTCGAGGAACTCGCGCGCGCCGTCCAGCGGCGCCATGCCGCCGATGACCGCCTGGATGTCGGCCAGCTTCAGCCCATGCTCGCGCAGCAGGGCCAGGCGAAAGCGCATCAGCTTGTCGTAGTCGGGTTCGTCGCGCGTGGTGCGGCGGAATTCCCTGACGCCGCTGCGCTCGGAAAAGGCGATCCAGATCTCGGGGACGAGAACGCCTTCGAGGTCGAGGCAGACGATGTGCATGGGGGGCTTTCGTGGGCAAGACCGAATCGTAGCCCGGCCGCGCCGCCCCTCAG
>DYOR01000186.1 GCA_020720385.1 Rubrivivax sp.
AGCGCCTGATGATCGCCCTGGTCGACGCCAAAGGCCGGCTGACCCTGCAATACGAGGCCCCGGGCATCGTCTATTTCCAGCGCAGCCTGCCCGATTTTGAGGCGATGGCGGCGAGCGTGAGATTGCAGTGACGCGCCCTTGATCACGCTGACGCGTTAACTCGCCGACGAACGGCACTTGACACACGTGACTACATAACTAATTATGTTGTCATGAAAACCCATTACATCACCCATGGCATGCCCCCCGAGTGGTCGGGGGTGGCGCTTGTCTTTACCGCGCTCGGCGACGACTGGCGGCAGCGCATCCTGCTGGCGTTCGAGCCGGGCGAGCGCTTGTCGATCAAGGAGATTGCCGACGCACTGCCGCTGTCGCGCACGGCGGTGGTACACCACCTCGGCGTGTTGCGCGATGCGGGCATTCTGATTGCAGAAAAGTCCGGCCGTTCCGTTATGTATCGGCTGGACGAAAGTCGCCTGCAGTGGGCGCTCGACGCGCTGCGCACGTATATCCAAACCCTGCATCCTGAGCCCACCTTGAATCTGGACACTGACCATGCGTAATGCCATCAAGTTGTTGCTGAAAACCCTGTTCTCGCTGCTGTTCCGTGTTCGGCTAAACGGCACGCTGCCGCCGCCGCAAGCCGGTCAGCGTCTGCTCATCGTGGCCAATCACGAATCCTTTCTCGACGGCATGCTGCTCGGGCTGTTTCTGCCGCTCGACCCGGTGTTCGTGGTCAATACCGCAATCGCCAAACAGCCGCTGTTCAAGGCCGTGCTGGGGCTGGTGGATTATCTGGCGCTCGACCCGACCAATCCGCTGGCGCTGCGCCGCGTGGTCAAGCTGCTGGAATCGGGGCGGCCGGTGGTGATTTTCCCGGAGGGCCGCATCACCACGACGGGCAGCCTGATGAAGGTGTACGACGGCCCGGCGTTTGCCGCGTCGCGCACCGGTGCGACCATCGTGCCGGTACGCATCGACGGCGCGGCGCGCACTTATTTCAGCCGGGTGACGGGCAATTGCCCGAAGTCGCTGTTGCCGCGTTTGATGCTGTCGATCCAGGACGCCACCTGCATCCCGCCCTTGCATGGCGCGACGGCGAAAGCGCGCCGCCAGGAAGCCGGCGAGCACATGCGCAAGATCATGCAACACATGCTGTTTGCCTCGCATCCACGGCAAACTTTGCCGGCGGCCTTTCTCGATGCAGTCGCGATCTGTGGCGGCAAGCGCCCCTGTATCGAGGACATGGCACCGTCGCGCCTGAGCTATGCCGACACGCTGAAGATGGTGCTGGCGTTGGCGCGCCTGACGTCGCACGTCAGCCAGCCCGGCGAAACCGTCGGCGTGCTGATGCCGAGCGCGGCGTCGACGCTGGGCCTGCTGCTGGGCCTGCAAACCGGCGGCCGCGTCCCGGCGATGCTCAATTTCACCGCCGGGGCTGACGGCATGCAGTCGGCCTGCCACGCCGCTGGCATCCGCACGCTCATCAGCTCGCGCGCTTTCATCGCCAAGGCCAAGCTCGAATCGGTGGTGGCCGGCATCCAGGGCGTGCAGTTGCATTATCTGGAAGACCTGCGCGCGCGGATGACCTTGGCCGACAAGCTGTGGATCGCGCTGGCTGTGCTGCAGCCGCGCCGCATCATCCGCAAGACCGATCCCGAGCAGCCCGCCGTGGTGCTGTTCACCTCCGGCACCGAGGGCAAGCCCAAGGGCGTGGTGCTGTCGCACCGCGCGCTGCTGGCCAACGTCGCGCAGATCCGCGCGGTGATCGATGTCACCCCGGCCGACAAGGTGTTGAACGTGCTGCCGCTGTTCCACTCGTTCGGCCTCACCGGCGGCGCGCTGTTGCCGCTGCTGGCGGGCGCCGAGGTGGTGCTCTACCCGACGCCGCTGCATTACAAGGTGATCCCCGAGCTGGCTTACGACCGCAATTGCACCGTGCTCTACGGCACCAGCACCTTCCTCGGCCAGTACGCCAAAAACGCCCACGCCTACGATTTCCACAAGCTGCGCTACGTCATCGCCGGGGCGGAAAAGCTCGCCGACAGCGTGCGCACGGCGTGGTTCGACAAGTTCGGCATCCGCATATTTGAAGGCTACGGCGCGACCGAAACCGCGCCGGTGCTGGCGGTCAACACGCCGCTGGCGTATCAGGCCGGCAGCGTCGGCCAGTTGCTGCCGGGCATCGACGCGCAGCTGATCACGATTCCCGGCATCGAGCGCGGCGGCATGCTGCACGTGCGCGGCCCCAACCTGATGTCGGGCTACCTGCGCTTCGAAGCGCCGGGCCGGCTGGAACCGCCGACGAGCGAGGTCGGCGACGGCTGGTACAACACCGGCGACGTGGTCGAGATCGACCCTGCAGGCTTCGTCCGCATCCTTGGCCGGGTCAAGCGCTTTGCCAAGATCGCCGGTGAAATGGTGTCGCTCGAAGTGGTGGAAAAACTCGCCGTCGCCGCCTCGCCCGCGCACCCGCACGCCGCCACCAGCGTGGCGGACGAAAAGCGCGGCGAAGCCATCATCCTGTTCAGCACCGACCCGACGCTCAACCGCGAACGCCTGCAGCAAGCGGCGCGCGAACAGGGCTTGCCGGAAATCGCCGTCCCGCGCGCGATCCGCCTGCTCGACGCGCTGCCCGTGCTGGGTACCGGCAAGACCGACTATCAGACGCTGAAAACGCTGGCGGCCAGCGCATGAAACGGCGCACATTTCTGCTGAGTCTGGCAGGCGTTGGCGCCGCCGCCTGGGTCGGCAGCCGCTGGTGGCCGGACGGCGAATGGCGCAATCCCTGTCTGCCCGGCCTGCCGCCTGCGCTGGCCGGGCATCCGCTGGTGCGCGCGGCGTGGGCGGGGCTCGACCCGAACCAGGTATGGGACATGCACGTCCACGTCGCCGGTACCGGCGACAGCGGCAGCGGCATGCGGGTCAACCCGGCGATGGACAGTCTGGCGCATCCGGTGCTGTACACGCAGAAACGCGTGTTCATGGATGCCGCCTGCGCGGCTGGCGACAGCGGCGTCGATGCGGCTTTTGTCGGCCGCCTGCTGCAGCTCGCCGCCGCGTTTCCGCCGGGGGTGAAGTTCATGCTCTACGCGATGGAACAGTTTCACGACGGCGACGGCCTCCCCCACGACGTTCACACCGGCATCCACGTGCCCAACGCCTACGTGCGCGGCCTGGCACAGGCCTACCCGCAACGCTTCGAGTGGGTCGCCTCGATCCACCCCTATCGCGCCGACGCGGTCGCCCAGCTCGAACAAGCCATCCGCGACGGCGCGCGCGCGGTGAAATGGCTGCCCTCGGCGATGGGCATCCACCCGGCCGCAAAGCAATGCGACGCCTTCTACGCCGCGCTCAAACGCCACGACTTGCCGCTGATCGTCCACACCGGCACCGAGCTGTCGGTCAACGGCGCAGGCCACAGCCAGGACCACAACAACCCGCTGCACCTGCGCCGCCCGCTCGCCGCCGGGGTGCGCGTAGTGGCCGCTCACTGCGCTTCGCTGGGGCAGGATTACGACTGGGACGCCGGAAGCCAGCCCGAAAAGGTGTCCAGCTTCGCGCTGTTTACCCGGCTGATGAACGAGCCGCTCGGCGGCAAGCTGTACGGCGACCTCTCCGCCATCCCGCAATTCCACCGCTACCGCATCCTGCCCAGCTTGCTGGAAAACGCCGCCTGGCAGGCGCGCCTGCTCAACGCCTCCGACTACCCGCTGCCCGGCATCCTGCCGATTTATCTGCTCAAGGAACTGGTGCGCGCGGGCCTGCTGCAAGCCGACGCGGCCCGCGTGCTGCATGCGATTCGCCGCCACAACCCGCTGTTATTCGATTTTGTTATGAAGCGCTCACTCACCTGGAATGGCAAACAATTCGCCGCACGCTGTTTTGAAACGCGCGCATTCTTCGACCGCACGCCAGGGGGTGCGGCATGAACTGGCTATGGGTCATCCTCGGTGCTATCGGCGGCGCATTGCTGCTGCAGCAAAGCGGCGGCCTGCTGCTCGGCGCGATACTCGGCGGCATGGCCAGCCGCCTGTCGCGCAGCGGGCACAGCGTAGCGGCGCTGGAAAAACGTCTGCGCGGGCTGGAACAGCGACTGGCCCGACTCGAACGTGAGGACGCCGCAGCGGATGCAATCGAAGCAGCGGATGCCATCGAAGCAGCGGACGCAATCGAAGCCGCCGCAGCGGTCAGCGTG
>DYOR01000038.1:0-11655 GCA_020720385.1 Rubrivivax sp.
CTCGGGGGGTAGCGAGCGCAGCGAGCTTGGGGGCATCAATTGCTCCAACCGCCGTCGATGACCTGGGCGGTGCCGGTGGTGAAGCTGGATTCGTCGCTCGCCAGGTACACCGCCAGCGCGGCGATCTCCTCGGCGCGGCCGAGGCGGCCGATGGGCTGGCGGGCGACGAACATCGCTTCCACCTGCGCCAGGCTCTGGCCGCTGGCCCGGGCCTGGGCGACGACGCGCTCGCGCCAGGAGGGCGACTCCACGGTGCCCGGGCAGATCGCGTTGCAGCGGATGCCGCGCGTGACGAAGTCCGCCGCCACCGCCTTGGTCAGGCCGATGACTGCCGCCTTGCTTGCGCCGTAGACGAAGCGGTTGGGTGCGCCCTTGATGCTGCCCACCACCGAAGCGACGTTGATGATCGAGCCCCCACCCTTGGCCAGCATGCCCGGCAGGAAGGCCTTGATGGTGCGGAAGTGCGAGCGCGCGTTGAGGTCGAAGGCGTGGGTCCAGTCCTCTTCGCTGCAATCGAGCACCGTGCCGGCGTGGACGAAGCCTGCGCCGTTGAAGAGCACGTCCACCGGGCCGTGCGTGGCCGCCGCGGCGGCGATGGCCGCGGCGTCGGTCACGTCCAGGCGCTGCGTGGCGCAGCCGCATTCGGCGGCCAGGCTGCGCAAGGCCTCGGCGTCGATGTCGGTGGCCACGACGCGCGCGCCTTCGCGCGCGAAGGCCAGCGCCGTGGCGCGGCCGATGCCCTGGCCGGCGGCGGTGAGCAAGGCGGTCTTGCCGGCGAGTCGCTGTGTCATGCGCAGGCTCCGGTCAGCCGCGGCCGACATAGGGCATCTTCGTCGCCATCACGGTCATGAAGAGCACGTTGGCGCTGAGCGGCAATCGGGCCATGGCCATGAAGGTGTCGGTGACCGCGGCCAGGTCCATGCGCGGCTCGGGCTTGACGCTGCCGTCGGCCTGCGGCACGCCGGCGACCATGCGCGCGGTCATGCTGCTCTCCACATTGCCGATGTCGATCTGGCCCACGGCGATGTCGAAGGGCCGCCCGTCCAGCGCCGCGGCGCGTGTCAGGCCGGTCACCGCGTGCTTGGTGGCGGTGTAGGCGATGGAACCCGGGCGCGGCGCGTGCGCCGAGATCGAGCCGTTGTTGATGATGCGGCCGCCCTGCGGCAGCTGCCGGCGCATGAGCCTGAAGGCCGCGGCCAGGCAGTAGAAGGCGCCGCTCAGATTGGTGTCGACGACGCGGCGCCAGGCCTCGGCTCCGACCTCGTCGGGGGTTTTCACGGCGAGCCCCAGGCCGGCGTTGTTGAAGAGCAGGTCCAGGCGCCCGAAGCGCTGGTGCACGCTGGCAAAGAGTGCGTCCACGGCCGTGTCGTCGGAGACGTCGCAGGGCAGGGCCAGCGCGCGGCCGGGGTGCTCGCCGGCGGTGGCAATCGCGGCCTGCAGGGTTTCCATGCGCCGGCCGGTGAAGACGACGGTCCAGCCGTCGTGCAGCAGCGCCGTGGCGCAGGCCTGGCCGATGCCGCTGCCGGCACCGGTGACGAGGGCGATTGCGTTCATGGTCAGTGGTTGTCCTTGGGCACGAAGGAGCCGCGCTGGCCGCGCAAAAAGTCCAGGTCCGCGCCTTCGTCGGCCTGCAGCACGTGGTCGGTGAAGAGCTTCCAGTAGCCGCCCTGCAGCACCGGCGCCGGTGGCTGCCAGGTGGCACGGCGCCGCGCCAGTTCGGCGTCGTCGACATGCAGGTGCAGCTTGCGCGCGGGCACGTCCAGGGTGATCAGGTCGCCGTTCCTCACCAGCGCCAGGTTGCCCCCGGCCGCAGCTTCGGGGACGGTGTGCAGCACCACCGTGCCGTAGGCCGTGCCGCTCATGCGCGCGTCGCTGATGCGCACCATGTCCGTGACGCCCTTGCGCAGCACCTTGGGCGGCAGCGGCATGTTGCCCACCTCGGCCATGCCGGGGTAGCCCTTGGGGCCGCAGTTCTTCAGCACCAGCACGCAGCTCTCGTCGACGTCCAGGTTCTCGTCGTCGATGCGCTTGTGGAAGTCGTCGCTGTCCTCGAAGACCACGGCGCGACCGGTGTGCTGCATCAGCGCGGGCGTGGCCGCACTGGGCTTGATCACGGCGCCGCGCGGTGCGAGGTTGCCGCGCAGCACGGCGATGCCGGCGGCGGCCTTGAACGGCGCGGCCATGGTCTTGATGACCTCCGGATTCCAGTTCTCGGCGCCGGCGATGTTCTCGCCCAGCGTGCGGCCGTTGGCGGTGACGGCGTCCAGGTGCAGCAACGAGGCGATCTCACCCATCACCACGGGCAGGCCGCCGGCGTAGCAGAAGTCCTCCATCAGGTACTGGCCGGAAGGCTGCAGGTTCACCAGGCAGGGCAGTTCGCTGGCCAGGCGGTCGAAGTCGTCGATGGTGAGTGGCACGCCCAGACGCCCGGCGATGGCGATGAGGTGGATCACGGCGTTGGTGCTGCCGCCGATGGCCGCCAGCGTGCGGATGGCGTTCTCGAAGGCCTCGCGGGTGAGGATGCTGGAGAGCAACTGGCCCTCGTGCACCATGTCCACGATGCGCCGGCCGGCGTCGCGCGCGATGAGGTTGCGCCGGCCGTCCACGGCCGGGTAGGCGGCGTTGCCGGGCAGGCCCACGCCCAGGGCCTCGACCATGCTCGCCATGGTGCTCGCCGTGCCCATGGTCATGCAGCTGCCATGGCTGCGGTGCATGCAGCTCTCGGCTTCGAGGAAGTCGGCCAGCTCGAGGGTGCCCGCGCGCACCTGCTCGCTCATCTGCCACACGCCGGTGCCCGAACCCAGGTCCTGGCCACGCCACTTGCCGTTGAGCATGGGCCCGCCGCTCACGCCGATGGTGGGCAGGTCGACGCTGGCCGCGCCCATCATCAGGCTCGGGGTGGTCTTGTCGCAGCCCATGAGCAGCACCACGCCGTCCATGGGGTTGCCGCGGATGCTCTCCTCGACGTCCATGCTCGCCAGGTTGCGGTAGAGCATGGCGGTGGGGCGCAGCAGCGTCTCACCGAGGCTCATGACCGGGAATTCGAGCGGGAAACCGCCGGCCTCGTAGACGCCGATCTTCACCTGCTCGGCGAGGGTGCGGAAGTGGCTGTTGCAGGGCGTGAATTCGCTGTAGGTGTTGCAGATGCCGATCACCGGGCGGCCGTCGAACTGGTCGTGCGGGATGCCGCGCCCCTTGACCCAGCTGCGGTAGTTGAAGCCGTCGCGGTCCTGGCGGCCGAACCACTGCTGGCTGCGCAGTTCTTCGGGGCGTTTGCGAGGTTTGGCGCTCATGGATGCTGGCTTTCCCGGGTGGGGTGGGGGGGGTGCGCACAGATAATATGGTATGACGATTGTCGACCAAACCGTGGAATCCCTGGGAGCCCCTGCCGTGTCCGAAATCGATGTCCTGGCCGTGGCCCGGCTCACGCCCCTGTTCACGCCGCAGCTGCAGGCGCATTTCCGCTTGCACGAGCGGCTGCACGAGACCGGCCCCGACGCGTTTGCCCGGGTGGCCGCGCAGGTGCGCGCCATCGCCGCGAGTGCCGACTCGCGGGTCGGCGCCGAGCTCATCGCCCGCCTGCCGGCGCTGGAGATCATCTCGGTCATGGGCGTGGGCTACGACGGCGTCGACGTGGCGGCGGCCAGGGCGCGCGGCGTGGTCGTGACGCACACGCCGGAGGTGCTCAACGACGACGTCGCCGATCTGGCCATCGGCCTCATGCTGTGCGCCGCGCGCCAGCTGCCGGCGGCGGACCGCCACGTGCGCAGCGGCGATTGGGAGCGCCACGGCGCGATGCCGCTGGCACGCAAGATGAGCGGGGCGCGGCTGGGGCTGATCGGCATCGGCCGCATCGGCCAGGCCATTGCGAAGCGCGCCCTGGCCTTCGGCATGAGCGTGGCCTACACCGCGCGCAGCGAGCGCACCGGGCTGCCCTACCGTTTTTTCCCCGATGCGCGGCGGCTTGCCGCGGAGGTGGACTTCCTCGTCGTCATCACGCCCGGCGGCGCGGCCACGCACCACCTCGTCGACACCGCGGTGCTGCAGGCATTGGGGCAGGGCGCGGGCCGCGGCATCCTCGTCAACGTGGCGCGCGGCTCGGTGGTCGACGAGCCCGCGCTCGTGGAGGCGCTGGAGCGTGGCGTCATCGCCGGCGCGGCCTCGCGCTTCGTCACCGGGCATATCCTGGTCGTCGACGGCGGGCTCACCGCGACACTCTGAGGGTACCGGCATGCACTTCGACAAAGTCGTTCTCGAAACCGGCCCGGACGGCCGCGCGCGCTGGCGCGAGGAAGCGCTGGCGTTGAGCGAAGGCCAGCCGCAGGCCCGGCTCTCGCCGCTGCGGCCCAGCGGCGGCTACCAGCTGCGCGCGAGCCCGGTGGGATTCCGCAGCGAGTTTCATTGCACCGAGCACCCGCAGTGGCTCTTCGTGCTCGCTGGCCGGATGGAGATCTTCCTGCAGGATGGCAGCTCGCGCGTCTTCGGCCCGGGCGCGCACTTCTACTCCGCCGACACGCTGCCCGAAGGCGCGACCTTCGACCCGCGCGTGCACGGGCATCGCAGCCGGCAGGTGGGGGACGAGCCGCTGGTGACCCTGTTCGTGCGCGCATGAGCAGGCCGGAACGTCCCACGTGCCCATGCTCCCGCCTGGCCGGGGCGGCCGAAGGCCTTGGGGTGGCCGATTGATCAAGAACGTCCACGGCCGCACGCTCGAGTTGCTGGGCGAAGCCATCGTCGCCGGGCGCTACGCACCGGGCAGCGCGATGCCACCCGAGGCGACGCTGGGCGAGGAGCTCGGCGTCAGCCGCACGGTGGTGCGCGAAGTCGTCAAGTCGCTCGTCGCCAAGGGCCTGGTGAGCACCGGGCCGAAGGTCGGCACGCGCGTGCTGGCGGCCGAGCAATGGAACTGGTTCGACCCGGACGTGGTGGGCTGGCACAGCCGCGTGGGCCTGACGCGCGAGTTCCTGCGCGACCTGCAGGAACTGCGCCGCGTGGTCGAGCCGGCGGCGGCGCGGCTCGCCGCCGAGCGCGCCACGGCGCAGGACATCGCCGAGATCGAGGCCGCCTACGCCGGCATGAAGCAGGCCATCGAGCAAGGCGGCGACTACGTGCGCCACGACCTGGCGTTCCACCAGGGTTTGCTGCGCGCTGGCCACAACCGCATGGTGGCGCAGATGGGCAAGGCGCTGTCGGCGCTGCTGCGCACGAGCTTCGAGCTCTCCACGCTGCGCCGCGACGGCCCCGCCGAGTCGCTGCCCCTGCACCGCGCGGTGCTCGATGCCGTGCGCGCGCGTGCACCCGAGGCCGCAGAGGCGGCGAGCCTGGCGCAGATCGAGGGTGCGCGGCGCGACATCGAACTCGTGCTGGCGTCGCGGCGCAAGCTGCCCTCGCTCAGCGCGCCGGCGTCGCGGCTGAAGGCGCGACGCGGGGCGCTCACTCCTTGACCGAACCGGTCATGCCCGAGACGTAGTGCTCGACGAAGAAGGAGTAGATGAAGGCCACCGGCAGTGAGCCCAGCAGCGCGCCGGCCATGAGCGATCCCCAGTGGTAGACGTCGCCTTCGACGAGTTCGGTGACCACGCCCACGGGCACGGTCTTGTTCTCCGAGGAGGAGACGAAGGTGAGGGCGTAGATGAACTCGTTCCAGCTCAAGGTGAAGGCGAAGATGCCCGCCGAGATCAGCCCGGGTACGGCCAGCGGCAGGATGATCTTGACGAGGATCTGCCAGCGGCTGGCCCCGTCGATGAGGGCGCATTCCTCGAGCTCGTAGGGGATGGAGCGGAAGTAACCCATGAGCAGCCAGGTGCAGAAGGGGATGAGGAAGGTGGGGTAGGAGAGGATCAGCGCCATGCGCGTGTCGAACAGCCCGAGCTGGAAGATGATGGTCGACAGCGGAATGAAGAGGATCGAGGGCGGCACCAGGTAGGCCAGGAAGATGGCCCCGCCGGCGGGCTTGGCGCCCTGGAAGCGCAGCCGCTCGATGGCGTAGGCGGCAAGCACCGCCGCGGCCAGCGACACCGCCGTGGACACCACCGAGACGACGACGGTGTTCCACAGCCACGAGGGGTAGGGCGTCTCGAAGAGCAGTTTGTGGAAGTGGGCCAGCGTGGGCCGCAGGGTCCAGAAGGGGTTGGCGTCGCGCGAGAGCAGGTCGTCGTTGGGCTTCACCGAGGTGATGACCATCCAGTAGAACGGGAAGAGCAGCACGAAGACGAAGATGCCCAGCGGGATGTAGATGGTGACCCAGCGTCGCGGCAGCGACTGCAGGAAGTCCATGCCGACGACGTCGTCGTTGACCTTGCTCATTTGTCGCTTCCCTGCTGCCAGGCGCGGCGCTGCAAGCCGAAGTAGCTGAACATCACCGCCGCCAGGAGGAAGGGCACCATCAGCGTGGCCAGCGCCGCGCCCTCGCCCAGCGAGCCTCCGGGGATGCCGCGCTGGAAGGCCAGCGTGGCCATGAGGTGGGTGGCGTTGAGCGGGCCGCCGCGGGTGAGCACGTAGATGAGCTGGAAGTCGGTGAAGGTGAAGAGCACCGAGAACGTCATCACCACGGCGATGATGGGCGTGAGCAGCGGCAGCGTGACGTGGCGGAACTGCTGCCACGGCGTGGCGCCGTCGATCGCCGAGGCCTCGTAGTACGAGGGCGAGATCGTCTGCAGGCCCGCCAGCAGCGAGATGGCGACGAAGGGCACGCCGCGCCAGACGTTGGCGGCGATGGTCGACAGCCGCGCGTTCCAGGGGTCGCCGAGAAAATCGATGTAGCGGTCGATCAGGCCCATGCGCGTGAGCACCCACGAGAAGACGGAGAACTGCGCGTCGTAGAGCCACCAGAAGGCGATCGCCGAGAGCGCAGTGGGCACGATCCAGGGCAGCAGCACGACGGCGCGGAAGAAGGACTTGAAGGGCAGGTTCTTGTTCAGCAGCAGCGCCAGGTACAGCCCGAGCGCGAATTTCAGTGCGCTCGCCACCACCGTGTAGAAGAGGGTGTTGAAGAGCGCCAGCTGCGTGACGCTGTCGGTTACCAGGTAGCTGAAGTTGTCCAGGCCCACCCACTCGCCCAGGCGCCCGATCTTCGCGTCGGTGAAGCCCAGCCAGGTGCCCAGCCCCAGCGGATAGGCAAGCAGGCCGATGAGCAGCACTGCGGCCGGTGCCATGAACACGTAGCCCAATGCGTTGCGGCTGTTCTGCAGTCTCTCAAACATCCGGGGCCGATCCTTCTCGAGAAGAACGCCCGGCGGGGCGCGGCGGGCAGGGCGTCGGGCAGGGGCCCGACGCCGCAGCGCGCTGGAGCCGCCGGGTGCGCTGGCTCAGACCTTGTAGTAGCGCTTGGCGCGCGCCTCGGCGCGCTCGGCGGCCTCCTTGGGCGTCTTGTTGCCGCTGGAGGCCTCGGCCACCATGTCGAGGACGATGTAGTCGGCCATCGCCGCGGCCGAGGCGTAACCCAGCGGCCCGTCATGACCGTTGTCGAGCATGATCGCCGCGCCGTCGCGGTAGACGGTGTGCTTCGGGTCGACCGTCCAGATGGGGTTCTTCTCGTAGGCGCGCAGGGGCTGCGAGACGTAGCCGATGGCCGCCTGCATCCACGGGTTGTACTGCTCTCCTTCCATGAGGAAGCGCACCAGCTCCTTGGCCGCCTGCGGGTACTTGGTGTGCTTGAAGGTCATGAGCTGCGTGATCTGCATCAGCTCGGTCGGCTTGCCCACGGGCCCGATCGGGAAATGCGCGTGCTGGATGTCGGCCACCATCTCCTTCACCCTGGGATCTTGCGAGCTCTTCGCCGCGTAGTAGATCGAGATCCCGTTGCCGGTCATCGAGACCTGGCCGTCGATGAAGGCCTTGTTGTTGTTCGGGTCCTGCCAGCCCAGCGTGCCCGGCACGAAGGTGGGGTAGAGCTGCCTGGCGTACTCGAGCGCGGCGATGGTCTCGGGCGAGTTGATGACCACGTTGCCGGCCTTGTCGACCATCTTTCCGCCGTGCGACCAGAGCAGCCAGTGCACCCAGTTGTTGCCGTCGCCCACCGCCTTGCCCAGTGCGAAGCCGGGGTGCGTGCCCTTGGCCGCCAGGGCCTGGCACAGCTTGAGGAAACCGCCGGTGTCCCTGGGAATGCCGTCGAAGCCGGCGGCCTTGACGTGGCTGTCGCGGTAGACGACCGCGTTGCCGACGATGCCCCACGGGATCGAGATCCACTTGTTGGTGCCGGCGCGCTGCGCGTACTTCTTGCATACGTCGTACCAACCGCCGTACTTCTTGCCCAGATAGTCGGCCAGGTCGGTCATGTCGATGAGCTTGTCGGGGTACTGGTGCGGGTCGTCGAACCAGCCGATGATGATGTCGGGTCCGCTGCCCACGTTGGCCGCCACCGCGGCCTTCGGGCGCACGTCTTCCCAGCCTTCGTTGTCGACGCGCACCTCGATGCCGTACTTCGCGGTGAAGGCCTTGATGTTGGCCATGAAGGCGTCTTCGTCGCCCTGCACGAAGCGCTTCCAGCGCAACACGCGCAGCTTGGCGCCTGTCTCGGGCTTGTAGGCCAGCGTCTGCGCCTGCGCCGCCGGCGTCCACAGCGCGCCGCTGCCCAGGGTCGCCGCGGCGGCGATGCCGGCGGAGCTTTCGAGGAACTTGCGGCGATTCTGGTCTTGCATGCTCATCTCCTTGGTTTTGGGATCGGGGGTGGAACGGGTGAAAGCGACGCGCTGACGGACGGCCCGGGCGCGCGCCCTAGGCCGCCAGCCTTTGCCCCGACTTCGCGTCGAACAGGTGGGCGTGCTGCAGGTCGGGCTGCAGGTGGATGGTGCTGCCGGGTGCGAAGGCGTGGCGCTCACGGAACACCACCGCCAGGTCGGCGCCGTGATGCCGGCACGAGACATGCGTCTCCGCGCCGGTGGGCTCGACGACGACGACTTCCGTGGGAATGCCCCCCGTGGCGGCCAGCGCAAGGTGTTCCGGCCGCAGGCCCAGGATCACCGACTGGCCGTCGCCGCCGGCGGCGTGGGCCGGCGCCAGAACCTCGGTGCCACCGGGCAGGCTCACGCGCGCCGCGCCGCCGTCGCGCCGCAGCGTGCCGGGCAGGAAGTTCATTGCCGGCGAGCCGATGAAGCCGGCGACGAAGGTGTTCAGAGGGCGGTCGTACAGGTCCAGGGGACTGCCCGTCTGCTCGATGCGGCCGTCGCGCATGACGACGATCTTGTCGCCCATGGTCATGGCTTCCATCTGGTCGTGGGTGACGTAGACCGAGGTCGTCTTCAGCCGCTGGTGCAACTCCTTGATCTCGGTGCGCATGGCCACGCGCAGCTTGGCGTCGAGGTTGGACAGGGGTTCGTCGAAGAGGAACACCTGCGGGTCGCGCACG
The DNA here is from genome assembly GCA_020720385.1 of Rubrivivax sp. GTDB lineage: Bacteria > Pseudomonadota > Gammaproteobacteria > Burkholderiales > Burkholderiaceae_C > Rubrivivax. The sequence continues at coordinate 9,347 of DYOR01000038.1, forward strand.
ATCGCACGGCCCATCGCCACGCGCTGGCGCTGCCCGCCCGAGAGCTGGCGCGGGTAGCGGTCCAGCAACACGGTCAGGCCGAGGATCTCGGCAGCGCGGCCGACCTTTTCGTCGATCACGGCCTGGCCCATCTTGGCGAGCATGAGCGCGAAGGCCATGTTCTCGCGCACCGTCTTGTGCGGGTACAGCGCGTAGTTCTGGAACACCATGGCGATGTCGCGCTGCTTCGGCGGCAGGTCGTTGACGCAGCGCTCGCCGATGCGGATCTCGCCGCTGCTGATGTGTTCCAGCCCGGCAATCATGCGCAGCAGCGTGCTCTTGCCGCAGCCCGAGGGACCCACGAGCACGGTGAACGAGCCGTCGGCGATGTCGATGTCCACACCATGCAGGATCTCGACGGTGCCGAAGCGCTTCTTCACCTGGGCGATGGTCACGCTGGCCATGCGTCGATTCCTTTGCGGTCACCCCAACCGGTGGCAACCATAACGGGCGCGGCGCGGCACGCGCCATCGGGCTTACCCCTTGTTGGGGCTCAAAGTTGTCTGATAACCTGATGACATGGCAGCTTCAACGCCTGGGGCGATGCCGGCGCGTGCCGGTCGAGGGGTGGCCGGTGGGCTGGGCCGCGAGACGCTCGCCGACCGCCTCGCGGTGCTGCTCGCCACGCAGATACACAGCGGCAGCCTGGGACCGGGCGAGCGCCTGCCCACCGAGGCGCAGATCTCGGCCACCCACGGCGTGTCGCGCAGCGTGGTGCGCGAGGCGGTGCACCGCGTCAAGTCGCGCGGCCTGCTCGTCTCGCGCCAGGGTTCGGGTGTCTTCGTCGCCGCGCCCGCCCCGCACCGGCCGCTCGAGTTCGATCCCTCCGTGCTCGACTCGGTGGCGGCGGTGGTGCACGTGGTCGAGGTGCGCCGCGTGCTGGAAAGCGAGATGGCGGCGCTGGCCGCCGAACGCGCCAGCCGCGCCCAGGTGGCCGGGCTGCGCCGCGCGCTGGCGGCGATCGATGCGGCGGCGGCGGCCGGGCACGATGGCGTGGCCGAGGACCTGGCCTTCCATCGCGCCATCGGCGAGGCCACCGGCAACCCGCAGTTCAGCCTGCTGCTGGGCTTCCTCGAGCAATACCTGCGCGAGGGCATGCGCATCACACGCGGCAACGAGGCGCGGCGGCTGGACTTCATGGAAGCGGTGCGCAAGGAACATCGCCTCATCGTCGAGGCCATCGCCGTGGGCGACGCGCGCGGCGCGCGCCGTGCCGCGGCCAGCCACATGGTGCACAGCGCACAACGCCTGGTGCGCGGGGGCGTGCTGCCGCCCGGCGCGGCGCGAACGAGGAGCGTGAGATGAGCGAGAAGACCGCCGTGCTGGGGGTCGTGGGCCTGGGTTCGATGGGTCTGGGCGCGGCCTTGTCGGCCGTGCGCCGCGGCGTGCCGACCTGGGGGCTGGACACGCGGCCCGAACCCGTGGCCGCGCTGGTGCAGGCGGGTGGCCACGCCGCGGGTTCGCTGGCCGAGCTGGCCGCGCACTGCGACGTGGTGCAGGTCCTCGTCGTCACCGCCGCGCAGACCGAGCAGGTGCTCTTCGGCGAGGGCGGCCTGGCCGAGCACCTGCGGCGCGGCGCGGTGCTGGTGTGTTCGGCCACCGTCGACCCGACGCTGCCGCCGCGCTGGGAGGCACGGCTGGCCGAGCGCGGCCTGTGGCTCATCGACGGGCCGGTCTCGGGCGGGCCGAAGAAGGCCGCCGCGGGCGAGATGACGATGATGGCCGCGGGCCGCGACGAGGCCTTCGCCGCCGCCGGCACGCTGCTCGACGCGGTGGCGGGCAAGGTCTACCGGCTGGGTGAGCGCGTCGGCGTGGGTTCGACGGTGAAGATGGTGAATCAGCACCTCGCCGGGGTGCACATTGCCGCCGCCTGCGAGGCCATGGCGCTGGGCCTGCGCGCCGGCGCCGACCCGCGCGCGCTGTATGAGGTGATCTGCAATTCGGCCGGCTCGAGCTGGATGTTCCAGAACCGCGTGCCCCACATCCTGGACGGCGACTACACGCCGCTGTCGGCGGTGAACATCTTCATCAAGGACCTGGGCATCGTGCTCGATGCGGCGCGCGCCCTGGCCTTCCCCCTGCCGCTGGCCGCCACGGCGCACCAGCTCTACCTGGCCACCGCGGCGGCCGGGCACGGCGCCGAGGACGACAGCGCGGTGATCAAGTTCTACGCCGCGCTGGCCGGGCTGGAGCTGCCCGCCGCGCCCGCCAAGCCATGAGCGCCGCCGGGCCGCTCCCAAGGCGCTCGTTCCCCCGCGGGGGGACCGGTG
>DYOR01000038.1:11755-24331 GCA_020720385.1 Rubrivivax sp.
GGCGCTCGTTCCCCCGCGGGGGGACCGGTGCGCAGCGCCGTAGGGGGTTGGAGTGAATGCCGCTCCCGTGCTCGGCGTCATCGCCGACGATTTCACCGGCGCCACCGACGTCGCCAGCATGCTCGTGCGCGAGGGCCTGCGCACGGTGCAGGTCATCGGCGTGCCGCAGGGCGCGGCGCCCGAGGGTGCCGACGCCGTGGTCGTGGCGCTGAAGTCGCGCACCACGCCCGCCGCCGACGCGGTGGCCGAGTCGCTGGCCGCGTGGCGCTGGCTGCAGTCCGCGGGGGTGCGGCGCTTCTACTTCAAGGTCTGCTCGACCTTCGATTCCACGCCGGCAGGCAACATCGGCCCGGTGGCCGAAGCCCTGCTCGCGGCGCTGGGCGGCGACTTCACCGTCGTCTGCCCGGCCTTCCCGGAAAACGGGCGCAGCGTCTACCGCGGGCACCTCTTCGTCGGTGATCAGCTGCTCTCGGACTCGGGCATGCGCGACCACCCCCTCACGCCGATGACCGACAGCAACCTGGTGCGCGTGCTGCAGGCGCAATGCCGCCAGCGCGTGGGCCTGCTGCGCCACGACGAAGCGCAGGGCGCTGCCGACGCGCTGCGCCAGCGCATGGCCGCGTTGTGCAGCGCCGGCGTGGTGCTGGCAGTGGCCGATGCCATCACCAACGCCGACCTGCATGCGCTGGCCGAGGTGGCCCTGGACCTGCCGCTGCTCGTCGCCGGCTCGGGCCTGGCGCTGGGCCTGCCCTCGCGCTATGCCCAGCGCGGCTGGGTGCAGCTGGACGCGGACGCCGCCCGGCTCGACGCCCAGTCGGGCCACGCCGCCATCCTCGCCGGCTCGTGCTCGCAGGCCACGCAGGGCCAGGTGGCGGCGTGGCGCGGCGCAGGGCGGCCGGCGCGCGCCCTCGACGCCCTGGCGCTGGCCGCTGGTGCGCCGGTGGTCGCCGAGGCCCTGGCGTGGGCGCGGGCGGGGCTGGCGGGAGGGCCCGTGCTGGTTCATGCCACGGTGGCGCCGGCCGAGCTCAAGGCGGTGCAGGCTGCGCTGGGTGTGGCGCGCGCCGGCGCGCTGGTCGAGGAGGCGATGGCGGCGATCGCGCAGGGCCTGGTCGAGATGGGCGTGCAGCGCCTGGTGGTGGCCGGCGGCGAGACCTCGGGGGCGGTGGTGCAGGCCCTGGGCGTGCAGCAGCTGCGCATCGGTGCGGCCATCTGCCCAGGGGTGCCGTGGACGCAGGCCGAGGGTCGCGCGCTGTGGCTGGCGCTCAAGTCGGGTAACTTCGGCGCGCCGGACTTCTTCGCCCAGGCGTTCGCCGCAGGCAGCGCCTTGCCATGAACCCGGGTGCGCTGCGCGAGCAGATCTGCCGCGTCGGGCGTGCGCTTTTCGAGCGCGGCTACGTGCACGCCACGGCGGGCAACATCAGCGCGCGCCTGCCTGACGACGGCGGCTTCCTCATCACGCCGACCGACGCCTGTCTTGGCCGGCTGCAAGCCGACGCGCTGGCCCACGTGGACCAGCAAGGGCGGCAGATCAGCGGCGCGCCTGCCAGCAAGACGCTGGCCTTGCACCGGCGCATCTTCGCGGCCGACGCCCAGGCGCACTGCGTGCTGCACACGCACAGCACGAACCTGGTGGCGCTTACGTTGGAGGGCGTGTGGCGCAGCGACGCCGTGCTGCCACCGCTCACGCCGTACTTCGTGATGAAGGTCGGCCGCGTGCCGCTCGTCGCCTACCGCCGCCCCGGCGACCCGGCCGTGGCCGACGCCGTGGCACAGGCCATCGGCGCCGCGCACGCGGCCGGCGCACCGATACGCGCCGTGCTCTGCGAGCGGCTCGGGCCGGTGGTGTGGCATGAGTCGCCCGAGGCCGCCATGGCGGCGCTCGAGGAGCTCGAGGAAACCGCGCGCCTGTGGCTCATGTGCAAGCCCGCGCCAACGCCGTTGTCCGACAACCAGATCGACGAACTGCGCCGCCATTTCGGCGCGAGGTGGTGATGCCATGCCGCGATTCGCTGCGAACCTGAGCCTGATGTACACCGAGCACGCCTTCCTGGAGCGCTTTGCGGCGGCCGCGGGCGATGGCTTCGGTGCCGTCGAGTACCTCTTCCCCTATGTCTTCGAGCGCGCCGAGATCGCCGCGCGTCTGGCGGAACACGGCCTCGTGCAGGCCTTGTTCAATGCGCCACCGGGCGATTTCGACGCCGGCGAGCGTGGCATCGCCTGCCTGCCCGGGCGCGAGGCCGAGTTCCGGCGTGGTTTCCTCGAGCAGGCCTTGCCCTACGCGCGCGCGCTGGGATGCCGGCGCGTGCACGTGATGGCCGGCCTGGCCCCCGCCGGCGCCGAGCGCGCCGCGCTGCACGCCACCTACATCGCCAACCTGGCGTGGGCCGCGGCGCAGGCCGCAACGTCCGGCGTGGACGTGCTCATCGAGCCCATCAACACGCGCGACATCCCGGGCTTCTTCCTCAACCGGCAGGACCAGGCGCACGCCGTGCTGGCCGAGGTCGGCGCGCCCAACCTCAAGGTACAGATGGACCTCTACCACTGCCAGATCGTCGAGGGCGACCTGGCGATGAAGCTCAAGGCCTACCTGCCCACCGGGCGCGTCGGCCACCTGCAGATCGCCGGCGTGCCCGAGCGCCACGAGCCCGACCTGGGCGAGATCAACCACCCCTACCTCTTCGCGCTCATCGACGCCCTGGGCTGGCAGGGCACGATCGGCTGCGAATACCGGCCGCGCGTGGGCACCCGCGCCGGCCTGGGGTGGTTCCAACCCTACAGGGAGAGCCAACGATGAGACTGCTGATCACCGGCGGTGCCGGCTTCATCGGCGCGCGGCTGGCGCGGGCGTTGCTCGAACGCGGCACGCTGGCCGCACGGCGCATCGAGCAGATCGTGCTCACCGACCAGGTGCCGCCGCGTGCGGAACTGCTCGCCGACGCCCGCGTGCTGGCGCGCACGGGCGCGCTGCTCGACGAGGTGGCCGCCTTGCGCAGCGAGGCCTTCGACGGCGTCTTCCACCTGGCTTCGGCCGTCTCGGGCGAGTGCGAGGCCGACTTCGACCTTGGCCTGCGTTCCAACCTGGACAGCACGCGCGCCTTGCTCGACGCCTTGCGTGCGCGCCAGGAGCGCGGGGCGCCGGCGACGCGGCTGGTCTTTTCCAGCTCCGTGGCGGTGTTCGGCCCCGACCCTGCGGTGCCGCTGCCCGAACGCGTGGCCGATGACACCCTGCCCACCCCGCAGACGTCCTACGGCACGCACAAGCTGATCTGCGAGCACCTGGTGGCCGACTACACGCGCAAGGGCTACATCGACGGCCGCGCGGCGCGCTTGATGACGGTGACGGTGCGCCCGGGCCGGCCCAACCGCGCGGCGAGTTCCTTCTTCAGCGGCATCATCCGCGAGCCCCTGGCGGGCGAGGAGGCGATCCTGCCGGTGTCGCCCGAGGTCTCGCACCCGGTGTCCTCGCCGCAGCGCACGGTGCAGGGGCTGATTGCGGTGTACGAGGCCAGCCGCGAGGCCTTCGTCGGGCGCACGGCGCTGAACCTGCCCGCGCTCAACGTCACCGTGCAGCAGATGCTCGACGCGCTGCTGGCCGTGGCCGGCCCGCAGGCGAGGGCGCGCGTGCGCTTGCAGCGCGACTCCGCAATAGCCGGCATCGTCGCCAACTGGCCCCAGGGGGCCAGCGCCAAGCGCGCCGCCGGCCTGGGCCTGCTGCCCGAGGCGAACTTCGAGGACATCATCCGCCAGTACATCGCCGACTGCGCCGGCACGCCCGAGGCCTTGAAAGGCATGGCATGAACCAGATCGATCTGAAGGGCCGCGTGGCCGTCGTCACCGGCGGCGCGCAGGGCATCGGCTACGCCATTTGCGAGCGGCTGCTGCGCTCCGGCGCGGGGGTGGTGCTGTGGGACGTCGACGCCGTCCACCTGGCCGAGGCCTGCACCACCTTGGCCCGCCTCGGGACGGTGCGCGGCGAAGCGGTCGAACTCACCGACGACGCGGCCGTGGCTGCCGCCACGGCCAAGGCGGTGGCCGTCGAGGGCCGCATCGACATCCTCGTCAACAACGCCGGCATCACCGGCGGCAACGCCAGCACCTGGGAGCTCGACCCGAGCGTGTGGCGCCGCGTCATCGAGGTGAATCTGATTGCGCCCTACCTCACCTCGCGCCATGTGGTGCAGGCCATGCTCGCGCGCGGCTACGGTCGCATCGTGAACATCGCCTCGGTGGCGGGCAAGGAAGGCAACCCCAACGCCTCGCACTACAGCGCGAGCAAGGCCGGGCTGATCGCGCTGACCAAGTCGCTGGCCAAGGAGGTGGCGACCAAGGGCATCCTCGTCAACGCCATCACGCCGGCGGTGGCGAAGACGGCGATGTTCGAGCAGATGACCCAGGCGCACATCGCCTACATGCTGGGCAAGATCCCAATGGGGCGCCTGCTCGAAGTGCAGGAGATCGCCGCCATGGTGGCCTGGCTGGCGAGCGAGGACTGCTCGTTCTCCACCGGCGCGGTGTTCGACATCACCGGCGGGCGCGCCACCTACTGACGCCGCAGCTTCAGCCGATGCGACCGAGCAGCAGGTACTCCATGAGCGCCTTCTGCACATGCATGCGGTTTTCCGCCTCGTCCCAGACCACCGACTGCAGCCCGTCCATGACCTCGGCGGTGACTTCCTCGCCGCGGTGCGCCGGCAGGCAGTGCATGAAGAGCGCGTCGTCCTGGGCCAGGGCCATCATCTCCTCGTCCACGCACCAGTCGACGAAGGCCTTGCGGCGCTCCTCGTTCTCGGCCTCGTAGCCCATGCTCGTCCACACGTCGGTGGTGACGAGGTGCGCGCCTTCGCAGGCCTGCATCGGGTGGTTGAAGACCTTGTAGCAGCTTGTGTCGCGCACGCCCGCCACCTGGGCGTCGATCTCGTAGCCGCCGGGCGTGCTCACGTGCACCGTGAAGCCCAGGATCTCGGCCGCCTGCAGCCAGGTGTTGGCCATGTTGTTGCCGTCGCCGACCCAGGCCACCACGCGGCCCTTGATGTCGCCGCGGTGCTCGATGTAGGTGAAGATGTCGGCCAGGATCTGGCACGGGTGGTACTCGTTGGTCAGGCCGTTGATCACCGGCACGCGCGAGTGCGCGGCGAAGCGCTCGAGCTTGGCCTGCTCGTAGGTGCGGATCATGACGATGTCGACCATGCGGCTGATGACGCGCGCGGTGTCCTCCACCGGCTCGGCGCGGCCCAGGTGCGTGTCGCCGGTGGTCAGGTTGAGCACCGAGCCGCCCATCTGGTACATGCCGGCCTCGAAGCTCACGCGCGTGCGCGTGCTCGCCTTCTCGAAGATCATTGCCAGCGTGCGGTCCACCAGGGGCTGGTAGCGCTCGTAGTTCTTGAAGCGCGTCTTGATCGTGCGTGCGCGCTCGAACAGGTAGGCGTATTCCTCGGCGCGCAGGTCCTTGAACTGGAGGTAGTGCTTCATCAGCGACAGGCCGGGTTTCATGATTCCTGCAGAAAGGCCTTCACCAGCGGGCAAAGGAGGGCGACGATCTGTTCGGCCTCCTCGGCGCTGAGGATGAGTGCTGGCACGAGGCGGATCACGCGCTCGGCGGTGACGCTGATCATCAGCCCGGCCTGCGCCGCACGCCCGAGCAGGGCGCCGCAGGGGCGGTCGAGCTCGATGCCCAGCATGAGGCCGGCGCCGCGAATCTCCTTCACACCGGGCACGCCGGCGAGTTCGCGCTCCAGGCCGGCGCGCAGCACGGCGCCGACGGTGGCCGCATTCGCCAGCAGGCCGTCTTCTTCCATGATCTTCAGTGTCTCCACGCCGGCGCGCATGGCCAGCGGGTTGCCGCCGAAGGTGGTGCCGTGGTTGCCCGGGCCGAGCACGTTCACGGCCCGCGGTCCGACCACGACCGCGCCGATGGGCACGCCCGAGCCCAGGCCCTTGGCCAGGGGCATGACGTCGGGCTGGATGCCGGCCCACTGGTGGGCAAACCACTTGCCGGTGCGGCCGATGCCGCACTGCACTTCGTCGAGCATGAGCAGCCAGCCACGCTCGTCGCACAGTCGCCGCAGGCCCTGCAGATAGTCCCAGCGCGACGGGTTGATGCCGCTTTCGCCCTGGATCGTCTCCAGGAACACCGCGACCACGTCGGGGTGGCTGCGTGCCGCCTCCTCGACCGCGGCGAGGTCGTTGAGCGGCACGCGCACGAAGCCCTCGACCAACGGCCCGAAGCCCGCCTGCACCTTGGGGTTGCCGGTGGCCGAGAGCGTGGCGATGGAGCGGCCGTGGAAAGCGCCTTCGTAGACGATGACCTGCGGCCGCGCGATGCCCTTGTCGTGGCCGAACTTGCGCGCGATCTTCAGCGCCGCCTCGTTGGCCTCGAGCCCCGAGTTGCAAAAGAACGCGGCATTCAGGCCCGAGATCTCGCACAGCCTGGCGGCGAGTTGCTCCTGCAGCGGCACCTCGTAGTAGTTCGAGCTGTGGATGAGCTTGGCCACCTGGTCCTGCAGCGCCGGCACCAGGCGCGGGTGGGCGTGTCCGAGCGTGTTCACGGCGATGCCGCCGAGGCCGTCGAGGTAGCGTCGGCCCTCGGTGTCCCAGACCCAGCAGCCGCGGCCGTGCGACAGCGCGATGGGCAGGCGGCCGTAGGTGTTCATCACATGCGGCATGGGGCGCGTGGCGGCGGGCTCGGGTGCGTTCATCGGGGTTCCTTCGCGGACACAGAAAGAAACGCCGGTCGGCGACGCAGCGGCCACCGCCCGGCTGGCCCCGATTCTAGAGTGGGCTTGCGCGCACGCTGCGCGCCGCCGCGGGCCAAGGGGGTGCGCCAAGGGCACGGGCAAGGCGCCCTGAAATGACGAAGGGCCCGCACTGCGGGCCCTCCTGGCACCACCCACGCGTTCAGGCGGCGAGCGACAGCGCCTTGACCTTGGCGGCCAGGCGGCTCTTCAGGCGAGCGGCCTTGTTCTTGTGGAAGATGCCCTTGTCGGCCACGGAGTCGATGACGCTCTGGGCGGACTTGAAGGTCTCGCCGGCCTTGGCCTTGTCGCCGCCGCCGACCGCCTTGAGCACGTTCTTCACGACGGTGCGAAAGCGCGAGCGCAGCGAGGTGTTGGCGGCGTTCAGCACCACGTCCTGGCGCGCGCGCTTGCGGCCCGAGGCGAGGCGAACGGTCTTGTTCTTGGCTTTGGACGAAGTGGCCATGCTTGTTCGAGGTGTCCGAGTTGGTTGGACGTTGGGTGCAAAGACTATCGAGTATAGCACGGCACTGTCTGGACGAACAGCCGTCCGGTGGCCGCTGCCTATAATCGGCGCACCCGTCACCGGGTGCTGCGCGCGCGGCAGGCCCGTCCCGGCCGTTGCCGGCATTCGCCGTGGCCGCCCGGCGTACCGTCCATCACGTGAACCTGCTCAAGGCCGCTTCCACCGTCTCGCTCCTCACGCTGCTTTCGCGCATCACCGGTCTGGTGCGCGAGCAATTGGTGGCCGGCTTCTTCGGCGCCAGCGGCGTCACCGACGCCTTCAACGTCGCCTTTCGCATCCCCAACCTGTTCCGCCGCCTGTTCGCCGAGGGCGCGTTCTCGCAGGCCTTCGTGCCGCTGCTGGCGGCCACACGGGCGCGCGACGGCGACGAGGCCACGCGCTTGCTCGTCGACGCCGTGGCCACCGTGCTCGCCTGGACCCTGCTCGCCACCTGCGTGGCGGGTGTGGCGGGCGCACCGCTGCTGGTGTGGGCGATGGGCTCGGGCCTGCAGCGCTTCGACACCGCGGTGGCGTTGACGCGCTGGATGTTTCCCTACATCGGCTTCATGTCCATGGTGGCGCTGGCGGCGGGCATCCTCAACACCTGGAAGCACTTCGCCGTGCCCGCACTCACGCCGGTGCTGCTCAACCTGTGCGTCATCGGCGCGGCCTGGTGGGGCGCGCCCTGGCTCGCGCGCCAGGGCATCGAGCCGATCTTCGCGCTGAGCGCGGGCGTGATGCTCGGCGGCCTGCTCCAGGCGGCGGTGCAGATCCCGGCGCTGGCGGCCGTGGGCATGCTGCCGCGGCTCGGCCTGGCGCCGGCGGCGCTGGGCCGCGCCTGGCATCACCCGGGTGTGCACCGCGTGCTGCGCCAGATGGGCCCGGGCGTGCTGGGCGTCTCGGTGGCCCAGGTCTCGCTGCTCATCAACACGCAGATCGCCTCGCACGTGGGGGTGGGCGCGGTGTCCTGGCTGACCTATGCCGACCGGCTGATGGAGTTCCCCACCGCGCTGCTCGGCGTGGCCATGGGCGTGGTGCTGCTGCCGCAGTTGTCGGCGGCGCGGGCGCGCGAGGATGGGCAAGCCTATTCCGACATGCTCGACTGGGGGCTGCGCCTGGTGGCCCTGCTGGCCTTGCCCTGCGCGCTGGCGCTGCTGGTCTTTCCGGTGGGGCTGGTTTCGGTGCTCTTCCACTATGGCCGCTTCTCCGCGGGCGACGTGGCCATGACCGTGCTTGCCCTGCGCGGCTACGGCGTCGGGCTGCTCGGCCTGGTGGCCATCAAGGTCCTGGCGCCGGCGTTCTTCGCGCGCCAGGACATGCGCACGCCGGTGAAGATCGCCATCGGCGTGCTCCTCGCCACCCAGGCGATGAACGCGCTGCTGGTGCCCTGGCTGGGTCACGCCGGGCTGGCCTTGTCGATCGGCCTGGGCGCGCTGGTCAACGCCGGCTTCCTTCTCTACCGCCTGCTCGAGCGCGGCGTGTACCTGCCGAAGCCCGGCTGGCTGGGCTTCGCGGGGCGGCTGGCGCTGGCCAACGCGGCCCTGGGCGGCGCGCTCGCCTGGGCCGCATGGGGCATCGACTGGATCGGCCTGCAGGCCCACTGGGGCCAGCGCGCGGGCGGCGTGGCCCTCGTGCTCGGCGGCGCGGCGCTGCTCTACTTCGCCGTGCTGGCGGCCTGCGGCCTGCGACCGCGGCACTTCATGCGGCGCGGCTGACCTACACTGACACGGATGGCCGGACACCTGCAATTCGAAGCGCCCACCGCACTCGAGTACTTTGCGGCGCTGGTGGCCGACGATGCCAGCTTTTCCGTGCTCGAGGCTGCCGTGGCGGTGGCCCAGGACGACGACCCGGGCCTGGACGTGCAGGGCGTGCTGGCGGAGATCGACGTGCTGGCCGAGCGGCTGCGCCGGCGCATTCCCGCCGATGCCGCGCCGGTGCAGCGGCTGCGCCTGCTGAACCAGTACTTCTTCCGCGAACTGGGGTTCGCCGGCAACGTCAACGACTACTACGACCGCCACAACAGCCTCCTGCCCACCGTGCTGCGCACGCGCCGCGGCATCCCGCTGACGCTGGCGCTGCTCTACATCGAGATGGCCGCGCAGATCGGGCTGCGTGCGCGCGGCGTGTCCTTCCCGGGGCACTTCCTGGTCAAGCTGCACCTGCCGCGCGGCGAGGTCATCATCGACCCCTTCAGTGGCCGCTCGCTGACGCGCGAAGACCTCGAGGAGCGGCTGCTGCCCTACCGCCGCGAGCAGGGGATGACGGGCGAGGACGCCGTGCCCCTGGGCCTGTTCCTGCAGTCGGCGTCGGGGCGCGAGGTGATCGCGCGCCTGCTGCGCAACCTCGAGGAAGTGCACCGCAGCGCGGGCGACTGGGCGCGCCTGGCGGCCACGCTGCAGCGCCTGGTGATCCTGCTGCCGCAGGACTGGGACGAGCGGCGCGACCATGCCCTGGCGCTGGAACGCCTGGGCCAGCGCGAACGCGCCGCCAGCGAACTCGCACAGTACCTCGAGCACTGCCCCCAGGCCGAGGACGCTGCCGCCCTGCGCAAGCAGCTTGCAGCCTGGCGGCGCACGCATTGAGGCCATGAAGCAGATTCCGCTGGCCATCGGCCCCGCCGCCCTGCCCACGCTGGAGAACTTCCTGCCCGGAGCGAACGCCGCCGTGCTCAGCCACCTGCGCGCCCTGGGAACAGCGGCGGCGCCGGTCTACCTGTGGGGGCCGCCTGGCTGCGGCAAGACGCACCTGCTGCGTGCCTTGGCCGCGCGCCACCAGGACGCGGGCCAGGTGGTGGGCTGGTTCGACGCCGGCGATGCGCCGCCGTGGGTGCTGGTGCCGGAGTGGTCCGTCGTCGTCATCGACGGCTGTGAGCGGCTCGACACCCAGGCCCAGCATGCGGCCTTCGCGCTCTTCATCGACGCGGCCACGCACGGCGTGCAGGTGGCCGCCGCGGGGCGCCTGCCGCCGGTGGACCTTCCCCTGCGCGACGACCTGCGCACGCGGCTGGCCTGGGGCCACGTCTTCGCCTTGCAGCCGCTGGCCGAGGCCGAAACCCGCGCCGCCCTGCGCCGCGAGGCCGACCGGCGCGGCATCTTCCTCTCCGACGAGGTCATGGACCACCTGCTCACGCGCTTCCCGCGCGACCTCGGCCACCTCATGCACCTGCTCGATCGCCTCGACGAGTTCTCGCTGGCGCGCGCGCGCCGCATCACCATCCCGCTGCTGCGGCAGATGCTGGTGGAGGAGGGCCTGCCGACCTGGCACGACGAGGCGCGCTGCGCATGAACCTGGCGCTCTTCGATCTCGACGGCACCTTGATCCCGAAGGATTCGGACCACGCCTTCGGCGAGTTCGTCATCTCGCTGGGCTGGGCCGATGCGGACGAGTTCCGCCGCCGCAACGATGCCTTCTACGAGGACTACAGCGCCGGCCGGCTGGACATCCAGGCCTACGTCGACTTCGCCACCGCGCCGTGGCGCGAGCGCCCCGCCGACGAGCTGCGCCATGCCAGCGAGCGTTTCATCGATCTCGTGGTGCGCCCCATGCTCACCCGCGAGGCGATGGAACTCGTGCAGCGGCACCAGCGCGCGGGCGATGTCGTGGCCATCGTCACCGCCACCAACGATTTCGTCACCCGGCCCATCGCCCAGGCGCTCGGGGTGAGCGAGCTCATCGCCACCGAACTGGCGCGCGACGAGCATGGCCGCGTCACCGGTGCCATCCACGGCGTGCCTTCCTTTCGCGAAGGCAAGGTCACGCGCGTGCAGCAGTGGCTGGCGCGGCGCGGCCTGGCGCTGGAGGGCTTTTCGCGCAGCACCTTCTACAGTGACTCCACCAACGACCTGCCGCTGCTCGAACGCGTCAGCGAACCGGTCGCCACCAACCCCGGCCCCGCGCTGGAGCGCATCGCGCTCGAGCGCGGCTGGCCTGTCCTGAAGTTCTTCCCATGATCAAGAAATTCATCAAGCGCCTCTTCGGCCAGAGCGAGGAGCCCGCAGCGGCGGCCATCCCGCTGGGGGCGCGCATCGAGGTGCCCGCCAGCGTGCACGGCATCGACGCGGCGCTGCTCGACGCCAACGCCGTGCGCGTCGTGAAGACGCTGAAGGATGCGGGCTACGAGGCCTACATCGTCGGCGGTGCCGTGCGCGACCTGCTCGTGGGCATGCGGCCGAAGGACTTCGACGTGGCCACCGACGCCACGCCCGAGCAGGTGAAGTCGCTGTTCCGACGCGCCTTCATCATCGGGCGGCGCTTTCGCCTCGTGCACGTGGTCTTCGGCCGCGGGCGCGAGCACGAGACGATCGAGGTCTCGACCTTCCGCGCCTACTTCGACGCCGCCGCGGCCGACCAGGTCACGGGCAACGAGAAGACCAGCCAGCGCGACATGGCCGACAAGAAGCACGTCGTCGACGCCAGCGGGCGCGTGCTGCGCGACAACGTCTGGGGGCCGCAGATCGAGGACGCGGCGCGGCGCGACTTCACCATCAACGCCATGTACTACGACCCGGTGACGCAGGTGGTGGTCGACTACCACGGCGGCCTGGCGGATTCGCGCGCGCGTCTGCTGCGCATGATCGGCGACCCCGAGACGCGCTACCGCGAGGACCCCGTGCGCATCATCCGCGTGGTGCGCTTCGCCGCCAAGCTCGGCTTCGCCCTGGAGCCGGCCACCGAGCGGCCCGTGCGCGCGATGGCGCCGCTGCTTGCCAACGTGCCCATCTCGCGCCTCTTCGACGAGATGGTCAAGTTGCTGCAGACCGGGCATGCACTGGCCAGCGTCGAGCAGTTGCGCAAGTACGGCCTGGTGGGCGGCGCGCTGGGCGTGTTCCCGGTGCTCGACGCGGCGCTCGCCCCGCGCCAGCCCAACGCCGCGCGCGAGACCTTCGTGCGGCTGTCGCTGGAGGACACCGACCGGCGCGTCGGCGAGGGGCGCGCGGTGGTGCCGAGCTTCATGCTTGCGTGCATGCTCTGGCACGACGTGCAGGAGCGCTGGAGCGCGCTGCGCGCCGGCGGCGAGGCACCGTTCCCGGCCCTGCAGCAGGCCGTGGACGCGGTCTTCGACGCGCGCATCGGCGACATCTCGGGTCGCGGCAAGCTGGCGGCCGACATGCGCGAGATCTGGCTCATGCAGCCGCGCTTCGACCGCCGCACGCCGAGCTCGGCGCAGTCGCTCATCGGCCAGCCGCGCTTTCGTGCCGGCTACGACTTTCTGCGTCTGCGTGCCGACTGCGGTGAGATTGCTGCCGAGCTCGCCGACTGGTGGGAGGACTACCACCTGGGCGACGACGAGGAGCGCGAGGCCTTGCTCGAAGTGGCGCGGGCCAGCGCACCGGCGCG
>DYOR01000039.1:0-6587 GCA_020720385.1 Rubrivivax sp.
ACGATGAAATCCGCCTGCGGCCACTCGGCCGCGCGCGGGTTGAGGTAGCGCCACTGCGGCACCAGCGCGGTCTCGTCGGGCACTTGCTCGCCCGTCACCGCGTGCGTCTTGAAGCTCTGGCCGTCCCAGCGCTGCACCAGCGCGCCGTGCTCGTCGCGCATCGGCTCCTGGCCGTCGTAGGCGAGCACGGCGTCGCGGTGTTCGATGTTGCCGTAGTCGTGGATCACCGGCTCGGCCACGCTGGCGTTGCCGAACGTGCGGATATGCCACTGCAGGTAGCCTATCCACAGCACCAGCTCGGCCAGCGCGGCGGCGCGCTCGTTGAGCTCGATGCCCAGCAGCTGCTGCGGCGTCACCGTCTCGCCGGCGAAGGCGAGGCGCGCCTGCGTCTCGCCCAGGGCTTCGAGCTGGCCCAGCACTTCGCCTTCCAGGCGCTTGAGGTGTTCGAGCGTGACGTAGAGGAAGTTGCCGCTGCCGCAGGCCGGGTCGAGCACGCGCGTGCTGCACAGGCGGTGGTGGAAGCGCTTGATCTCGGCGCGCGCCTGCGCCAGCTTGTCGTCGCGCTTCTTGCCTTCGAGCGCATTGGCCTCGGTGGCGAGCAGCAGCGCGGCGGCCTGGGCGTCGGCCCAGTCGGCGCGCAGCGGCTCCACCACCGTGGGCAGCACCAGGCGCTCGACGTAGGCGCGCGGCGTGTAGTGCGCGCCCAGGGCGTGGCGCTCGGCGGGGGCCAGCGCGCGCTCGAGCAGGGTGCCGAAGATGGCGGGCTCGACCTCGCGCCAGTTGGAGCGGGCGGCGTCGAGCAGGCCGGCGACATGCTCGCGCGTGAGCGGCAGCACGTACTCGGCCTGGCCCGAGCCCTTGAAGAGCTTGCCGTTGAAGCGCAGCACCTGGGCGGCGAGCGCGGCGCTGAAGCCGCCGCGGTCCATGTCGGTCCACAGCACGCGCAGCATCTGGCGCAGCGTGGCGGGGTCGTCGCGGTGGCGGCGCACGAGGGCGACGAAGGCGCCTTCGCCTTCGGCCACCTTGGGCAGCAGGCCCACGTCTTCGGCGAACATGCAGAACAGGCAGCGCGTGAGGAAGGCGGCCACGTGCTCGGCGGAGTGCCCGGCGCGTTCCAGCTCGCGCGCCAGCGCCGCGAGCTTGCCCGCCACCTCGCGCGTGACCTTGGCGCTGCGCCGCGAGGGGTCCAGCGCCATCGGGTCGAGCCAGAGCTGGCGCAGGCGCTCGCGCACGGCGCCGTCTTGCAGGTCGGCGAGAACCAGGCGGTGGCTGCGCGCATCCGGGAAGGGGGTGTAGGTGGCGCCGCTGCGCGTGAACTCGGCGTAGAGCTCGATGACGTGGCCCACGTCCACCACCAGCAGGAAGGGCGGGCGCCCCTCGGTGGCGGGCAGCGCGCGGGCGTAGCCCTCGGCCTGGGCGCGGGCACGCATGAGGGCGTCGTCGAAGCCCTTGGTCTGCGCGGCGGCCCTGACCTTCTTGGCCTCGAGCACGAAGGCGCCGCGGCGGTAGCAGTCGATGAAGCCGGCGCTGGCGCTGCCGTCGCCATGGGCGAAGGCGACGCGGCGCTCGAAGACGTAGGCGTTGTCGCGCGTGTCGTCGCTGGCCGGTTCGGGCTCGGGCACCTCGAGCAGCCGGCACAGCTCGGTGACGAAGAGCTGGTAGTTGGCGCGCTCCGATCCCGTCACGCCCTGCCAGCGCGCGATGAAGGCCGGCACCTTGGGGTGGTCGTGCATCGGGCTTCAGTGCGCCGCAGCGTCCCGGAGTGCGCAGCCCAGAGCCTCGGCCGCCAGGCGCAGCCTCTTGTCGCGCGTCCACAGCCTGGCACCCTCGGTCAACGCCACGGCGGCGAGCAGGTGCATGTCGACATGGCCCAGGCCGCGGCCGTGCAGGGCATGGCGCTCGATGAAGCCGAGGACCTCGTCGGCCTCGGCCACCGCAGCGCCGGGCAGGTCAGCGAGCAGTTCGAGGAGGGCCGGCCGGTCCTTCAGGCTGCCACAGGCGATTTCGCCGAGCACGAACGGATGCATGAGCACCGCGCCACGTTCGAGCAGCTCGACGAGCCCGGCGTCGCCCTGGCGCAGGTGATCGACCCAGACCGAGGTGTCGACCAGAATCAAGCGGCGGCATCCTGGCGCCGGCGCGGCGCGGCCTTGGCTTTGGGCTGCGTGCCACCCAAGCGCGCCAGCCGGCGTGCGCTTTCCCGCTCGATGAGCGCCTTCAGCGCCTCGCGCACCATGGTCGAGCGGTCCATGGGGCCGGCCAGCTTGGCCGCCTTGGCGAGCAAGGCGTCATCGATGGCGATCGTCGTGCGCATGGCGTTCTCCGTGCCGTAAGCACCAAATGTAGCATCGACTGGTGCCCAATCAGGTGCCTGCGCGGTCGATGCCGTGCGCGACCAAGGGGCGCCCCGGGGCCCGCGGATCGGCCTGCGCCGGATTGCGTTGTGTATCTTCCTACATAACACTTGCCGTAGACTCGCGGGGTGCCGCATCGGCTCACTGCCCGGTCGAACCTGGAGGGTTTCATCTTGCACCCCGTGCTTCGCTCACTCATCCTCGCCAGCCTGACCCTGCTCGGCGCGGCCACGCACGCCGGGGAACTGCGCGTGGCGGCCGCGGCCGACCTGAAGTTCGCCATGGACGAGATCGTCAGCGCGTTCAACGCGTCGAACCCGGGGGACCGGGTGGAGGTGGTCTACGGCTCGTCCGGCAAGTTCCACACCCAGATCCAGCAGGGTGCGCCGTACGATCTGTTCTTCTCGGCGGACATCGCCTACGCCCGCGAACTGGTGCGTTCGGGCAACGCGGCCTCCGACGTCCAGCCGTACGCCCTGGGCCGCATCGTGCTGTGGGGCCCGACGCTGGACGCGACCCGGATGACGCTGGCCGGCCTGACCGACCCGAAGATCAAGCGCATCGCCATCGCCAACCCCCGGCATGCGCCCTACGGCAAGCGCGCCGAAGAGGCCCTGCGTGCCGCGGGGGTGTGGGACCAGGTCGAACCCAAGCTGGTCTACGGCGAGAACATCTCCCACACCGCCCAATTCGTGCAGAGCGCAAACGCGCAGGTGGGCATCATCGCCTTGTCGCTCGCGCTCAGTCCGGAGCTGGCGCGCCATGGCGGGTACGGGATGATCCCCAGCACCCTGCATCAGCCGCTCGAGCAAGGCTTCGTCATCACCCGGCGGGCGGCGGGCAACGAACTGGCCAGGCGCTTTGCCGCGCAAATGGGCGGCGCGCCGGCGCGGGCGATCCTCACGGCCTACGGCTTCGTGCTGCCTGCGCCACGCCGCGGCGGCAGCAGCGAATGAGCCCGTCCGAGCGGCCGGGCGCGGCAGCGCACGACGGGTTGGCCGCATGCCGCTGAGCGCGGGCGACGTGCAGGCACTGTGGCTCACCGCCCGGTTGGCTGGCGCGGTGACCCTGATCCTGCTGCTGGTGGGCACGCCCATCGCATGGTGGCTGGCGCACAGCCGCGCATGGTGGAAGGGGCCGGTCGGCGCCGTGGTGGCCCTGCCCCTGGTGCTGCCCCCATCGGTGCTCGGCTTCTACCTGCTGCTGGCGATGGGGCCGCAGGGACCGGTGGGGCGGCTGACGCAAGCGCTGCACCTCGGCCCGCTGCCCTTCAGCTTCGAGGGCCTGGTGGTGGCCTCGGTCTTCTATTCGCTGCCTTTCATGGTGCAGCCCCTGCAAACGGCGTTCGAGTCCATCGGCGAGCGGCCGCTGGAGGTCGCGGCGACCTTGCGCGCCTCGCCCATCGACCGATTCTTCAGCGTGGGGCTGCCCTTGGGCCTGCCGGGCCTGGTGACCGCCTGCGTGCTGACGTTCGCGCATACGGTGGGCGAATTCGGCGTGGTGCTCATGATCGGCGGCAACCTGCCCGGCCGCACGCGCGTCGTCTCGGTGCAGATCTACGACCATGTGGAGGCGCTGGAGTACGCGCAGGCGCACCGGCTCTCGGCGGTGATGCTGGTGTTCTCGTTCGTCGTGCTGCTGGCGGTCTACACCTGGCGGCTGCGCCCGGCCAGGGAGGCCTGAAATGGGTGGCCTGCAGGTGCGGCTTCGCCTCGAACGGCCGGACTTCACGCTCGACGTCGACCTGAACGTGCCCGGGCGCGGCGTCACCGCGCTGTTCGGCCGCTCGGGCTGCGGCAAGACCAGCTTGTTGCGCTGCATCGCCGGGCTCGAGCGGGCGCCCGGCGGCAGGGTGACGCTCAACGACGAGATCTGGCAGAACGCCGCGCGATGGCTGCCGACCCACAGGCGCGCCCTGGGCTATGTGTTCCAGGAGCCCAGCCTGTTCGCGCACCTGAGCGTGCACGGCAATATCGGCTACGGGATGCGCCGCGTGCCGGCGGCGCAGCGCCGCGTCGCGCTGGAGCGGGCCATCGCGCTGCTGGGAATCGGCCCGTTGCTGGATCGGCGACCCGCGCGCCTGTCGGGCGGCGAGCGCCAGCGCGTGGCCATCGCCCGCGCCCTGGCCACGAGCCCGCGGCTGCTCCTCATGGACGAGCCGCTGGCCGCGCTGGACGCCGCGCGCAAGGCCGAGCTGCTGCCCTACCTGAAGGCGCTGCACGCCGAGCTCGCCATCCCCATCGTCTACGTCAGCCACGCGCTGGACGAGGTGGCGCAACTCGCCGACCACCTCGTGCTCATGGAGGCCGGGCGCGTCACGGCGGCCGGGCCGCTCAGCGAGACCCTGGCGCGGCTGGACCTGGCCGTGGCGCACGACGAGAACGCCGGCGTGGTGCTCGAAGGCGTGGTCGGCGAGCGCGACGCGCGCTGGCAGCTGGCGCGGCTGGACATTCCCGCGGCACCCTGCGCGCTGTGGGCGCGCGACTCCGGCCTGCCGCTGGGCCAGCGCGTGCGCGTGCGCGTGCTCGCCCGCGACGTGAGCCTGGCCTGTGCGCCGCAGACCGCCACGAGCATAGGCAACCAGCTGCGCGCCACGGTGGAGGAAATCGCCGACGACACCCACCCCGGGCTGGCGCTGGTGCGCGTGCGCGTGGGTGACAGCGCGCATGGGGGCGCGAACGGCGCCGGCGTGCCGCTGGTGGCGCGCCTCACGCGGCGTTCGGCGCATGCGCTGGGGCTGGCGCCCGGGCTGGCGCTGTGGGCGCAGGTGAAGACCGTGGCGCTGCTGGAGTAGCGCGGTGAGCGATGGCTCGCTGCTCAGCGCCGAACTGAGAATCGCCGGCCGCCTGGACGCGCGCTTCTTCGCGCTGCTCGAGGCGCTGCAGGCCACCGGCTCGATCACCCGCGCCGCGCGCACCGCGGGCCTGAGCTACAAGGGCGCATGGCTGCTGCTCGAGAGCGCCTGCAACCTGGCCAACGAGCCGCTGCTCGAAACCCTCACCGGCGGCGCCGGTGGCGGCGGCACGCGGCTCACCGAAGCTGCGCGCGGCCTGCTCCAGGCCTGGCGCACACTGCAAGCGCAACACCGCGAGTTCCTGCGTGTGCAGGAAGCGCGGTTCGCGGAACTACCGGCCCTGCAAGGGCTGCTCAGGAGGATGTCGATGAAGACCAGCGCGCGCAACCAGTTCGCCGGCACCGTCAAGGCCGTACAGATGGGACCGGTGACGGCGCAGGTGACGCTCGCGCTGCAGGCCGGCGGCGAGATCACCGCCACCATGACCAGCGCCGCCGCCGAACGCCTCAAGCTGAAGAAGGGCAAGGAGGCGCTGGCCCTGGTCAAGGCGTCGGCGGTGGTGCTGGTGACCGACTTCGCCGGCTGGCAGCTCTCGGCGCGCAACCAGCTCGCCGGCACGGTCTCGCGCATCGAGCCCGGGGCGGTGTCCTCGCTCGTCGTCGTCACCCTGCCCGGCGGCGCGGCGATCACCGCGACCCTCACCAACGACGCCGTGCAGGCACTGGGCTTGCAGGTGGGCGCGCCGGCCACGGCCGTGTTCAAGGCGTACTCGGTGATGATCGCGGCGCAGCCGTGACCATTCGCGCTGCCACCGCAGCCGACGCCGCCGCGATCCAGGCCATCTACGCCCCATCGTCAGCGGCACGCCGATCTCCTTCGAGCTCGCGCCACCGAGCGTCGACGAGATGCGCGAGCGCATCCTCCAGACCCTGCCGCGCCGGCCCTGGCTGGTGAGCACGGACGCGCACGACGAGGCCGACGGCGACGTCCACGCCAGCCGCTTGCGCGAGCGCGCGGTGAGCATCAGCACCGGCGTCTGCCGGGCGGTGCGCAGCGCCGAGAGCACGGCAAAGCCGTCCACCCCGGGCAGCATCACGTCGAGCACGATCAGGTCGTGGTCGCCGTTCAGCGCCGCGTGCAGGCCGTCGGCGCCGTTCAGCACCACCTCGACGGTGTAGCCGGATTCCGCCAGGCCCTGCCGCAGGTACTCCGCCGCGCGACGCTCGTCCTCGACGACCAGGATCTTCATGCCGGCGATTCCGCGGGATCGACGCTTCGGTGCGGGGGCCGCGCGCCGAACATTGCAGGATCGTAATGATCCCGCCACGCGGCGGTGGGGAGCGGATTCCTACAGTGCGTCGATGCCCGTCCCGGACCCCACCACCCCCGCGCATGCCCGGCGCATGCTCATCGTGCGCTGCGCCTTGCTGACCGCCCTG
>DYOR01000039.1:6687-20277 GCA_020720385.1 Rubrivivax sp.
CGCCCTGGGCGCCGCAACTGCCGCGCAGGCGCAGGACGCCGCCCTGGGCGCCAGCGTGCAAGGCCTGCTCGCCCATGCACGCGCGCAAAGCCCCGAGCTCGGCGCCATGCGCCTGGAGGCGGATGCCGCGGCCCAGCGCATCGGCCCCGCCGGCGCGCTGCCCGACCCGGTGCTGCGGGTCGAGCTGATGAACTTCAACAACTACGGCAACGATGCCGCGCCCAGCGTGCTGCCCTGGAAAGTCGGCGAGACGAAGTACACGCTGATGCAGTCCCTGCCGCTGTGGGGCAAGCGCGAGCTCAAGCGCCACGCCGCGGCGGCCGACGCCAAACAGGCCGATGCCCGCGCCGAAGCCACCTGGGTGGAACTGTCTGCGCGCATCAAGACGGCCTACGCCGAGTACTACCGCGCCACGGTCAACGAACGGCTCGCCGGCGAGGTGCTCGGCTTGATGTCCAGGCTGGAGCAGGTGGCGCAGGCGCGCTACGCCGGCGGGCTGGCGGGGCAGCAGGACGCCATCCGTGCCCAGCTCGAGCAGACGGCGACGCGCACGGAGCTGATCGCCATCGACGGCGAGAAGCGCCAGAGCCAGGCGCGCCTGAACGCCTTGCTGGCGCGCGACGCTGCGGCACCCCTGGCCGAGCCGCTGGCCCTGCGCCCGCTGCCGCCGCTGGCCAGCGCCGATGCGCTGGCACTGGCCGAGCGCGCGCGTGAACACAACCCGCTGATCCAGGCCGAGTTTGCGCGCCTGGCCGCGGCGCAGACAAACCGGGAACTCACGCAGCGCAACCGCTACCCGGATCTGCTCGTCGGCCTGTCGCCCTCGCAGATGGGTTCACGCATCACCACCTGGGGCGTGATGTTCGAGATGAACATTCCCTTGCAACAGGAGTCGCGCCGCGGCCAGGAGCGCGAGGCCGAGGCGATGGTCGGTGCGGCGCGTTCGCGCCGCGACGCCCTGTCGCATCAACTGCTCGGCGAACTCGGGGTCAACCTGGCGGGCCTGGACGCCGCACGCCGCACCCAGACGCTCATCGAAACCCAGTTGCTGCCCCAGTCCGAGCTCAGCCTGCAGTCGGCGCTCGCGTCCTTTGAGACCGGCAAGGCCGAGTTTGCGCTGGTCCTCGAGGCCCAGCGCCAGATGCGCAAGGCCAGGCAGGAACAGCTCGGGTCACGGGTCGAGGCGCAGATGCGTCTGGCCGAAATCGAACGCATCGTGGGAGAAGAGCTGTGAAGACCTCCACCAGCGTGCTCGCCATCGCCGTGCTCGGCGCGGTGGGCGCCGGCGGCTACTGGCTGGGCACGCGCGCGCACGCCCCAGTTGCCGACGCGGCCCAGGCCACAGACGCCGCCGCGGAGTCCAAGGCGCCCAAGGCGCGCAAGCTGCTCTACTACCGCAACCCGATGGGCCTGGCCGACACCTCGCCGACGCCGAAGAAGGACCCGATGGGGATGGACTACATCGCCGTCTACGAGGGTGAAGACGATGCGGCGGCATCGGCCGCCACGGGTGGCGCGACGGCAACGAATCAGGTGCGCATCAGCACCGAGAAGATGCAGAAGCTGGGTGTGCGCACCGAGGCCGCCGCCATGCGCATGCTGGGCAAGACCTTGCGTGTCGCCGGGCGTGTCGAGCCCGACGAGCGGCGCGTCTACAGCGTGACCTCGAAGTTCGAGGGCTTCATCGAGCGTCTGCACGTGAATGCCACGGGCCAGGCCGTGGCCAAGGGGCAGGCGCTGTTCGAGGCCTACAGCCCCGAGCTGGTCTCGGCACAGCGCGAGTACCTCATCGCCGTGCAAGGCGTGAAGGCGATGAAGGCGGCGGGCAGCGAGGCGCAGGCCGGCATGACGCAGTTGGTCGAATCCAGTCTCGCCCATCTGCGCCATTGGGAACTCCCCGCGGCGCAGTTGCAGGCGCTGGAGACCACCGGGCAGGCGCAACGCGACGTCACCTTCCACTCGCCGGTGGCGGGTGTGGTCACCGAGAAGAAGGCGCTCCAGGGCATGCGCTTCATGCCCGGCGAGATGCTCTACCAGGTGACCGATCTGTCCGCCGTCTGGGTGATTGCCGACCTGTCGGAGCAGGACATCGGACTGGTGCGCACGGGTGCCAAGGTGCGTGTCACCACCACCGCCTATCCCGGCGCGGCCTTCGACGGGCGCATCACCTACGTCTATCCCACCATGAAGGCGGAGACACGCAGCATCCCGGTCCGCGTGGAACTGGCCAACCCGGGACTCAAGCTCAAGCCTGCGATGTTCGCCCAGGTCGAGCTGTCCGTCGGCGGCAAGGCCGCGGTGCTCACCGTGCCCGACTCGGCGGTGCTCGACACCGGCACGCGGCGCATGGTGCTCGTCCAGGTCGGCGAGGGCCGGTTCGAACCGCGCGAGGTCGAAACCGGCGGGCGCGGTGAAAGCTACATCGAGATCCTCGAGGGCGTGCGCGACGGCGAGCAGGTCGTCGTCGCGGCCAACTTCCTCATCGACGCCGAGAGCAACCTGAAGGCGGTGATGCGCGGCATGAGCAGCCCGGCTGCGGCTGCGGCGTCAGGCCACGCCGGCCACTGAACCCAGCCCGCCATGCTCGCCAAGATCATCCAGTGGTCGGGCAGGAACCCGTTCCTGGTCCTGCTCGCCACCCTGTTCGTCGTCATCGCCGGCAGCGTGGCCGTGATGAAGACGCCGCTCGACGCCTTGCCCGACCTGTCGGACGTGCAGGTCATCGTCTACACCGAATATCCAGGCCAGGCGCCACAGGTGGTGGAAGACCAGGTGACCTACCCGCTGACATCGGCAATGCTCGCGGTGCCCAAGAGCAAGGTCGTGCGCGGCTTCTCCTTCTTCGGCGCGTCCTTCGTCTACGTCATCTTCGAGGACGGCACCGACATCTACTGGGCGCGCAGCCGGGTGCTGGAGTACCTGAACTTCGCCTCCAGCCGCCTGCCGCGGGGCGTGTCGCCCGCGCTCGGGCCCGACGCCACGGGCGTGGGCTGGGTCTACCAGTACGCCTTGCTCGCCAAGAACAAGACGCTGGCCGAATTGCGCACCCTGCAGGACTGGTACGTGCGCTACCAGCTGACCAAGGCCCCGGGCGTGGCCGAGGTGGCCTCGCTGGGCGGTTTCGTGCAGACCTACCAGGTCACCGTCGACCCGCTCAAGCTGCGCAGCTACGGCATCCCCTTGATGAAGGTCTCGCAGGTGATCCGCGACTCCAACCGCGACGTCGGCGGGCGCGTGGTGGAGATGGCCGAGACCGAGTACATGGTGCGCGGCAAGGGCTACCTGCGCGGCAAGGGCGACATCGAGATGCTGGTGGTGAAGAGCGAGGGCGGCACGCCGGTGCTGATCCGCGACATCGCCCGTGTCGAACTCGCGCCCGACGAGCGCCGTGGCCTGTCCGAGCTCAACGGCGAGGGCGAGGTGGTCTCGGGCATCGCCATGTCGCGCTTCGGCCAGAACGCGCTGGAGGTCATAGTCAAGCTCAAGGACAAGGTCGCCGAGATCTCCACCGGCCTGCCCGACGGGGTCACGATCCAGGCCGTCTACGACCGCTCGGACCTCATCCACCGCGCCATCGAGAACCTCGAGCGCACCCTGCTCGAGGAGAGCCTCATCGTCGCCGCCGTGTGCGTGGTCTTCCTCATGCACGTGCGCTCGGCGCTGGTGGCGATCCTCATGCTGCCCGTGGGCGTGCTCATCGCCTTCATCGCCATGCGCCTGCTGGGCATGAACTCGAACCTGATGAGCCTGGGCGGCATCGCCATCGCCATCGGGGCGATGGTGGACGCGGCGATCGTGATGATCGAGAACGCGCACAAGCACCTCGAGCGCCTCGAGCCCGACCACACCGTGAAGGAGCGCGCCGATGCCATGCTCGCCGCCTGCACGGAGGTGGGGCCGGCGCTGTTCTTCTCGCTGCTCATCATCACCGTGTCGTTCCTGCCGGTGTTCACGCTCGAATCGCAGGAGGGCAGGCTGTTCTCGCCGCTGGCCTACACCAAGACCTTCTCCATGGCCGGCGCGGCGCTGCTCTCGGTGACGCTGGTGCCGGTGCTGATGATGCTGTTCATCCGTGGCAAGGTCATGCCCGAGGCGAAGAACCCGCTGAACCGCTTCCTCATCTGGATCTACCGCCCGATCATCGCCGCCGTGATGCGCGGCAAAGGGCTCACCATCGCCCTGGCCGTGCTCGTGCTGGCCGCGTCCTGGTACCCGGCTTCCAGGCTCGGCAGCGAATTCATGCCCACGCTCAACGAGGGCACGCTGCTGTACATGCCGGCCTCGCTGCCGGGGATGTCCATCACCAAGGCCGCCGAGGTGCTGCAGACGCAGGACAAGATCATCAAGAGCTTCCCCGAAGTGAGCTCGGTCTACGGCAAGGCCGGGCGCGCCAACACCGCCACCGACCCGGCGCCCACCGAGATGTTCGAGACCGTCATCAACCTCGAGCCGCAGGAACAGTGGCGGCCGGGCATGACCACCGACAAACTCATCGCCGAGCTCGACAAGGCATTGCAGTTCCCGGGCATCTCCAACTCCTGGACCATGCCGATCAAGGCGCGCATCGACATGCTCTCCACCGGCATCCGCACGCCCATAGGCATCAAGGTCTTCGGCCGTGACCTGGGCGAGATGGAGGGTCTCGCCCAGCAGATCGAGGCCGTGGTGAAGCGTGTGCCAGGCACGACCTCGGCCTTCGCCGAGCGGCTCACGGGAGGCAGCTACCTCGACATCGAACCCGACCGCGTGGCCCTGGCGCGCTACGGACTGTCGGTGGGCGAACTGCTGGACGTCGTCGGCACCGCGCTGGGCGGCGAGATGGTGACCACCACCGTCGAAGGCCGCGAGCGCTTCGGCGTCACCGTGCGCTACCCGCGCGAGTTGCGCTCCGACCCCGAGAGAATCGCGCGCGAGGTGCTGGTGCCCGTCATGGGTGGCGCGATGGTGCCGCTGGGCCAGGTGGCCAAGGTGGTGGTCGCGCGCGGCACGCCGGGCATACGCACCGAAAACGCCCTGCTCTCGGCCTACATCTTCGTCGACATCCGCGGCCGCGACATCGGCTCGTACGTGGCCGACGCACGCAAGGCGGTGGCCGAGCAGGTGAAGTTCCCGCCCGGCTACTACGCCACCTGGAGCGGGCAGTTCGAAGCCATGGAGCGCGCCGTCGAGCGCATGAAGATCGTCGTGCCGGTGACCCTGCTGACGATCTTCCTGCTGCTCTATCTGAACTTCCGGCGCCTCACCGAGACCTTCATCGTCATGCTCTCGGTGCCCTTCGCCTTGGTCGGCGGCGTGTGGCTGATGTGGTGGCTCGACTACAACCTGTCGGTGGCCGTGGCCGTCGGCTTCATCGCGCTGGCCGGCGTGGCCGCGGAGACCGGCGTGGTCATGCTCATCTACCTGGACCATGCCTGGGAGCAGGCGCAGGCGCGTTGCCGCAACGAGGGCCGTGCACCCGGGGCGGCGGACCTCTACGGCGCGGTGATGGAAGGCGCGGTCGAGCGCGTGCGCCCGAAGATGATGACGGTGGTGGCGATCATGGCCGGCCTGCTGCCCATCATGTGGGGCACGGGCACCGGATCGGAGGTCATGAGCCGCATCGCCGCGCCCATGGTCGGCGGGATGATCTCCTCGACGGTGCTCACGCTGGGCGTGATCCCGGCGCTCTATGCACTCGTCAAGCAGTGGCAGCTGCGGCGTGGCGCGGCCCATCGGCCCGCGCCCTCGGCGGATGCGGCGCATGCCCCCGCCGAGAGCACCTGAGTTCGTCCCGGCAGCGGCACCCGATGATGGAACGCAGGGGTCCGCCGCCGGGCACGACCCGCGCGCGGCCGTCCATGTGCGGCCCGAGCTACCTGGCCGGCCGAATGTCGGTCAGGACCATCTTGCCGCCGTCGCTGACGAGCATGAACTTGACCTTGTCGCCGGCCTTCACCGCGGCCAGCAGTGCCTTGTCCTTGGCCGTGAAGACCATGGTCATGCCGGGCATGTCCAGGTGCTTGATGTCACCGTGCTTGATGGTCACCTTGCCTGCCTCCTGATCGACCTTCTTCACCTCACCATCGGTCATGTCCGCCGATGGCGACATGCCCATCTTGCCGTGATCCATCGAGGCTTGGGCAAAGCTGCTCGCCGGCATCGCCATGCCCAGGGC
Organism: Rubrivivax sp.; assembly: GCA_020720385.1. Lineage (GTDB taxonomy): Bacteria > Pseudomonadota > Gammaproteobacteria > Burkholderiales > Burkholderiaceae_C > Rubrivivax. Next base: position 12,842 of record DYOR01000039.1, read on the forward strand.
GAGTGCGGAGATGGAGATGGCCAGCGTGTGCTTGATCATGTGGACGACTTTCTCGGGAGTGGTTGGAAAACACGGTCGCTGACCCGTTCTTGTGGGTGAGCAGAACCGCGCAGGGATCGGCGAGGTCACTGCCTGCTGACTCGGATGGCACCCTTCATGCCGGCCTCGTAGTGGCCCGGCATCAGGCACGCGAAGTTCACCGTGCCCGCCTTGGTGAACTGCCAGACGATCTGGCCCTGCTTGCCCGGCGCCAGGCTGACCTTGTTCGGCTCGTCGTGCTCCATGTCGGGGAACTTCTTCATCTGCTCGAGGTGCTCCAGCAACTCCCTCTCGGTGCCGAGGCTGAGTTCATGTTTGACCTTGCCGACGTTCCTGATCACGAAGCGCACGGTCTCGCCTTGTTTGACCTGGATGTCCGAGGGCGTGTAGCGCATGGTGTCGCTCGACTCGATGGTGATGGTGCGTGTGGCCTTGGCGGCGCTGCCCGGCCTGCCAATGGCGGTGTCTTCGTCGCCATGGCCGTGGCCGCCCGCATGCTTGCCTGCGGCGAAGGCCGCACCGCAGGCGCACAGGGCCGCCAAGGTGACAAGGCCGGGGATGGACGGAGCATGGATGTTCATGAAATGGTCTTTCTCGGTGGGGTTGCTCGGTGGGATGGCCACTCAGTGACCGTTGTGCGACGTGGGCTTGCGCACGCGCACTTCGGTGGGCTTGGCCTGCATGACGGCACGCGGCATGGACTGGCCGCCTTCGGACCCGAATCGCGCGGGTTCGGCCACTGCGCCGGTGACCTCGCGTGCGACGGTGCCCTGCGGGTGCTTGAACCAGCCCGGATCCTTGTAGTCACCGGGTTTTTGGTCGCGGCGCACCTTGAGCACGCTGAACATGCCGCCCATCTCCACCGAGCCGAACGGGCCTTCGCCGGTCATCATGGGCGCGGTGTTGTCCGGGATGGGCATTTCCATTTCGGTCATGTCGGCCATGCCGCGCTCACCCATCACCATGTAGTCGGGAATCAGCTTGCTGATCTTCGTGGCGATGCTGCGATGGTCGACGCCGATCAAGGTGGGCACGTTGTGCCCCATCGCGTTCATGGTGTGGTGGCTCTTGTGGCAGTGCAAGGCCCAGTCGCCTTCCTCATCGGCCAGGAACTCGATCTGCCGCATCTGCCCGACCGCGATGTCGGTCGTCACCTCCGGCCAGCGCGAGCCCTTGGGCGTTGGCCCGCCGTCGGTGCCGGTGACAACGAACTCGTGGCCGTGCAGGTGGATCGGATGGTTCGTCATCGTCAGGTTGCCGATGCGCATGCGCACCTTGTCGTTCAGTCGCACGTTGAGCGAATCGATTCCCGGGAAGACACGGCTGTTCCATGACCACAGGTTGAAGTCCAGCATCGTCATCGTCCTGGGCGTGTAGCTGCCGGGATCGATGTCGTAGGCGTTGAGCAGGAAGCAGAAGTCGCGTTGGGCGTCGTCGATGAGCGCATGTCTGGCCTTCGGGTGCGTGACCCAGAAACCCATCATGCCCATGGCCATCTGCGTCATCTCGTCGGCATGCGGGTGGTACATGAAAGTCCCAGGCCGCCGGGCCACGAATTCGTAGACAAAGGTCTTGCCTGGCAGGATGGCCGGCTGGGTCAGGCCCGAGACGCCATCCATGCCGTTGGGCAAGCGCTGGCCATGCCAGTGCACGCTGGTGTGTTCGGGCAGCTTGTTGGTGACGAAGATGCGCACGCGGTCGCCTTCGACGACCTCGATGGTCGGGCCGGGGCTTTGCCCGTTGTAGCCCCACAGGTGGGCCTTGAATCCCGGGGCCATCTCGCGCACCACCGGCTCGGCCACCAGGTGGAACTCCTTGACGCCGTTGTTCATCCGCCAGGGCAAGGTCCAGCCGTTGAGCGTGACCACCGGGTTGTAGGGCTGCCCGGTGGGCGGCACCAGGGGCGCCATGGTGTCGGGGCGGGTCTGGACCACCGGCTCGGGCAGGGCCGCCATGGCCACGCGGCTGACCGCGCTGGCGGCCACGGCGCCACCCGCGATGCCGGCAAACTTGAAAAACTCTCTTCTCGACGACATGCGTGTTCCTCGAGTCAGTGGCCGGCGCCGCCGCCGCTGGGCGCGCTGGAAGTGACCGCGAGGGTGGCGCGGGTCGGGCGACCGATCACGGACGCCTGCAGCGCAGCGTCGGCCAGCCAGAACTGCTGCTCGGCGTCGATGGCGGCCACGACGGTGCTGATCTGTTCGCGGGCGTCGGCCATCAGCTCGAACACGCTGATGAGCATGCCGTTGTAGCGAAGCTGGTTTTCCTCGGCGATCACCTTGCGCAGCGGCACCACTTCGTCGCGATGGTGGCGCGCGACGTCGTACGCCGTTCGATAGGCCGAGTAGCTCTCGCGCAGGTTCGACCCGGCGATGCGGATCGTGGCTTCGAGCTGGTTGGCCGCCGCCAGGGTGCGCGCGCTCATCGCATCGCGCTGCAGCCCGCCCCCATCGAAGATGGGCAGCCGAACACCCACCTCGAAGCCGCGGGCGGTGGAGCGCGAGCCCGCGGCGTTGTCGAACGCCGTGTCCCTGCGGGCCGTGAGTTCGATGTCGGTGAGGCTCGTCACCATGTTCAGGCCCTGGGCCTTTGCGGCGGCGTCCAGCGCCGCCTGGGCCAGCCGGATGTCGAGCCGGCCACGCGTGGCCTGTGCACCGACGGATTGAGGTTCCAGGGCCGCCTTGGGCAGGTCTGGCAGCCGTTCGGGCAGCTTCAGGGCCTGCGCCTGGTCTTCGTCCAGGCCCAGCAGCCGCATCAGCTCTTCACGCGCGGCCGTGGCCTGGTGGCTGGCCCCCGCCAGGCGGGTCGCCGCATCGGCATAGAAGACCTGCTCCCGGGCGCGCGTGATGCGGTTGAAGTTGCCCGCCGCCTGCATGCGGCGCGCCAGTTCCGCACTCGCCTGCGCACTCTCGAACACCTGCTGGGCGTACTCGAGCGTCTGCCTTGCCGCGACGGCCCGGACCCAGCCCTGGCGGACCTGGGTCACCCGGTCCACGACCTCGCTGCTCAGGCGCAGCTGCACCTGCTCGATACGACCACGGGCCGCCCCCTGGCGAGCCGGAATCGTCAACACGTCGAGCAGTCCGAACGCCACCGACCGCGAGAGGTCCAACGAATCGCTGGCCACCAGGCGCTCGAAGATGAAGATCGGATTCGCAGCGCGACCGCTCTGGGCCGCGTCGGCCGATTCAGCCCATCCTTGTGCCAGCAGGGCCTGCAGCGCCGGGCTGTTGATCAGGGCCAGCTGGACGGCTTCGCGCTGCCCGAGAGGTGCCGCAAGGAGCTTCTTCGCGGCAAGGTCGCGCTCTGCGCGCTCGTCGCTCGTGCGCGCCAGTGCCAGGCGTCGCTCCGTGAAGCCCGCGGCCTCGTCGTTCACGCGGTCCACGGTTTGCTCCACGGTGACGCTGGCACAACCCGTGAGCACGGCCAGCGCCGCGCCGCCGAGCGCAAGGCGGACACGGCGGCACCCCCGCACGCCGGTCATCGCTTGTCACCCCCATGGTGCCCGGCATGGGGGTCTGCCGCTGGCGCCGACGCCTCAGCCGACGCCTTGGCCGGCATGCCGGTCTGGATCTCCCTGGCGTAGGCGCGCCAGCCGCCGATGCGGCCGACACGGTCGTTGGCTTCCCGCCAGGACTCGACGGGCTGATCGGCGTAGGGCTTGTATGTGCGCAATGGCGACACGTACTGCAGCTTGCTCGGCAAGGTGGGTTGCGCCGCCTCGCTGGCCGGTTGCGCGAGGGACGCACCGGCCAGTGTCAGCAGCATGCAAGGCAGCAGCCGCCGCACGGGATCTCGATTCTGGGTTGGCATCGGGCCTCTGTGGTGTTTGTCTGTGACTCTGGAGGTATTCTCGAAAACTGGCCCCAACGCCAAGCTAAGCGGGCGTTTACATTTTTGTTATCTGGCGATCGGGTGGGCGCTGTCTGTGACACTGTGCACGGCAGGCCCCAAGGAGGCCGAGGAAAACGAGCGTGAAGATCCTGCTTGTCGAAGACGAACCCAAGACCGGGGAGTACCTGCGCCAGGGCTTGAGCGAGGCCGGGTTCGTGGTCGACTGGACGCAGGACGGCGCCGAGGGCCTCGACCTGGCGTTGCACAGTTTCTACGACCTGGTCATCCTGGATGTGATGCTGCCGGGCCTGGATGGTTGGCAAGTGCTGCAATCCCTGCGCGCACGCGGCCTGCTGATGCCGGTTCTGTTTCTCACCGCCCGTGACGATGTGCAAGACCGGGTGAAGGGTCTGGAATCGGGCGCTGACGACTACCTGGTCAAGCCCTTCTCGTTCGCTGAATTGATTGCCCGGGTGCGAACCATACTGCGCCGTGGGCGTGGCACCACCGAGAGCACGGCCTTGCATGTCGCCGATCTGGAACTGGACCTGCTCCGGCGCCGCGTCCACAGAGCCGGGCGTCGCATCGACCTGACCGCGAAGGAATTCGGCCTCCTGGAGTTGCTGATGCGTCGCCATGGCGAGGTGTTGCCGCGCTCGCTCATCGCCTCTCAGGTGTGGGACATGAACTTCGACAGCGACACCAACGTGATCGAGGTCGCCGTGCGCCGGCTGCGTGTGAAGATCGACGAAGACCATGAGGTGAAGCTGATCCAGACCGTTCGTGGCATGGGTTACGTCCTCGAAGCTCCGGGGGAGACCTGAGTGCTGCGCGGCCTGTCCCTGACCCAGCGTCTGACGATCTTCTTCACGCTCCTCGCGGCCGCGATCGTGCTCGGCCTCGGCCTGGTGTTCATCCGGGCCACGGCACTGCATTTCGTCGACCTGGATCGCGGAGCGCTGCAGGACAAGCGTCACTTGATCGAAGACATCGTGCGCAGCGCCAACTCCGCCGAAGACACGAAGTGGCGGCTGAACGAGGCGCTCAGCCACCATCACGGCCTTTACGTCGTGGCCAGGGACTCGCAGGGCGCCATGCTGTACCGGTCGGAAGGATTCCAGGCCCCGGACGCAGCCCGCTCGCCGAACGCTCTGCCGGCGAGCGGGACATCGGCCCTGCTCCAGCAATGGAATTCTGATGGCCGCGACTTCCGGGCGCTGAGCTTTCGTGTCGCGCCGGCCTACGATGGCGCGACCACCCTGGACGTCCTGGCGGCGATCGACACCGGGCACCACGACCACTTCCTTGCCGGACTGCGCAGCACGCTGCTGCTGTACGCGCTGCTCGCCGTTGCGGTGAGCGGCCTTCTGGGCTGGCTGGCCGCGCACCAGGGTCTGGCGCCGTTGCGGGCCATGCGGGCCAAGGCGGCGGCCGTGTCGGGGCACCAGTTCAGCGAACGCATGCCTGTGCAAGCCGTGCCTGCCGAGATGGCCGATCTGGCCGCCGAACTCAACGGCATGCTCGATCGCCTGCAGGACGACTATCGGCGGCTGTCGGAATTCTCGTCGGACCTGGCCCACGAACTGCGCACGCCGATCAGCAACCTGATGACGCAGACCCAGGTGGCGCTGTCCACCAGGCGCGACGCCGCGACCTATCGCAACATCCTGGCCTCCAATGCCGAGGAGCTGGAGCGCATGGCGCGCATGGTGGCCGACATGCTCTTCCTGGCCAAGGCGGAGCGGGGCATGGCCCTGCCCAACCGCGAGCGCTTTGCCGCTGCCCAGGAAGTGCAGGCCTTGCTGGAGTTCTACGACGCCGTGGCCGAAGAAAAGGGTGTGCGGCTGAGCGTGACCGGGGACGGCGTGATCGACGCCGACCGGCTGATGTTTCGTCGCGCCGTCAGCAACCTGTTGTCCAACGCCGTGCGGCACGGCGATCCAGGCAGCCAGGTGGCCGTGACCATCGACCAGGACGACGGCGATACGTCGGTCAGCGTCGAGAACGCGGCCGACGACATCGACCCCGCCGCGTTGCCCCGACTGTTCGACCGGTTCTTTCGCGTCGATTCGTCGCGCTCGCATCCTGCGTCCGAGGGTGCGGGCTTGGGCTTGTCGATCACCAAGGCGATCGTCCAGGCCCATGGGGGTGACATCGTGGTCGCATCTTGCAATCGACGCGTTCGCATGGCGATGCGATTGCCCGCCACGCCATCGGGTTCCTGAACGAGGCCTTGCAAGACCTGCCGAGGATCCTGGTTCGGGGAGCGCGGTGGACCTTCATGCGCCGCGGTGACGGCTTTGTAATGCGGCGGTCAGGCCCCTGTGGGTCGCCGCTGCCTACAGTGCCCCCATGCCTCGAAGAGTTCGGGGCAAGCCAGCGGCGGACGACGCCGCGAACCATGTGGCCCCACAAGGAGAACCCACCATGAAAACCGCCATCACCATGGCCATCCTTGGTCTGAGTGCGTTGCAAGTGAATGCCGCCGCCGATTCCGCCGCCAGTGAGCTCAGCGGTGTTCCGCTGAGCGTCGCCGCGCGGCAAGTCGCCGCACCGACGCGCGGCATCGGCGCCAGCGAGGTCAGGCTGTCGGGCGCGCCGATGGTGTTTGCGAAACAGCCGACCGCTGCCCCCACGCCGGGTGAGGGGACTCTGGTCGTTGCCCTGTCCGGCATGCCGCTGAACACGGCCAAGCTCACGAACCTGCCTCAGGACGGGCTGAGGACGGGCACGGCGCCACAGATGATGGCCATGCATGCCAGCGGCTCAGGTGCATGCGCCAGCAGCGCCGCGGACTCCAGCATGACGAGCGAACAGGTCCAGGCCGACTTGGTCAGCGCCAGGCTTGCCGGCGACATCGTCGCCAACGCCGAGAGCGGCCTGACGCTCAGGGAGGTCTACCCCGATCTCTATCCACAGCAACGGGCAAGCTCGAGCGTCACGCGCGAACAGGTCGCGGCCGACCTGGCCAAGGCCAGGCTTGGTGGCGACATCGTCGCCAGCTCCGAGAGCGGCCTGAGGCTCAGGGAGGTCTACCCCGATCTCTATCCACAGCAACGGGCAAGCTCGAGCGTCACGCGCGAACAGGTCGCGGCCGACCTGGCCCTGGCCAGGCTTGGTGGCGACATCGTCGCCAGCTCCGAGAGCGGTCTGACGCTCAGGGAGGTCTACCCCGATCTCTACCCGACGGCCTCCACCGCCAACGGTGAACAGGTCAAGACAGGGTTGGCCGTAGCCACGCGGACGGGCGACTGCCTCGAGATTCACGCGAGCAGGCACGCGCAGATGTGATTCCAGGCATCCAGGCAGCGCCGGGATTCTCGTCGGGGCGACGCCGCGCCCTGCGGATTCGCGCTGCGGCGAATCACGGTCTCAACAGGAGTTCACCATGACATTCGTACGCACCCTTCTTTCCATCACTGCGCTGACCACTGCGGCCCTGGCCACATCGGCCGGCGCTGCCACCGACGGGCCGCACGACAGCCACCACCCCGCCGCGGCCGGCGCGGTCCAGATCGCACAGGCAGCGCCCGGCAACCCGGCCATGGGCATGGGCGGCATGG
>DYOR01000039.1:20377-24289 GCA_020720385.1 Rubrivivax sp.
GGCATGGGCGGCATGGGTGCGGGCGCCACGACGGGCAAGCCGGCCGACATGGCCACGCGCCAGGGCATGATGGAACAGCGCATGGACATGATGCAGTCGATGATGCAGATGATGATGGACCGCATGCCCTCGGTCCCGGTGACGAAGTGATGCGGCCGACGGCCGGTTGGTCGTCGGTTTCATGGACCCGGTGGCCGTGCTGCAGATGACGAGCAATGCCGCAGTGGCCGAGGTCGCACGCGAGGTGCGCGAACGGCTGCAGCGCGTCAAGGCCTTTCTGACCGCGCCAAGCTCGGCCATTCCCCGAGGCTGAAGGAGATGTACATGTTCCATGACGGGGGCCCCTTCATGGGCAGCATGCACTGGTTCTGGTGGATCTTCTGGGTCGTGCTGGTCGGCGTGATCGTGTTCTACGGCTGGGGGCGCCGGGGCGGGCAGCACGGACGACCCCGCGAGACGCCGCATGAAGTGCTGCTGCGGCGGCTGGCCAGCGGCGAGATCTCCACCGAGGAGTACGAGAAGCGCAAGGGGCTGCTCGATCGCGACGCCGGCGCGAAGCCCTGAGATCGACGCCCGGCAGCCCTTGACCTTCCCGTGAGCTCAGGGTCTGTCCTGACTGAAGCCACGGACATGTCCTCACACCCCGATCACGCCGGGCACGCGCATCACCGCCCGCAGCCACACCCGCCGGAGACGCGCGGGGCCGGCGCGATCTACACCTGCCCGATGCATCCGGAGATCCGCCAGGACCATGCGGGCAGCTGCCCCAAGTGCGGGATGACGCTCGAGCCGGCGCTGCCAACGCTCGACGGCGAAGAGAACCCCGAAGGGGCCGACTTCTCGCGCCGCTTCTGGTGGACGCTGCCGTTCACCGCCGCGGTGACGGTGCTGGCCATGGCCGGCCATGGGCGGGGCTGGTTCGAGCCGCGCACGCAGACCTGGATCGAACTCGTCCTGTCGCTGCCGGTCGCGCTGTGGGCCGCCTGGCCGTTCTATCTGCGCGGCGTGCAGTCGGTGATCCACCGCAGCCCGAACATGTGGGCGCGGCCGCCGTGCTGTCGCAGATCGTGCAGATGGTGACGCTGATCGCAGCGCTGGCGATGAGCCTGAGCAGCGCCTCCGTGATCGCCAACGCCCTGCGCCTGCGCGGGGCGAAGCTGGATCCACCGTGAACAGACGGGCGGATCCCGTGCCGCCCCAGGCTTGGGGCATCATCCAAGGCACCGTGCGCCGGCTGCTTTGCCATCGGCGAGCGCGTGCCCGGGCTGACCGCGGCGCGCAGATTCGGCGGGCACGTCCCCTATCCCTCTGCACCCGACAGGCAAACCGATGAAAACCCGCATCACCGAACTTCTTGGCATCCAGCATCCGATCATCCAGGGCGGCATGCACCACGTCGGCTTCGCCGAACTGGCGTCGGCCGTCTCGAATGCCGGCGGGCTGGGCGTCATCACCGGCCTGACGCAGCGCACGCCCGAACTCCTCGCCCAGGAGATCCGCCGCTGCCACGCGATGACCACGCGGCCCTTCGGCGTCAACCTCACCTTCCTGCCCACCGTGACCTCGCCCGACTACCCGGGCTACATCCGGGCCATCGTCGACGGCGGCATCAAGGTGGTCGAGACCGCGGGCAACAACCCGCAGCAGTGGCTGCCGGCGCTGCACGAGGCCGGCATCAAGGTGATCCACAAGTGCACCTCGGTGCGTCACGCGCTGAAGGCCCAGGCCATCGGCTGCGACGCGGTGAGCGTCGACGGCTTCGAGTGCGGCGGCCACCCCGGCGAGGACGACGTGCCCAACTTCATCCTGCTGCCGCGCGCGGCCGACGAGTTGCGCATCCCGTTCGTCGCCTCCGGCGGCATGGCCGACGGCCGTTCGCTGGTGGCCGCGCTGGCGCTCGGCGCCGAGGGCATCAACATGGGCACACGCTTCATCGCCACGCAGGAAGCGCCCGTCCACGAGGCCGTCAAGCAGGCCATCGTCGCGGCCAGCGAACTCGACACGCGCCTCGTCATGCGCTCGCTGCGCAATACCGAGCGCGTGCTCAACAACGCCGCCGTGGAACGCCTGCTCGAGAAGGAGCGCAGGCTGGGCGCGGCCTTGAAGATCGACGACATCCTCGACGAGGTGGCGGGGGTCTATCCGCGCATCATGAAGGAGGGGGCGATGGACGCCGGCGCCTGGTCGTGCGGCATGGTTGCCGGCCTGATCCACGACGTGCCCACGGTGCAGCAGCTGATCGATCGCATCATGGCGCAGGCGCACCAGCTCATCACCGAGCGCCTGGCGCGCATGGTCGCTTAGGCGGCCGCGCGGCGGCCCCGAGGATGCGCCGCGCTCAGGTGCCGCAGAAGGTCTGGTAGCCCGCAGTCACGGCTGCCGGCGCGGGCTCGGCGTAGGGCGCGAGTTCGGGCACCTCGTCGAAGGGCCGGCGCAACGCCGCGAGCAGGCGCTCGAAGGGCGCCAGGTCAGCGTCGTTCGTGGCGGCGGCGAGGGCCTCCTCGACACGATGGTTGCGCGGGATGAGCCACGGGCTGGCCGCCCGCATGCGCGCGGCGCGCTCGCGCGCGCCGGGCCCGCCAGCGGCGTCGTCGCGTGCGCAGCGCTCGCGCCAGCGCGTGAGCCAGGTGCCCGGGGCTGCCGGGTCGGCGAACAAGGCACGCAGCGGCGCCTCTTGGTCTTCGGCCGCATCCGCCAGGCGCCGCCAGGCGAGCGTGAAGTCGACCGCCTGCGCGTGCAGCAGGGCGAGCCAATCCGCGGCGAGCGCGGCGTCGCCTTCGTCGTCGCCGGCGGTGGTGGTGAAGAACCCGAGCTTGGCCCGCTGGCCGCGCAACAGCGCCGCGCCGAACAGGCCGGGGAAGGCATCGATCACTGCCGTGACCTGCCCCACCGCGCGCTGGATGGCCGACTCGTCCTCGGCATCGGCCATCAGCGGCAGCAAGGTTTCCGCGAAGCGCGCGAGGTTCCAGCGCGCGATGTGCGGCTGGTTGCCGTAGGCGTAGCGGCCGCCCTGGTCGATGCTGCTGAACACCGCTGCCGGGTCGTAGGCCTCGATGAAGGCGCAGGGTCCGTAGTCGATGGTCTCGCCGGAAAGCGCCATGTTGTCGGTGTTCATCACGCCATGGATGAAACCCACGTTCATCCACTGCGCGATCAGCGCCGCCTGGCGCTGCGCGACCGCCCGCAGCAACGCCAGGTAGCGCCCGGGCGTGCCGGCCAGCGCCGGGTCGTGGCGCGCGATCGTGTAGTCGGCGAGCCGGCGCAGCTTGTCGGTTTCGCCCTGCGCCAGGAAGTACTCGAAGGTGCCCACGCGCAGATGACTGGCCGCCACCCGCGCGAGCACCGCGCCGGGCAAGGGCGCGCTGCGGGCAATCGTCTCGCCGGTCGCGGCGACGGCCAGCGCGCGGGTGGTGGGGATGCCCAGCGCGTGCATGGCCTCGCCGATCAAGACCTCGCGCAGCATCGGGCCGACGGCGGCCTTGCCGTCGCCGCCACGCGAGAACGGCGTCCGCCCGGAGCCCTTGAGGGCCAGGTCGCGGCGACGTCCCCGCACATCGATGAGCTCGCCGAGCAACAGCGCGCGGCCATCACCCAGCTGCGGCGAGAAGCCACCGAACTGGTGGCCGGCGTAGGCCTGCGCGATCGGCTCGGCGCCCGCGGGCAGGGCATTGCCGGCGAAGAGGGCCGCACCATCGGCGCTGCGCAGCGCCGCGGCATCGAGCCCCAGCTCGGCCGCCAGCGCTTCGTTCAGGAAGAGCAGCCGCGGCGCAGGCACCGGCGCGGGTTTCCAGGCGACGTACAAGCCCGGCAGCTCGCGGGCGTAGGTATTGTCGAAGCCGAAGGCGGAGGTCATGCATGCAGTGTGCCGGGGTTCGATTCCCCGCGCCGTGCGACTGGTTGTGTCGCCTGAGA
>DYOR01000040.1:0-21590 GCA_020720385.1 Rubrivivax sp.
GGTCAGAGCGTGAGAGTTTTTCGGGCGTGCCGGAGCAGCGCGCCCAAACGCCGCTGATCTAGGCGCAAAGCGCAGCCATAGCTCGGGCTATGGCGAGCATTTGCAACGACGAGCAGGGGTGTTTGGGCGTGATGAGCGGGCATGAACGAAAGACTCTCACGCTCTCAGTCCGCGCCGGCAGCGAACTCGACATACGCCGAGCGCAGCCCGTCCGCCAAGGCCGTCTGCGCCTGCCAACCTGCGGCGGCCAACCGACCGACATCGAGCAGCTTGCGCGGCGTGCCATCGGGCTTGCTCGGGTCGTACTCGATGCGGCCGGCGTAGCCGACGACGCTCGCGATCAGCGCGGCAAGCTCGGCGATGGTCACGTCCTGGCCCGTTCCGATGTTCACCAGCGGCGGCTCGAAACGCCCGCTGACGCTCTCGTCGGAGCCGAGCAGGGAGTCGAAACCCTCGTCGGGCAGGCGCATCAGGAACACGCAGGCATCGGCCATGTCGTCGCTGTACATGAACTCGCGCCTGGGCGTGCCCGTGCCCCAGACGAAGACGGTGTCCTGGCCACGCAGCTTGGCTTCATGGAACTTGCGCAGCAGGGCCGGTATGACATGACTGTGGGTCGGGTGGTAGTTGTCGCCCGGGCCGTAGAGGTTGGTCGGCATTGCCGCAAGGTACTTCGTGCCGTACTGCCGGTTGTACGACCAGCACATCTCGATGCCGGCGATCTTGGCCAGCGCATAGGGGCGGTTCGTGGGCTCCAGCGGGCCGGTCAGCAGGTCGCACTCGCGCAGGGGCTGCGGCGCGAGCCTGGGGTAGATGCAGCTGCTGCCCAGAAAGAGCAGGCGCCGCACGCCGCTGCGCCACGCGCTGTGGATGACGTGCGTCTGAATCGCGAGGTTGTCGTGGATGAACTCCGCCGGCAAGCTGCTGTTGGCGACGATGCCGCCCACCTTGGCGGCGGCCAGGAAGACGTATTCCGGACGCTCGGCATCGAAGAAGGCCTGCGTGGCACGCGCATCGGTCAGGTCCAGTTCGGCGCGTGTGCGCAGGATGAGCTTGCCGTACCCGAGCGCTTGCAGTCGGCGCACGATGGCGCTGCCCACAAGACCGCGGTGGCCGGCGACGTAGATGCGTGCGGCGGGCTGCATGGGCGTCACTCGTGATGGTCGTAGGCCTGGAAGCCCGCGAGCTTGACCAGGCTGTCGCGCCGCGCACTGGCGTAGTCGCTCTCGACCATCTCGCGCACCAGCTCCTCGAAACTCGTGGCGGGCACCCAGCCCAGCATCGTCTTGGCCTTGGTCGGGTCGCCCAACAAGGTCTCGACCTCGGTGGGGCGGAAGTAGCGCGGGTCCACGCGCACGATCACCTCGCCGGGCCTGCACTTGGCGCGCAACTCGCCGCCGACCTTGCGCACCGCCTCGACGATACCCGTTTCGTTCTCGCCGTGACCCGCAAAGCCCACCTCGATGCCGAGTTCGGCGGCGGCGCGCTGCACGAACTCGCGCACGCTGTGCTGCTGCCCGGTGGCGATAACGAAGTCCTCTGCGCGCTCCTGCTGCAGCATGAGCCACTGCATCTGCACATAGTCGCGGGCATGGCCCCAGTCGCGCAGGGCGCCGAGGTTGCCCAGGTACAGGCAGTCCTGCAGGCCCAGCGCGATGCGCGCGATGGCGCGGGTGATCTTGCGCGTGACGAAGGTTTCGCCGCGCACCGGGCTCTCGTGGTTGAAGAGGATGCCGTTGCAGGCGTAGATGCCGTAGGCCTCGCGGTAGTTGACCGTGATCCAGTAGGCGTACATCTTGGCCACCGCATACGGGCTGCGTGGATAGAACGGCGTGGTCTCCTTCTGCGGCGTCTCCTGCACCAGGCCGTAGAGCTCGGAGGTAGAGGCCTGGTAGAAGCGTGTCTTCTTCTCCAGGCCAAGGATGCGGATGGCTTCCAGCAGGCGCAGCGTGCCGATGCCGTCGGCATCCGCCGTGTACTCGGGCTGCTCGAAGCTCACCGCGACGTGGCTCATCGCGCCCAGGTTGTAGATCTCGTCGGGCTGCACCTGCTGCACGATGCGGATCAGGTTCGTGCTGTCGGTGAGGTCGCCGTAATGCAGCTTGAAGCGCTGGTTGTCGACGTGCGGGTCCTGGTACAGGTGGTCGACGCGGTCGGTGTTGAAAGACGACGAGCGGCGCTTGATGCCGTGCACGGTGTAGCCCTTGCCCAGCAGCAGTTCGGCGAGGTAGGCGCCGTCCTGGCCGGTGATGCCGGTGATGAGTGCGGTTTTCATGACGTGGGTTGCTCTTGTGTTCGGGGCGTGTGAGGGTGGCGGGGTTTCAGCGCTGCAACTGGAGTTGGCCGAAGCATGCGAAGCGGTCATCGTGCAACGGAACGGACAGCGCCCCGCGGGTGCGCCGCTGCAGGTGGCTGAAGTCGCAGCCCGCCACCAGGCTGCGCCGTGGCGTCCACCTCACGCCCACGGCCGTGCTTTCGGTGCGGTCCTTGTCTTGAGCACTGAGCGGGATCCACGGATTGTCGATGGTGTTGACGGTGGTGCGCTGCACCACCTGCCATGACGCCGTCAAGCCGATCTTGGCGCTGAGCTCGTAGCCCGCCTGCAGCCCCAGCGAGTCGTAGACCCGGCTGTACTCCGCTGTGCCCGGCGTGCCGAACACCGTCACGGCGTAGGAGTTCTGACCAGTATCGCGCGACAAGCGGGTGCTCAGCCTGAGCCTGGCGCCGGGTTGCCAGCTCCAGACCGCGCGCCCGGTGGCACCGGTGAAATCGCGCCCCTCATTGAGCTCGTAGTTCAGACGCGAAATGCCGACGTGCAGGTCCAGATCGCTGGCCCCGCCGGTTTGCATCGCCAACCCGAGGTCGAGGCTCGTCTGCCGGAAGCGGTCGCCCGCGTAGCCCCCGGTGGGCAACGGCTGGTACTTGGGGTATCGGCCCCGCGTCTGGACGAGGTTCACGGTCCAGGCCGCCGCACTGCTCGGGCGCCAGCGCAGCCCCACGGAGGCGTTGTCCTGACGGTAGTCCAGCGCCTGCACGGCGGCGTCGTCGAGCGAGTTGCCGACCTGCCGGTGCCCGGCGCTGAACATCAGGCTGTACTGGGTGACCAGGCCGATGGCGACGCTGGCGCTGAGATCGCGCGTGTCCTGCAGGTTGACCCGCCTGAGAAAGCCCCCGTCGTAGCCGATGTTGAAGGAGTACAGGGCGCGGTTGGCGTTGGCCGAAAGCGAACCGGAAACGCGCCCCACAGTGGACCAGTCCAGCCCCGCCTGCGCCGTGTAGCCCTGGTTGTCGTAGATCGAGTTGGCGGCGTAGCGCGAGTCGCGCAGCGACAGGTTCGCGTAGACGCGCTCGCGGCCGAAAGCCTGGTCCAGCCCGGCCAGCAGGACGACCGAACGGATCGAGTCACTGCGCCGGTAGCCCTCAGGCGCGGGCTGGTCATCGGCCAGCCGCAGCAGGTTGGATTCGTGGCCGACGCTCGCGCTCAGTCCGATGGTGTAGGGGTGGCTCTCGGCACCGCTCGAGCCGGCCACGAGGGCCAGCGCGGCGCCCGCCAAGAAGCGGCAGCCGCGCATCGCGGCGCCGTCGCGGCCCGGCGGCAGCGCATGCGGACAGGGTCGGTCAGTACGCATGGCGATCGAGGAACGCGACCTTTGCCGTGCGGGCAATGATCTTCAGGTCAAGCGCCAGCGACCAGTTGCGCAGGTACTCCAGGTCGTATTCGACCCGGGCCTGCATCTTCTCCACGGTGTCGGTCTCGCCGCGATGACCATGGATCTGGGCCCAGCCCGTGATGCCGGGCTTGACCTTGTGCCGCACCATGTAGGCCTTGACCAACTGCCGGTACTGCTCGTTGTGCGCCACCGCGTGCGGACGCGGGCCGACGATGCTCATGCTTCCCTGCAACACGTTCAGGAACTGCGGCAATTCGTCGAGCGAGGTGCGGCGCAGGAACGCACCGAGCCGGGTGATGCGCGGGTCGTCCTTGGTCGCCTGGCGCACCACGCTGCCATCGTCCATGGTGTGCATGGAGCGGAACTTGTAGACGATGATTTCCTCGCCATCCAGTCCGTTGCGGCGTTGCCTGAAGATCGCCGGGCCTGGCGAGGTCAGCTTGACGCCCAGCGCGATGGCCAGCAGCAACGGTGCAATAAGCAGCAGGATCAGCGAGGCCAGCACGAGGTCCGACACACGCTTGACCAGCATGTTCGTGCCCGTGAACGGTGTCTCGCACAGGCCGACCACGGGCACGCCGTTCATGTCGCGCAGCCGACCCTGGATGATGCTGATGCCGAACACGTCGGGCACGAAGAAGACGCTGGCTGTGGTCCCCTGCACCAGCTCGAGCAGTTGCACGATGCGCGGCTGCGAACCGAGCGGCAGCGTCACGTAGATCTCCTGCACACCGTTTTCGCGCACGTAGGGCGCCAGTTGTCGCAGATCGCCCAGCCGCAGGCCGGCGGCCTTGGCGTCGACGCGCTCCGCGGCACGGTCGTCGAAATAGCCGAGGAAATGCATCCCGATGTCGCCGCGGGCACGAAAGGCGTTCGCGACCTTGACACCAAGGGCACCGGCGCCGACGACCACGGCGGTGCGGCGGTTCTCGGGCTGGCCGGCGACATGGCGCAGCAGCTTGCGCCCGCCGAAGGTGGCCGTCCATTGCAGCGCCGGCGTGGCCAGCGCCCACCAGGCCATCACGCGCGCGTCGAACAGCATCAGGCTGCGTGTCGCATAGCCGCACAGGATCAGGATCACGAGCAACGCCACCCAGTTCACGCTGATGTCCACGGCGCTGTTGAGTGGTCGGTCCCAGAAGCGCTCGCGCCCTGGAAATGTCAGCGCGAAGATCAGCAGGCACAGCGTCAGGTCCGAGCGCCCGATCGGCACGTCGTAGGCCCAGGTCGCCACCAGAAACACGAAGATGGCGATGGCCGGCTCGAGGAAGGCGGCCACAAGCGAAGTCACCGACTGCGGAGCGCTGTAGAACGTTCTCCTGTGGTCTCGCTCTTCGAACATTCGGGGTGCAGGGGCGGTTGGATGGATCGGCTGGTGGAGCCGCATTCGGCGGCGCCTGCGCAGCAACGGGGCCGGTTCATGCGGCCGACCGTTTCATCGCGCCGACGCAGGCCCTGCAGCGGACACCCCGCGAGCACATCCTCCCGCGCGGTTCGATGCCGCTGCCCGATGGATCGACCCTCCACGTCGACAACGCTCTGGCGGTCTCTCCGGTCTGTCAGGCCGGCGTCGAACCCGTGATGCTGTCCACGAACGATGTCATGTCGGTGACAACGCCCGGCCCGCGCGGATGCCGTGCCGCACGGCCGTCGCGCAAGGGCGTCGGGCGCCCAGGCCGGTTGACGCAATTTCGTCACGGGCTCGAACATAGACTCCAGGGCTTCGACCCTTGGGCTTGCCCGAAGTCCGCTTCACCAGCCATGCCGTGGCGCGGCCCCGGGGCCGAATCCGGCGACTCTCCTCCTGTTCCCAGGGATTGCGAATGAACTTCATGATGATTGCTGCCCACACCAAGGCACGCGCCTGGTGGCCCATGACTGCCGTCGTTGCAGCCCTGGTGCTGGTGGGCTGCGGCGACCGCAAGGACAAGGGCGCGAGCCAGGCGGCCGCCAGAGTCAACAAGGACGAGATCACCGTCCACCAGATCAACTTCGTCCTGCAGCAGCAAAGAGGCTTGCGCCCCGAGCAGGTCGATGCCGCGAGCCAGCAGGTCCTCAAGGGCCTCGTCGACCAGCAACTGGCGCTGCAAAAGGCCGAGGACCTGAAAGTCGATCGCGATCCGCGCGTCATGCAGCAGGTCGAAGCCGCGCGCCGGGAACTCGTCTCGCGCGCCTATCTCGAGAAGGTCGGCGAAGCCGCGCCCAAGCCCTCGGCCGACGAGACCAAGAAGTACTACGACGACAAGCCCGCGCTGTTCAAGGACCGTCGCATCTACAGCATTCAGGAACTCGCCGTCGAGGCCAAGCCGGAGCAGGTCGCGGGGCTGCGCGAGAAGCTCAGAGCAAGCAAGAACATCAACGAGTTCGTCGAGTTCCTCAAGGCGCAGGAGTACCGCTTCAACGGCAACCAGGCGGTGCGCGCGGCCGAGCAGCTGCCGCTGAACAGCCTCGAGACCTTCGCCCGCATGAAGGATGGCCAGGCCACCATCGTGCCCACACCCACCGGCGCGCAAGTGATCGTGCTCGCGGGCTCGCGCAGCCAGCCCATCACCGAGGAGCAGGCGCGCCCGGCCATCGAGCAATACCTGCTCAACGAGCGCAAGCGCAAGCTGATCGAGGACGACATGAATGCCCTGCGCTCCGCAGCGAAGATCGAGTACGTGGGCAAGTTCGCGCAAGCTGCGTCAGCGCCGGCTTCCGGCCCGGTCGCAGCGGCGTCCGCGCCTCCCCTGGCCGCGGCTCCTGCTGCCAGCGCAGGGCTGAGCGCCGCGGACATCTCCAAAGGCCTGGGCCTCAAGTAATGGGGCGCCTCGTCTCGTTCCTGGTCGCCTTGTTCGCGGCTGCGCTCCTGTTCGTCCCGCCGGCGCAGGCGCAGCAGGCACCACAGGCGCAGCGTGCCGGCGCCGCCACGCTACCCACCGAGTACCGACTGGGTTCGGGGGACGCGATCCGCATCAGCGTCTTCCAGGCGCCCGAGTTCACGCTGGAGACGCGTATCACGGAAGCCGGCATCGTCACCTATCCACTGCTCGGCAGCGTGCGCCTGGGCGGTCAAACCCTGACGGCGGCCGAGCAACTCATCGCCGACGGCTTGCGCAACGGCAACTTCATCAGGAATCCCCAGGTCACGATCGTGTTGCTGCAGGTGCGCGGCAACCAGGTCAACGTCCTGGGCCAGGTCAACCGCCCCGGACGCTATCCGCTGGACGTGGCCGACATGCGGCTCACCGACCTGCTGGCCCTGGCCGGTGGCACCTCGGCCGCCGGCGCCGATTCGGTGGTCGTCACCGGCGTGCGCGACGGCCAGCCGTTCCGTGCCGAGATCGACCTGCCCGCCCTGTTTTCGCCCGGAGGCGGCCAGAAGGATGTCCTCATCCTCAATGGCGACAACATCTGGGTCGAGCGCCAGCCCGTTGCCTACATCTACGGCGAGGTCCAGCGTCCCGGCCCGATGCGGCTGGAACGTGAAATGACGCTGATGCAGGCCCTGGCCACCGGGGGCGGCCTCACGCCGCGGGGCACCGAGAAAGGCATCCGCGTGCATCGCAAGGGAGCGGACGGCGCCCTGCAGGTGATCGAGCCAAAGATGGACGACAGGCTGCGCAATGGTGACGTGGTCTACGTGCGCGAGAGCCTGTTCTAAGGGAGTTGGGCGATGACGTTGGGGCAGTTCCTGTATGCGTTGCGGGCACGTTGGTGGGTCGCGTTGTCGGTGCTGGTCGCCATCGTCGGCGTGACCGCCGTGGCCAGCCTGCTGTGGCCCAAGAAGTACTCGGCCGCAGCCAGCGTGGTCATCGACGTGAAGCCCGATCCGGTGTCGCTCTATGCGGGCATGGCGACGCCGGCCTTCATGTCGACGCAGGTGGACATCCTCAACAGCGAACGCGTGGCGCAACGGGTGGTGCGCAACCTCAAGCTGGCCGACAACCCACAGATCCGCCAGCAGTGGATCGAGGCCACCCAGGGCCAGGGCAGCCTCGAAGCGTGGCTCGCCGATAACTTCCAGAACAGCATGGAAGCCAAGCCATCGCGCGAGTCCAACGTCGTCACCATCACCTACAAGGCGGCGGACCCGAAATTCGCCGCCGGCCTGGCCAATGCCTTCGTCCAGGCGTACATGGACGTGACGCTGGACATGCGTGTCAGCCCGGCCAAGGCCTATTCGACCTTCTTCGACACCCGCCTCAAGGACGCCCGCGAGACGCTCGAACAAGCTCAGGGCAAGCTCAGCACCTTCCAGCGCGAGAACAGCATCATCGCCACCGACGAGCGCGTGGACATCGAAACCGCCCGCCTGACCGAACTCTCCAGCCAGCTGGTGGCGATCCAGGCGGTGAGCTCCGAGTCCGGCAGCCGCCAGGCGCAGGCGCAAGGCGCGCAGGGCGACCGCATGCAGGAGATGCTGTCCAACCCGCTCATCCTCGGCCTCAGGACCGACATCTCGCGCGGCGAGGCCGCGCTCGAACAGCTCAACTCGCGCCTCGGCGAAAAGCACCCCCAGGTGCTCGAGGCCAAGGCCAACCTGAACGAACTGCGCTCCAAGCTCGAGTCCGAATCGCGCCGCGTTCTCGGCGGCGTGAGCGTCTCCAACAGCATCAACAAGAGCCGCGAGGCCCAGATTCGCACCGAGCTCGACGCGCAGCGAGCGAAGGTCCTGAAGTTGAAGGCCGTGCGCGACGCCAGCCAGGTGCTGGCGCGCGACGTCGACAACGCCCAGCGCGCCTACGACGCGGTGCAGGCCCGCCTCACGCAGACCAGTCTGGAGAGCCAGGCTCAGCAGAGCAACGTATTCCT
This sequence comes from Rubrivivax sp., assembly GCA_020720385.1. GTDB lineage: Bacteria > Pseudomonadota > Gammaproteobacteria > Burkholderiales > Burkholderiaceae_C > Rubrivivax. The sequence continues at coordinate 8,466 of DYOR01000040.1, forward strand.
GCTCAACGAGGCTTCGGTGCCGCTGGCGCCGTCTTCGCCGCGCGTCGGGCTGAACATCCTGCTCGCGGTGTTCGCGGGCACCATGCTTGGCGTGGGCGCCGCCCTGGGCCTGGAACTGCTGTTCCGCCGTGTGCGTGACCCGCAGGACCTGGTGGCGGTGGCTGGCGTGCCCGTGCTGCTTGTCTTGCCCGATGGCACCAAGGGCCAGCGCCTGGCGCGGCGGCGCGGTGCACTGGCCCAGCAGCGCGTGGTCAGCCAGTTGGCCGCCCCGGCCGGTGGGCAGGCGTGATGACCCCGCCCCACGACTTCGCTTCCACCGACGCCACGGCTCACGCGCCACAGGGCGACACGCGCGCGGCGCAGCGCTCCATCGGCGACATCATCAGCGAGCTGCGCAACCTCAGCGCCGACCAGGTGGAGCGCGTGCTGGCCCATCAGCGCGAGACAGGGATGCGCTTCGGCGAGGCGGCGATCGCCCTCGGCCTGGCCAGCACCAGCGACGTGCTGTTGGCGCTGACGCAGCAGTTCCACTACCCCTACGCGCCCGACGCGAGCGGCAAGCTGGGCGCCGAGCTCGTCACGCTGAGCCAGACCTTCTCGCCGCAGGCAGAGGCCTTCAGGGCGCTGCGCAGCCAGATGATGATGCGGGTCTTCGACGAGAAGAAGCAGGCCCCGCGGGCGCTGGCCCTGATCAGCCCACAGGTCGGCGACGGCAAGTCCTACGTCGCGGCCAACCTGGCGGTGGTGCTGGCGCAACTCGGCGGCCGCACCCTGCTGGTCGACGCCGACATGCGCAACCCGCGCCAGCACGAGATCTTCAAGCTCAATGTCGAGGCCGGCCTATCGGCCATCCTGAGCGGGCGCACGGAAAAGCAGGTCGTGCAGCAGGTGCCCGGCATCGCCAGCCTGTTCGTGCTGCCGGTCGGCGCGGTGCCGCCCAACCCGCTGGAACTGGTCGAGCGCGGGGCCTTCGGTCTGCTGATCGGGGAGCTCACGACCAAGTTCGACCATGTGCTGGTGGACACGCCGGCCGCGGTGCTGGGTTCCGACGGCCAGGTGATCGCCGCGCGCTGCGGCGCCGCGCTGGGCCTGGCGCGCAGGAACACCTCACGCGTGAAGGCCCTGCGCGACCTGACCGAGTCCATCGCGCAGACGCCGGCCGAACTCGTCGGCTTCATCGTCAACGAGCACTGAAGAACGCGGCAGGGCCAGCCATGTCCGATCAGCTCTCCTCGCTGCGCATGCCCGGCGGGCAGCTTGTGCTGCAGTACCTGCCGCTGGCGATGCTGCTCGTGGGCTGGGCGGGGATGTTCGGCCCTTCCTACTACGGTCTGGCCCATTCGATCTGGGCCAGTGAAGCCAACGGCCACGGGCCGATCATCCTGGCGGTCAGCATCTGGCTGCTGTGGCGCAAGAAGGCCGAACTGCTGGCCGTGCCGCGCCGACCGGCCAACCTCGCGGCCAGCGCTCTGCTGCTGGTGGCCGTGCTGATGTACGTGATGGGCCGTTCGCAGAACGTGTGGACGCTGGAGATCGCGGCACAGAACCTGACCCTGGTGACCTTGCTGCTCTTCTTCTTCGGCTGGCGTGGAGTGCGGGTCGCGTGGTTCCCTCTCTTCTTCCTCGTCTTCATGATTCCCTGGCCGGGCGAGTGGATCGACGCCGTCACCCAGCCGCTGAAGCTGGCCGTGTCGACCGTGGCCAGCGCCCTGCTCTACGAGTTCGGCTATCCGGTCGGCCGCTCCGGCGTGATCCTCTCCGTCGGCCCGTATCAACTGCTCGTGGCCGACGCCTGCTCCGGCCTGAATTCGCTCTTCACGCTGGAGGCCTTGGGGCTGCTGTACCTGAACCTCATGAACTACGCGTCGGCATGGCGCAACGTCGTGCTCACCATCCTCATCGTGCCGATCTCGTTTGTCGCCAACGTGACCCGGGTGCTCATCCTGGTGCTCGTCACCTACCACTTCGGCGACGCCGCCGGCCAGGGCTTCGTGCACGACTTCGCCGGCATGGTGCTGTTCCTGGTGGCGCTGGTGCTGATCCTGGCCACCGACGGCCTGCTCGGCCTGGTGTTCTTCAAGCGGGCGCGACAGCATGCCCCCTGATCTGCTGCGCGCCATGGTCCTGGCGGTGGTGATGGCGGGCGCCTCGGCGCTCGCGGTCGTCATCACGCCTGGCCGCTACATGGCCGACGAGTCCCCGCGCGAAAAGCTCGAGCAGATCGTGCCGCGGGCATTCGGCGAATGGCGGGTCGACACCTCGGTCATACCGGTGCCGCCGAGCCCGGACTTGCAGCAAGTCCTCGACGCCACCTACGACGAAACGCTCTCGCTCACCTACCGCAATCCGCAAGGCCAGCGTGTGATGCTGTCGCTGGCCTACGGGCGCAACCAGCACAAGGGCATGAACACGCATCGCCCCGAGGTCTGCTACCCGGCGCAGGGGTTCAGCCTGGTGCGACCATCGCAGCCCGCGAAGCTGAAGTTCGGCGCGTACACCATCGAAGCGATGCAGCTCGTGGAGGCGATGGATGGCCGCAACGAACCCATCACCTACTGGCTGCTGGTGGGCGACAAGATCACCCACTTCGGCTACCCGCAGCGCTACCTCGCGATCCGCTACGGCCTGCAAGGGGTGATCCCCGACGGCGTGCTCGTGCGCGTGTCGTCGGTCGGCCCGGACAACCAGGCCGGCTTTGCCCTGCAAGAGCGGTTCATCCTGGAGCTGTTGGCCACGATGGCGCCAGCGCGTCTGCCGCGGCTGCTCGGTACACATTAGCCGTCGAGAGCAAGCTGTCGGCCTGCATATCAAATCACCCGTTGCAAAGCCCTATGACGATCAAGCATGCCTTTCGACTGTGGGCTCGGCGAGCCGGCGTCGACATTCGCCGCTTCAATGCCATCGAGTCGACGGACGCGCGCCTCGTCAGACAAATGGAATTCCATTCCGTGGATTTCGTCCTGGACGTTGGCGCCAATGACGGCGGCTACGGCCGTGCCTTACGCGACGCCGGTTATCGTGGAGATATCCTCTCGTTCGAGCCTTTGACCCAAGCCCATGCAGCGCTGCAACGGATCACATCCGGTGACCCGCGCTGGCACGTCGCGGCCCGCATGGCGCTCGGCGCACAGGACACGGAAATCTCCATCAATATCGCCGGCAACTCCGTCAGCAGTTCCATTCTGCCGATGAACCATTTGCATGCCCAGGCGGCGCCGCAATCGCGCTACCAGGGACAGGAACCCGTGCCGCTGCGCCGCCTTGACGGGATCGACGACCCGGGCCTGGGTCGTGCCACATCCGTGATGCTGAAGATCGACACGCAGGGCTACGAAATGGCCGTGCTGCGCGGCGCAGAAAGCACGCTGCCGCGAATTCGCGGCGTGCAGGTCGAGCTTTCCACCGTCGCGCTATACCAGGATCAGCCGGTGTATGACGAAGTCATGACATTCCTTCAATCTCGAGGCTTTGTCCTGTGGAATGTGATTCCGGGCTTCGTCGATCGGCAAAGCGGTCGGATGCTCCAATTCGACGGCGTCTTCTACCGCGCATGAGCAATCGATTGCCGAGTTGTCGTCCCGTCGCCGCGTGTGCCGTCATCTTCCTGCGCCATGGCTGACACGGGCCCTGCGGCGGCACCGCCGGTTGCTCAGGGCAAGGCCACCGGGATGACTGCCGCGCAGGCCCACGGCAGTCGCTCGTGGCAAACCGGAATGCACATCGGGTTTTCGGCGCCCTTGGCCACCGACGACATACGCCACTTGCTCGATGACCCGGAACAGCCGCTTCCCGCCGGCTACGCGGGTGCACCGCTGTCGGCGACGCTCATCGAGGGCTTGCTTGCCAAGGGCCATACGGTGACGGCATTCACGTTGTCGCGCGACATGGCTGGCACCTCGTCACAGCCCGTGCGCGCGCGTGGCACTCGCCTGACCGTGGTGTACTGCCCCATGCGAGCGCGCGCATGGCGCCCCAACGGCTGGCGCCCGGGAAGAATTCTCGATCTTCATGCCCGCGAGCGGCACGCACTCCGGACGGCGATTGAAGCGGCCCGGCCTGACGTGGTCCACGCACACTGGGCCTACGAATTCGCCTGGGCCGCGCTGAGCAGCGGAGTGCCGCACGTGATCACAAGCCACGACTCCCCATTCACCATCGCGCGGTATTACAAGGGCTTCACGCTGGGCGGGTATCGCTGGCTGCGCGCGGGCATGGCCTGGCATGTCCTGCGCCACGCCAAGATGGTGAGCACCGTGTCGCCCTACATGGTGGGCGAGATCCAGTCTCTGTGCCGCGCCGCCGTGCAGGTCGTGCCCAACCCCGTCGCGGAGGATGTCTTTGGCATACCGCGCCAGGATGAAGTGGGCCACCGCCGCGTGCTGATGGTGTGCAACGGGTGGGACGCCCGCAAAAACCCGCAGCCCGCGCTGCGCGCCTTTGCGGACATGTCGGCACGCATTCCCGAGGTAGAACTGGTGATGCTGGGCGCGGGTTTCGGGCCTGGCCAGGAGGCGCAGGGCTGGTGGGCCGAACAAGGGCTGCGCGGGCGGGCGCAATTCGTCGGCGCGGTGCCTCATCGACAGGTGCTGCAGTGGATGGCACGCAGCGAACTGCTGCTGCACCCCTCGCTCGAGGAGTCGTTCGGTGCGGTCGTCGCCGAGGCCATGGCCATCGGCCTGCCGGTGGTGGCCGGCCACGCCAGCGGCGCGGTGCCCTGGGTGGTGGGCGATGCGGGCTGCCTGGTCGACGTGCGCTCGGCGAGCGCCATTGCTGACGCCCTGTTCGGCTTGCTCGACGACTCGGCCAGACGAACCAGCCTCGGCGAGAAGGCGCGCGCCGCAGTCAGGCGCCGCTTTTCAGCTGCCGATGTGATCGACCAGTACCTGCGCCTCTATGCGCTGGCCATGGACACTCAGGAAACCGCTGCCTGATCGGACACCGCGACATCCCTGCAACCACGTGGAGCGCATGACGACCCCTTGGCACTTCATTGCGCGGCGGTACTGGTCGATATCCAGGCTTGCCGCGTCCGAATCGGGGGTCCCCTTGTCGCCAAATGCGGACCCGGGGCGCAGCGCCACACTGCGCCAAAGTCCTCGGCCGGCGCGACCTATCGGACGCAAGCCATGAATTTCGCGACCCTTGGATCAGCCCGTTTGAGTACAGCCCTCGTCGCCATCGTCACCTGTCATGCTGCCAGCGGTGGCGGCGGATCAGCAGCCGGCAGCACGATCGGCTCCGCACCTGCGCTCATCCGCACCAACGCCCTCTCCGCGGTGGCAGCGCCTGCCGAAACGCCCGCGTCAGCAGCAACGGCAAATCCGGCCAGCACGCCCGCACCCGCCGGAGACGCCGCCTCGCCAACAGCCAGCCTGGGCTGGGCAGCGCAACTCAGCAACCTCTCCTTTGCCGACCCCGACAGCTCCCGTCTCCCTCAGGGATTGGGTCCCGTCCCCGGCTGCAAGGAGGGCTACACGCCACCGGCCAGCTTGACGCGCACCACGGCGGCGCCCTTGCCGGCCAGCGGTGGCGTGTTCTACACGCGGGCCGAGTTGGCGGTCTGGCAGGCCCGCGTGGCGAGTGGTCCGTTCGTCAAGCCCAATGACTACATGCCCGGCTCCCCTGGCGATTGGGCGCGCATTTCTGCGAACGCGCGCCTGCTGGTGACCCAAGGCGAAGCCACCATCAGCGTCGATTCGCCGGCCGCGGACCGCGGCAGCCACGGCACTTTGGCGCGCGACGCGGCCCTTTACCAGCTCGTCACCGGGGATCCCACAATGCGTGCGGCGGTGCGACGCTACTTGCTCGCCCAAGTGGCGAATCCCGCCAACGACTTCGCCAGCACGCTGTGCACGATTGCGGCCGACGGCTGGGTGCCGGATGCACGCTACCACCAGGCGAGCTGGTTCCTGCGCTTTGTCGTCACCTATGACTACATGCGCAGCACCCTGGACGCGGTCGACCGCCTGATGATCGAAAACGCCATCGTGCGCAACGCCTACTTCATGGCCGTGCCAAGCGACCGTGTCCTCGCCCGGAACTTCCCGAGGCGACAAATGGGCAGCTACGCCGCCCGCGGTGTCGCGGCTGCCCCGAAGAACGACGACGTCAAGTACTGGTCCAAGCGCTACGACACCGACGGCGACTGCAAGATTACCGCCGCCGACGATCCGCGCCTGCTACCCACCCACGCCTATGCGCGTGCCGACGGCACGCCGGGGCCGCGCATCACGGTGCTCTCGCAGTACTACAACAACCGCCGTTCGATCGCTGCCACGGCCTACGGCGCCGCCGGTGTGCTTCTGGCCGACTCCGCCCTCATCGCCAGCGCCAAGCGCTACTTCATGGAATGGCTGGCCTACAGCGTCTGGCCCGACGGCAGCCAGGGCGAATTCGCCCGCAACGGCGACTACTGCATTCCCTCGCAAGGCATGATTTACGGCAGCTATAACGTCGTCGGCGCCGGCTACATGGCCCGCATCCTGGCACGGCAGGGCGACCAGACCTTGCTCCAGTACGCCACCACAGATGGCCTGTTCGGCACCGAAACCCCGGCCGGTGGCACGCCCAAGACGCTGGAGCTGGCAGTATCGACCTACCTCAAGCTGCTCAATGGACAGCTGCAGTGGTTCTTCCACGAACCCTGGCGCACGGTGCAACGCACCGATGCGGCAAACTCGGCGGGGCTCGCCGAAGTGCATTACATGGCCAGCCCGAAGGCCATGGACGACTACCATGAACTGGGCCTGTTGACGCTGGCCGGCCTGCTGCCCGGCCAGCCCATCAGCGCGGTCGTGATGCGCGACAAGTCGGTCACGGCGCTGCGCTTCCCGGGTTCAACCGGCAAACCGGTCGCCACCGGCTACGGCGGCGCCTGGACCGACAACTTCAACGCCCTCCCGGCGGCGCTGCTGCTGCGCCCTTGAGTTCAGCGCAGGCGTCGGTGCGAGCTCCAGCCTCGGCATAGATAGCCAGCAACTGCGCCAGGTTGCGCTCGGGCGTATAGCGCTCCTCGTATACCTGCCTTCCCCTCAGCCCCAAGCGCGCCATTTCGGCAGGGTGGGCCTGGGCCCAGGCGAGCACGCGAGCCAGGTCGTCAGCGTTGCCAGGTTCGAAGAGCAAGCCGGTCTCACCTTCGGTCACCAAGTCGGCCAACGCCCCGATGCGGCTGGCGATCAGCGGCAGCCCGGCGGCCATGGCCTCGACCAGCGTCCGCGGGAAACTCTCGTAGCAGAGGCTGGGCAGCACCAGGGCCGTGGCTCGCTGCATGAGGGCCTGAACTTCAGTCAGCGGCAATACTCCCAGCAACCGCGCGCCGCACAGACCCTCCAGCCGCTCTGCTTCGGGCCCGCTACCGGCCACGACAAGCGAGGCCTCCGCGTTCCAGCGCCGCCAGGCCTGTGCCAGCACGGCCACCCCCTTTTCAGGCGACAGACGGCCAACGAAGAGAAAACCGCTGCGCGGCTGCGCGACGAGAAGCGGCGCTTCAACGAAATTCGGCTTCACCACCACACGTTCGGCCGGAAGTCCACCCTCTATGAACTTGCGACGACAGAATTCGTTGAGCGCGATGTAGCGTGACACCTTGTGCGCCCAGGTGCCCAGGCCGCGATGCAGCGTCAGCATGCCGGCCAGCACCGCGGTCTGCGCGCGCGATTCGCGGTAGCAGGCATGACGCACGGCGGGCCAGGGCAGCCGGTTCATGCAGTCCTCGCAGACGCGACCTTCGCGCAGGAACATGGCCTGCGGGCACAGCAGCCGGAAGTTGTGCAGCGTCTGCACCAGCGGGACCCCGGCCGCCGCGCTGGCCCAGTGCAGGCTGGGCGAAAGCTGCGGGAAGCTGTTGTGCACATGCACGACGTCGGGCCGGTGGGTGGCGACGAGCCGGCGAAAATCGGCGCCGGTGCGGCGCGACCACAGTGTCTGCAGCGCCGTGCCCAAGCGCCCCGCGGCAACGATCTCGTCGTTGTGCCGCTGCAGCAGGTGGACTTCGTGGCCGGCAGCGCGCAGCAGCGCCACTTCGGCCTCCACCACCATGTCTTCACCGCCGCGCTGCCGGTAGGCGTTGTGGGCAACCAGCACCCTCATGCTGCCGCCTGCCACAGTCCGATCGGGCGCCGCGTCATGCGTCGGCGATGCCGGATTGCCGCAGCCACAACTCGGCATCGAGGAAGCGCCAGACCGCAAACCCGCCGGCCGCCGCGTTCGGGTCCGGCATCCGTGGCGCCAGTGCCGCGTTCACCGCAAGGATCTTGCCATGCGGGTGCGCCAGGTCGGAGGGTGTCCGGCTGGCCAGGACGACGCTGTTGATCTCACACAAGCTTGGTGCCTCTCGTCGCCGGCTGTTCCTATACCGCCGTGCCAGCACCGGACCGACTGCGGCGCAACGGGCCTTGCACCAACAGCCGCACATACGGCCAGGCAAAGTACATGGGCCACAACCAGCCGCAGTGCTGGCGCGTGAAGTACAGCCAGGACCGCCAGGGCAGACCCTTGCGGCCGAGGATCAATCGCCAGCGGGCTCGAAATGGCAGTGCGGGGTCGTCGAAGGTGCCGCGGATCGAGTTCTTGCTGCAGGTGCCGTGAACGCCCGGTGCCATCCACAACGCCAACCCAGCAGCGCGCGCACGCAAGCCGTAGTCGATATCGCCCATCGCATGTTCGAAAACGGGATCCAGGTTGCCGACACGGGCTGCAGCCTCGGCCGAAATGAGCACGACGTTGCCGTTGAAGGTGTCCACTGACTGCGGCGTGGTCCCAGGCGCCACCGGAATGAAGGCGGTCCGTCGCCACCCCGCGGCCCGGTGCTGGCCGCCATAGGTGTGCCGCCCCGTGCGGGCATCGCTGGTGCTGCCCACCACGAGTGCCGGCGCATCGTCTCGTGAGCGCAAAGCCCTGGCGCAGGCCAGCAGCCTGGCGATGGCGTCGGGCAGCAGCACAGTGTCATCGTTAAGCAGCAGGTAGTGATCGTGCATCTCGCCCAGCGCCGCGGCCAACGCGCGGTGCGTGCCGCGGCACCAGTACAGCGGCGGGCCTGCGTTCACGTCCACCCGTACCCAGGGGAAGCGCGCCCGCACCGCGTCGGCGGTGCCGTCGCTGCTGCCGTCGTCCACCAGCCAGGCCGACAACTGCACGGCCGCTCCTGCTGCGCTGTTCTGCAGTGCCTGCAGACCCGCCAAGGTTGTTTCGCGCCGGTTGAAGCTGGTGAGCACAGCGCACAGGCGCAGCGGCGCGCCTGCGGGCGATGGCCCCGTGTCGGCGTCCCTCATCGCAAGAGCGGCTGGGTGCCGCGGCGTTTGCCGGCGACCTTCATCAGCGGTGCAGCCTGCGGGTCGTCCACAGCGCTCGCGCGCAGTTGTGTAGCCCCAAGTGCGAGGCCTACGCCCAACAACAGCGACTGCAGGAAGTCGTTCGAGTAAGCCACGAAGTAGGCCAGTTGCATGGCGATCAGCACCAGCAGCGCCGCGGCCTCGAGCGCGTGGTCGCCGTCACGGCGGTAAAGACGGTACAGGCGCGCCAGAGCGGCAGCGTAGGCCCAGGCCAGACCGGCAGCGCCCAGCACGCCAGTGCCCGTCAACACCGAGACATAGTTGCTGTGTGCTCCGTAGCCGATGTATATCCTCTCGCCGGCGGCATTGCTGACCAGGCGCTTGGTGTCACTGCCGTACTCGCGTCCGCTGATGATGGCGCGCGTTCCGGCATTGCGCCAGTCTTCGAGCGTGACCCGCCAGTTCTCGAAGCGTGCGCTGACGGTGCCCTGGCCTTCGATGGCACGGATGGCGGACGACTGGATGTCGCCGGCGATCTGTCCGCCGAAGATCAGCAACACGAGGCTGCACAGCGCCAGGATCGCGACCATCGACAGTTGCCGCAGGCGCGTGGATTCGCGAGCGCGCGCAAAGATCAGCCCCATGCCCACGCCTACCAGGCTCGCCAGCCACACCGAGCGATGCTGCAACGCCATCACCACCGAAAGCAGCGGCAGCGCCATCGCGCGTAAGGCCAGCGCCCCCGGGGCCAGGCGCGAAAAGAAGGTGCCCACCAGCAACGCCTGGCCCAGCGCCAGGGCGGCACTGGAGCCGATCACCCGGATGGCGCCGTCGAAGTTGTAGGTGCCGGCGTCCGGCAGCAGCTCGCGGATGTCGCCGTAGTACACCGTCCAGCGGTACACGCACAGCAGCATCAGGCATGTGGCCAGCCAGGCAAGCGCCGCCATCACCTGTCGCAACTGCGCCTTGCCGATCGGGAACGTCATCGCGTACGTGGCGGCGGCGACCGCGTAGAAATCGCCGCGTGCCTGCACGCCGGCAGCGGTGCCGTGAAGCGCCAGGCCCAGACCGAGGCCGCCGAAGAACACCAGCAGGTACAACCCCCAGCCCGGGTGGCGCAGCGGTACGTCGGGGCGCAGCGCCCAGCGCACGGCTGCCACCGCCCCGATCAGCAGCATCGGCAGGTCGGCCACGTACAGAGTCAGACCCAGGCGCAGCACCGGCGCGCTCTGCGTCATCACGTCCAGCGCAAAGGCGGCGGTGATCACCACCAGCCCGACGCCGAAGCGCGAGTAGCTCGTCACGCACAGAAGCGGCACGCCCAGGCCCAGCAGCACGGCCACGGCGTAGGGGTACAGGCTGACGAGGGTGAAGAGGAGCTCGATCACGAAATTCGTTCCGCCGGGAACGCAAGGGCACCCTAGCGCTGGGTGGCAGGCAATCTGATATTTTCACCGACGCCAAAGACACGGTCGTGACTGCCGGCTGAAGCTCTGCCAGTTTTCAGAAGAGGGCCCTTCGCGTCGCGTAGCCTGGTCGCCGTCGGCGTTCTTCGTGCCCGCGGATAGCTGATTCCGCTATCGCGCGCCTGCACGCTTGGCCTTGAACCTGGCCTTGAAACGTGAGCCATGGAAAAGACAACCCCACGTCTGACCTGCTCGCGTGCAGATTTGTAACAAAGACTGGGTAGGATGGGCTTGGTGTTGTGGTTTCGCGAAGCGGCGATGACGGGCGTCGGGCCCGTAGTGACGGGACGTGTCAGCCTGCAGGGTGGCGGTGCGCGAAGCCGCACGAGCAATCCTTGAACTGACCGAAGAATTGCGTTGAAGCCAGCACGACCGCCATCACGGTGCAGCGCCGCAAGGTTGCGCAAGCGACAGCGTTGCAGGCTGCGCATGCGTTCCGCCACCCGTTGCGTTTCCCGTCCGACCTTGCGTGGGCTTGAGGAGTAGTCGATTGAAGCTGCTGATGCTCCTTCAAGGCCGGGCGGTCGAGGATCAGATCGGCTACCACCGCGGCTTCGAGGCCCTGCTGGCCGAGGGCCTGTTGTCACGCTACCAGTCCATCCCCTACCGGCGCACCAAGCGCGACGGCAGCAGCGACATGGGCGGCGTCTACGACGAGGCCCTCGCGGCCATGCGGACCTGCGGCACCGACTGCCTGCTGCTGCAGTGGTTCCACGGCGACCTGGGTGACCCGCGGCCGTTCATCCGCGCGGCGCGCGCGATCAATCCTGCGCTGGTCGTCGTCACCACCGGCGGCGACCCCTTCGGGCGCTGGCTGAACCCGATGCCGGCGTCGTTCTGGCAGGCGTCGTCGGCGTCCGACCTGACCTTCCTCACCAGCATGGGCTACATGGCCCAGGGCCTGGAGCGCCGCGGCAGCAGGAACATCGCGCTGATGCCGCACGGGGTCTGCCAGGAGCGTTTCGTCAAGCCCTTCGATGCCGCGCCGGTGAGCAAGGAGTTCGACGTCGTCTTCATCGGCAGCAACAACGGTGGCAGGAACCCGTTCTCCACGGTCAGCCGCGGTGCGCGCAGGCGCCGGGCCATGGTCGGCGCGCTGCAAAAGCGCTACGGCAAGCGCTTTGCGCTCTTCGGGCGCCATTGGCAAGGCCAACCGTCCTGGCAGGGCCCGGTGCCCTTCGCCGAGCAGGTGAACACGGCGCGCCGGGCCCGGGTGCAGGTGGGGGGCTTCCCGAGTTCTGGCGCCACCTACTACGCGTCGGACCGGCCGTACATCGCCATGGCCAGCGGCGTTCCCTTCCTGGACTTCATGGTCGACCGCCTGGGCAGCCTGGCCGAGCCACACAGGCACTTCTTTCCGTACGCGGGCCTGGCCGGGCTGATCGCGCGCACCGACGAGTTGCTGGACAAGCCGCAAGCGACGCTCGACGCGATCGGGGCCGAGACGAGGGAGATGATCGTCGGCGGCCACACCCACTACCACCGCGCCAGGGAGATGCTCGACATCGCCAGGCGCCTGGCCGAGCACCGGGCCCGGGGCGAGGTGATGGCGCCGCCACTGCTGCAGTGCTTCCACCCGGGCATCGACCCGCGCGCCGAGCTGCCCTGGGCGGTGGGCCACTGGCTGGGCTGAAGGCGCGGTGTGCGGCGGGCGTGGCGCCGCCCGGCGCGCGCCGCAGCGCTTCGAGCCGACACGTGGACACGCGAGGCGGCACCGAGGTTCGGCAAGCGTTCAGCGGCATGTGACGCAACTCAGTGCCGCGCTTCGACATCCGCAAGCGAATATGTCTTCACATTCGTCAGCCGCCGCCGACGGATGTGCACGCGTACCGCCTGACCTTGGCGAATTGCCGTGGTCGCGCTCGCATGGACGACGACCACACCGCCCTCGGCCAACTGAACCCAAACCTTGACCGAGGGTGGCGGACCGTCAGCGTGGACGGGGGCGATGCCCTGAACCGTGCCCACTGTTTCTTCTGACCGGCCCACTGGTCTGTCCAGTGCCAGGAATGCATAGAACGCCACCATCAGGGACACGATGGCGTAGCCGACGACCGTCCTTGTGGTGTGTTGATTGCAAGCCATGGGTCGATTCACCAGAGTGCGCCGAGTATGCCGTTGGCGTTCCACTCGAGCGCGGGCTCGGGCCTCGCCCTTCCCTCGGGTGCAATCAGCGCGCGTCGCGTCGAAAGGCGAACCAGGTGATGCCCCGAAAACGGTGCTGGCGGGTGTCTCGCCACCGCATCCATGTGTCCGGCAGGCCAGCCAGGCCGAGTTCCCGCCCCGATGCCCCCTGTGCAGCCCTCGGCCAATGCGTGCACGCGCTGCCGGTGCGCGTCAGTGCTTCGAGCCCACGCGCGGGTAGCCGTAGCTGCGCCAGTGCAGCTTGC
>DYOR01000040.1:21690-24248 GCA_020720385.1 Rubrivivax sp.
CGTCAGTGCTTCGAGCCCACGCGCGGGTAGCCGTAGCTGCGCCAGTGCAGCTTGCTGGCGTAGATCGCGGCCATGGCGACCGGCTGCAGCGCGGGCCGCCGGTAGAGCGCGCGCTCGAGCGGACCGAGCAGGGCCAGCGGCCCCGGGTCGAGCTGGCGCATGAAATCCTGCAGTCCTTCGCGATCGCCGGAGCGCATGAAGAGCAGGATGCGGTGGCGCAGGTCGTACTTGTAGAAGCGCCTCAAAGTCGTGGGCATGTTCGGGCCTGCTGCCGCGTACGTCAGCTTGAGGAAGTTCTCTATGTGCACCTGCATGCGCCGCCGCGCCTCGCCCATGACGGCGGTGACCTGGCCGGGGACGTTGTTGTTGCGGACTGCCAGCGGGAGGCCGACGTAGACGAAGGGGGCGAGCAAGGCGACGCGGTAAAGGCAGGACCAGTCCTCGCACAGCTTCATGCCCACGGGGAAGCCCTCGCCGTCGGGGAACGCCGCCTGGTAGACGCGCCGCGCGATGACCATCGCGCTGGTGTGGGGCATGGCTGCAGGGTTCTGGAAATAGTCCACCTGCTGGGTCTGGCCGCGATAGCGGCCGAGCGTGGCGTCGTCGCGCGCGCCGGTGGCGAGGTCCTGGTGGAAGCTCGGGCAGCCGAAGAGGCCGGCAGCGGGGAACTGCGCGATGGCCTGGCGCATGCTTTCGAGGAAGCCGGGCAGCCATTCGTCGTCACCGTCCAGCAGCGCGATGTAGGGGCGCGTGGAGGCCCGGATGGCGTTGTTGCGGGCGGCGCTGACGCCCTGGTTGGGCTGGTCGATGACGCTGATGCGCGGGTCGCCGATGGCACGGGCCCGTTGCGGCCCGTCGTCGGTGGAGCCGTCGTTGACGACGACGATCTCGAAGTCCTGAAAGGTCTGGTTCAGCACCGACGCGATGGTGCTGCCGATCGTGTGCGACTTGTTGTACAGCGGGATGACGACTGAGAACATGGGAGCCCTATCTGTCTCGATTCAGGTGGTGCCTCGGCCCTTGAGCAGACGCCTCCTCGCCGCGGCTGCGGCGCCTGCCACGGCCGACTGCACGGATCGGCGCTCGGCGGCGTCGAGGCCGATCGTCCAGACGAAGGCGACGAAGGCCAGGACGGAAACGGCAATGACCGCCGCGAGCCGCGTCGGGCCGGGCGCCAATAGCAGGGCCGGGGCCGAGGCGCTGGCCAGGCACAAGGCCAGGGCAAGCATGCAGCGGCCCACGACCCTGGACAGGTAGGCGCCGACGGGGCATTGGCACAGCGTGGCGGCGAAGCGCAGGATGACGGCCGACGCCAGCACGGCGTAGACGAGATAGACGATGTAGATCCAGTACGGCGGCCATCCGATGGCGAACAGGCCCCAGGAGACCGGCAGCGGAACGAGCGTGAGCAGGGAGCTCGTGACCTCGTACTTCTTGATCTCGCCGACGGCGGCGATGGAGGCCGTGAGGGTGAAGAAGAGCTGCTCGACGAGGTTGCGCACGAGCAGCAGGCGGCAGAAGATGACCGCGTACTGTGGCGTGTGCCCGAGCCACAGGTCGAACACGTAGGGCATCTCGACGAGCATCGGCACGTGGAAGATCATCAGCAGGAAGAAGCTGAGCTTGCTGCCGAACATCGAAGCCTCGAGCATGAGCTGGCGATCGCCCGCACCTTCGCTCTTGGCGATCATCGGGTTGAGGGCCTTGAGCATGGTTCCAGCGAAGGCACCCAATTGGCCGCTGACCTGGGCCGCCACGCCCTGCGCCGAGTTGACGGCCGGGCCGAAGAAGCTGTTGATCACCAGGCCCTGCCCGTAGTTCGAGACCAGGCTGCTGGAGGACCCGAAGAAGGACCAGCCCGCGAACGCCGACATCCTCTTGAGCAAGCTGCGGTCGCGCAGGCTGCGCGGCGCCATGCGGCACTCCGCATAGCGAACGTGGCAGTACGCGGCCTTGATGGCGAAGATGAGGATGGCGGTGAACGCGATGAGCACGCCGTAGACCTCCAGCCGGTCGCTGGTGATCGCGCCGATGTACAGCGCCACCGCCAGCTTGAGCAGCGCTTCGATCGTGCTCAGCACGGCGAAGACGAGCATGTTCTCGCGCGCGTTGATCGCGGCGTCGTAAGGCACGGCGATGATCGCAAAGAAGGTGCTGGCGGCCGCCGCGCCGTAGACGACCCGGGCCGCGCCCACGCGCTCGGCGCGGATCGTGAAGACATGCTCGAAGAGCACCTGGCCGGCAAGCCAGAGGATCACCGCGACGACGACGGCGATCGCGGCGTGGATGGCGATGCTGGTGTTGAAGACGGCGTTCAGCGCCACCGCGTCGCGCTGGCCGTTGGCGAAGGACATGTAGCGTTGCGTGGTCCCCACCATGCTCGCGTTGAGGAAACTCAGCATGGCGATCGTGCTGCCGACCACGCTGAAGATGCCGAAGTCGTCCACGCCGAGCGCGCGCAGCGTCAGCCTGGTCGCATAGAGCGAGATGAATACGGTGATCGCCATCCGGACATAGAGAATTCCCGTGTTCCGAAAGACGCGGTGAAAGGCCTGCAT
>DYOR01000041.1:0-2007 GCA_020720385.1 Rubrivivax sp.
GCGCGCGTGTCGGCCTCGAAGATCACCGTGTACAGGCGCAGCCGCCATCCCCCCTCGGGGCGGACCAGTGCAGCGCGTGGGGATGGGGCGGCAGTCGATCGGTGGGCCACCTCGCCATGGTAGGTGAACTCGCGTCGGCCAGGCGGCCCGTGGACGCCCGGCACGCGCCGTGCGGCCAGCCTGCCCTGGTGCGCGCTGCGCCCGCGAGCTGCTACGCTAGGTGTCCATGAGATCCCTTCCGTATGGCCTGCTCGTCCTCGCACTGGCCGCGTGTGCCGCCACCGAGACCCCGAAGAACCTCGGCGACACGGACCCGGCCCCGCCGCTGGCCGCCGGCACCCCGGTGACGCAGGCCGCCGTCACGCCGTTGAGTGACCTGAACATCGTGCGCGCGGAGATCCCGCCGGTGCTCGCCGCGGCGCTGAAAGGCCCGTACACCGCAGCGGCGGACGCCAGCTGCAGCGGCCTGCGCGCCGAGATCGAGGCCCTGGACGGCGCGCTCGGCGCGGACCTGGATATGCCGGCCACGGCAGCCGACGCGGGGCTCGTCGAACGCGGTGCGGGCGCCGTGGGCCACGCCGCCACCGGCGCCATCCGCAGTGCCGCCGAAGGCGTGATTCCGTTTCGCGGCTGGGTGCGCAAGCTCAGCGGCGCCGAGCGCTACGAGCGCAAGGTGGCGGCGGCCATTGCCGCAGGCAGCGTGCGCCGGGCCTATCTCAAGGGCCTGGGCCAGGCGGCGGGCTGCGCGGCCCCGGCGGCGCCTCGGCGCTGACCCGCAGCGCGGGCCGCGCCGTGGCTAGACCGTCATGCCGCCGGCGACCTCGATGACCACGCCGTTGACGTAGCTCGCGTCGTCGCTGGCGAGGAAGGCATAGACGCTGGCGACCTCCTCGGGCCGGCCGAGCCGGCCCAGCGGCACCTGCGCGCGCATCTGCTCCAGCACCTTGGCCGGGATGGTGGCGAGCATGGGCGTGTCGACGAAGCCCGGGGCGACGGCGTTGACGCGCACGCCCTTGGGGCCGAGCTCGCGGCTCCAGGTCTTGGTGAAGCCGATGACGCCGAACTTGGTGGCGGCGTAGTTCGTCTGGCCGAAATTGCCGTAGATGCCGACCACGCTGCTGGCGTTGAGGATCACCCCGGTGCCTTGCGCCACCATCGTCGCGGCCACCGCCTGCGCGCAGTGGAAGACGCCGCGCAGGTTGACGTCGACGACGGCGTCGAACTGCTCCAGGGTCATCTTCACCAGGCGCGCGTCGCGCGTGATGCCGGCGTTGTTGACGAGCACGTCGATGCGCCCGTACTTCGCCAGGACCGCCGCCACCATGGCGTCGACCTGGTCGCGCCGGGTCACGTCGACCTCGAAGAACTCGGCCGCGCCGGGCAGGTGGCCGGCGCGGCGGTCGCAGGCCACGACGATGGCGCCCTCGTCGGCGAACCTGGCCACGGTGGCTGCGCCTATGCCCTGGGCGGCGCCGGTGACGATGCAGATCTTGTCTTTCAGTCGCATGGCTGGAGAAACCTCGGGATGTGGGGAGGGTGGACTTGGAAGTCCGACAGCGAATGGTCGCTGTCTTCGCGCAGAGGAATTTGCGCGCCGTCATGGCGCGGGCACATTTCGCGCCAGGACAACAACCCGTCACCCGTGGTGATGACGGCGAAGTGGCGCTGCACCCGCGGGAGCACGGCCGGCCCGCCGGTCGCCGCGGCCGCGCCCCCCACGCCGGCGTGGCCCGGGCGCTGCGGGCAGAATGTCGCTCCACCTCACGCATCCACGCCGCCCATGCCCTGTCTTGCCCCTCACGCCGAGCGTCAGCGCCGGCTGCCCCGCCGCCTCAGCGCCATCGCGGCGGCCAGCGCGGTCCTTGCGGGTTGCGCAACCCTGCCCAACCCGACGCCGTCCGCCGCGGCGGCATCGCCCGCTGCAGCGACGACGCCGGCGCCCAAGGCCCAGGCGGTGGTGCCCGCTTCGGCCGCGTCGGCGGCCACTGGTGCTTCGGCCGCGTCGGC
>DYOR01000041.1:2107-20529 GCA_020720385.1 Rubrivivax sp.
GCTTCGGCCGCGTCGGCGGCCACTGGTGCTTCGGCCGCGTCGGCTGCGGTGGCCGGTGGCGCCGCGCGCCCCGCCGAGCCCGGCGCCCCCAAGCCCTTTGCCGAAGTCGCCAAGGGCGCCACGCGGCAGGACGGCTTCGTGCCGCTGTGGCGCAAGGACGAGAAAGTGTGGTTCGAGCTGGCGCCGGATCGGTTGGGCAAGCCCATGCTGTTCTCGGTGAACATCGCCTCGTCGGTGGGCGAGCGTGGCCTCTACGCCAGCCAGATGGGGCCGCGCTGGCTGGTCGAATTCCGCCGCGTGGGCCACCAGATGCAACTGGTGGCCAAGCAGCTGGCCTTCCGCGGCGAGCGCGACAAGGCGGCGCAGCGCGCGGTGGGCGAGGGCTTCAGCGACAGCCTGGTGGGCGCGGCGCCGCTGGCCAGCGCCGAGCACCCGACGAGCAAGTCGGTGCTCGTCGACGCCAGCTTCCTGCTCGGCGACATCGCCGGCTACAGCACGGCGCTGGAGCGCGCCTACCGCATGCCCTTCGCCCCCGACCGCGCGAATTCGTACTTCGAGCAGGTGCGTGCCGAGGCCGGGCTGACGACGCTCGCGGCGAAGGTGCACTACGCCGTGGCACGCATCGCCGCGCCGCCGCTGCTGCCGCCCGGCGCCCCGGCGCCGCTGACGCCGCCGCCACCCTCGACCACGCCGGATGCGCGCAGCCTCTTCGTGGGCTACGTCTTCAACCTGCGCGAGCTGCCGGCGCAGCCGATGACGCCGCGCCGCGCCGACCCGCGCGTGGGCTTCTTCACCGACAGTTTCACCGACCTCTCCGACGACCTGCGCGCCAACCCGCGCGTGCACCAGGTGCGCCACTGGCGCCTGGAGAAGAAGGACCCGCAGGCGGCGCTGTCCGAGCCGGTCAAGCCCGTCACCTACTGGCTCGATCGCAACATCCCGGCGCGCTACCGCGCCAGCGTGCAGGCCGGCATCCTCGAGTGGAACAAGGCCTTCGAGCGCATCGGCTTCAAGAACGCCATCGTCGTGCGCCAGCAGGGCGACGACGACGGCTTCAACGACATGGACGCGTCGCACGCCTCGATCCGCTGGTTCGTCGGCGCGGACGTCGGCTTTGCCATCGGGCCGAGCCACAGCGACCCGCGCACCGGCGAGATCCTCGATGCCGACATCGGCATGAGCGACGTCTTCGGGCGCAGCGCGCGGCGCACCGTGCGCGACGACCTCCAAGGCCTGGCGCACGAGCCGGCCGCGCGCGCGGTGTTCGACCCCAGCGGTCACGACCATGCGGCCCAGCAATGCACCTACGCCGCCGACGGTGCCGAGCAGCTCGCCTTCACGCTCGACCTGCTCGAGGCGCGCGGCGAGCTCGACCCCGACAGCCCGGACACCGAGGCGCTGGTGCAGGCCTACGTCAAGGACACCATCACCCACGAGGTGGGCCACACGCTGGGCCTGCGCCACAACTTCAAGGCCAGCACCACCGTCACGCGCCAGCAGCTCGAGGACAAGGCCTACGCCGAGAGCCAGGGCATCAGCGGCTCGGTGATGGACTACAACGCCTTCAACCTGCCGCTGCAGGGCGAGGCGCGCAGCGAGCTCAACATGGTCACGCTCGGGGCCTACGACTACTGGGCCATCGAGTACGCCTACAAGCCGCTCGACCCGGCGCAGGCGGGCGCGCAGCTGCAGGCCATCGCCGCGCGCAGCGGCCTCGACCCGGCGCTGGCCTTCGCCGACGACGCCGACGCCGGCGGCTTCCCGGGCAACGACGGCCTGGACCCGCTGGTCAACCGCTTCGATCTGGGCGACGACCCGCTCGCCTGGTACCAGCGTCGCCTGGCGCTTTCGAAGGAGCTGTGGGCGCGCGTGCAGCAGCGCGTGCCGCAGCCCGGCGACGACCCGCAGCGCGCGCGGCGCAGCGTGCTCGCCGGCTTCCGCCAGCTCGGCAGCCTGCCGGCGCTGGCCGCCAAGTACGTGGGCGGCATGCACACCGAGCGCGACCTGCCCGGCACGGGCAAGCCCACCTTCCGACCGGTCGAGCCCGCCCTGCAGCGCCGTGCGCTGCGCTTCCTCACCGACGCGGTGTTCGGCATCGAGAGCTTCCGTTTCAAGCCCGAGTTCCTCGCCAGCCTGACGCCGGACTACATCGAGTTCGACCGCGCCGGCCCGCTCTCGGTGGGGCAGGGCGTGCTGCGGTTGCAGACGCAGGCGCTGGACCGGCTGCTCGATGCCGGCACGGCGCGCCGCCTGCTCGACCTGCCCAACTACCTGCCCGAGGGGCAGCGCCGCGGTGCGATCTCTCTGAACGAGGTCTACGCCACGCTGCAGGGCGCGGTGTGGAACGAGCTCAAGTCCGGCAAGGAGATCGACCCGTTGCGGCGCAGCCTGCAGCGCGAGCACCTCAAGCGATTGCAGGCGCTGCTCACCCGGCCCTCGCCGGCGCTGCCCGCCGACGCCATCAGCCTGGCGCGCCTGCACGCCGTGGAACTGCAGGGCCAGTTGCGCGCGGCGCTGGCGCGGCGCGGCCTGGCGGTGGAAAACCGCGCCCACCTGGCCGACGCGCTGGCCCTGCTCACCGAGGCGCTGCGCGCCACGCTGCAGCGCGGCTGAGGGTCAGCCCCAGGCTTGTCGCTTCGCGCCTTCGCCACCCCCAAGGGGCCGCGGCCGCCTTGGGGCAGCCCGGCGGCGGCCGCGGCGCCTCATCGGGCGGCCAGCGCCGCGAGCAGCTTGCCGTGGATGTCGCTGAAAGCCCCGTTGCTCATGCACAGCACGTGGTCGCCGGGTCGCGCGGCCTGCACCACGGCGGCGACGAGGGCGTCGACGCTGTCGGCAACGACGGCCTGGGCGCCCAGCGGCACCAGGGCCTCGCGTGCACTCCAGCCGTAGTTGCCCTGCAGGCAGTAGCTCAGGTCGGCGTCTTCCAGTGCCCAGGGCAGCTGCGCCTTCATCGTGCCCAGCTTCATGGTGTTCGAACGCGGCTCGAACACCGCCAGGATGCGCGGCCCGTTACCGAGCTTGCGCCGCAGGCCGGCCAGCGTGCTGCGCATGGCCGTGGGGTGGTGCGCGAAGTCGTCGTAGACCGAGACGCCGCCGGCCTGGCCGCGCAGCTCCATGCGCCGGCGCACGTTCTCGAAGCTGGCCAGGGCGGCGCAGGCCGTCTCGGGTGCCACGCCCACGTGTTCGGCCGCGCCGATCGCGGCCAGTGCGTTCAACTGGTTGTGCTCGCCGAGCAGCTTCCACTGCACCTGGCCGAGCTTGAGGCTGCCGCGCAGCACGTCGAAGGCCTGCGGCTCGCCGCGTGCGCACAGGCCGCCGGGTTCCTCGCGCTTGGTGCCGAAGCGCTGCACCTCGCTCCAGCAGCCGCGCGCGAGCACGCGCTTGAGGGCCTCGTCGCGCGCGTTGACGACGAGCCGGCCCTGCGCCGGCACGGTGCGCACGAGGTGGTGGAACTGCGTCTCGATGGCCGCCAGGTCGGGGAAGATGTCGGCGTGGTCGTGCTCGAGGTTGTTGAGGATGGCGGTGCGCGGCCGGTAGTGCACGAACTTGCTGCGCTTGTCGAAGAGCGCGGTGTCGTATTCGTCGGCCTCGATGACGAAGGCGCTGCGCGCACTGCCGGCGACGCCGTGCCTGGGGTCGCCCAGCCGCGCCGAGACGCCGAAGTTCAGCGGCACCCCGCCCACCAGGAAGCCGGGCTGCAAGCCGGCCGCCTCGAGGATCCACGCGAGCATCGAGGTGGTCGTGGTCTTGCCGTGCGTGCCCGCCACCGCCAGCACGTGGCGCGGGCGTGACGGATGGTGCAGCACCTGCTCGGCCAGCCACTGCGGGCCGCTGGTGTAGGGCATACCGGCATCGAGGATGGCCTCCATGAGCGGGTTGCCGCGCGTGACCACGTTGCCGATGACGAAGACGTCGGGCGCCAGCGCCAGCTGCTCGGCGCCGAAGCCCTCGATGAGATCGATGCCCAGCGCGCGCAGCTGGTCGCTCATCGGCGGGTAGACGCCGGCGTCGCAGCCGGTGACCTTGTGGCCGGTCTCGCGCGCCAGCGCCGCCAGGCCGCCCATGAAGGTGCCGCAGATGCCCAGGATGTGGATGTGCATGCGCTCGATTCTAGGGACGGGGCCACGCTGCCCGGCGGCACGAGGGTGAGGTGAAGGAGGTGCTCATACCCCCGCGGGGGCGGCCGGCAAGGCCGGCCTGGGGGCGCTCAGCGTCCCAACCAGCCGAGCACCAGGGCCGCTGCGACCAGCACGGCCCAGGCCCAGGGTGGCAGCTCGATGCCGCGATCGGCATCGCCGTCCCAGCCCGGTGCCACGCGGCCGCTGCGCTGGTCGGCTTCGGCCTGCATCTCGGCGGCGCGCTCGCGCTGGCGCTGCAATGCCGGGGCGTGCGCCTGGAGCCGCTGGTGCACCACTTGCGGCGACGGCTTTTCGGCGTGCGCGCGCAGCGCCGGGCCGAGTGCGGCCACCTGGCGGTGCGCGTCGGCCAGGCCGGTGGCGGTGAGCGTGGCGCCGCATTGCGGGCAGTTCCAGCCGGCGTCAGCCGGCAGCGACGCGCCGCAGGCCATGCACGCGAGCGCGGTGACGCGCGCGCCGGTGCGGTGCACGGCGTGGCCGGCGGTGGCGCCTTCGGGGTCCAGGGCCTGGGCCAGCCGCGCCACGTCCACCAGTGCAGGCACCGAGTTGCACCAGGGGCAGGTGGTGTCCTTTGCGCCCACCGCGCCGCCGCAGTTGACGCAATGCAGGCCCGCCGTGCCTTGCAGCGCGCGGGCGCGATCGGCCGAGCTCATCGGCCGCAGCAGGCCCTTCTCGCCGAGGAACTGGCCGAAGGTCTGCCAAGCCCCGTGGTGCCGCGGGCATTCGAGCTGCAGCGAGCGGCCCCAGCGCGTGCGGTTGTGCACCGTGCGCGCCGCCTCGCCGCAGATCGGGCAGCCGATGCCGGGGCGCAGCGGCTGGTGTGCCAGCGCCTGCGCAGCGGCCATCTCGCCGATCAGTGTCAGCAGGCCCGGGCCGGCCAGCCGCGCCGACTCGACCGCGTCGAACCACACCAGGTGGCAGGGTGCGCACAAGTCCAGCGTGACGGTGCTGGCGTAGTGGCCTGCCAGGTGCAGCGCCTGCAGCGGCTGGCCGCAGTTGCTGCAGGCCAGCGCCGGTGCGGCGGCAGCGGCTGCGGACACCGCCGTGCCAGCCCGCGCCTAGGCCTTGGCGGCCAGGGCCTGCGCCGCGGCGTGCACGGTGGCGGCGATGTCTTCGGCGCTGTGCGCCGCGCTCACGAAGCCGGCTTCGTACAGAGCCGGCGCGAGGTAGACGCCGGCGTCGAGCATGGCGTGGAAGAAGCGGTTGAAGCGCTCCTTGTCGGTGGCCATGACCACGCCGTAGTTCTGCGGCAGCTCGCGCGCGAAGAAGAAGCCGAACATGCCGCCCTCGCTGTCGCCCACCAGCGGCACGCCGGCGTCGCGCGCAACCCCTTGCAGGCCGGCCACGAGCGTGCGCGTGCTCGCCGACAAGGCCTCGAAGAAGCCCGGCTTGCCGATCTCCTCGAGCGTGGCCAGGCCGCAGGCCGTGGCCACCGGGTTGCCGCTGAGCGTGCCCGCCTGGTACACCGGGCCCAGCGGCGCGAGCTGGCCCATCACCTCGCGCGTGCTGCCGAAGGCGGCCAGCGGCATGCCACCGCCGATGACCTTGCCGAACACGCTCATGTCGGGCTTGAAGCCCGGGATGAGCTTGGCATACACGCTTTGTGCGCCGCCCAGCGCGACGCGGAAACCCGTCATCACCTCGTCGAAGACGAGCATCGCGCCATGCTTTGTGCAGAGCTCGCGCAGCCGCGTCATGAAGGGCACGCTGGCGCGCACGAAGTTCATGTTGCCGGCAATCGGCTCGATGATCACGCAGGCGATCTCGGTGCCCTGCGTGGCGAAGGCTTCGTCGATCTGCGCCAGGTTGTTGTACTCGAGCACCAGCGTGTGCTTGACCACGTCGGCCGGCACGCCGGCGCTGGTGGGGTGGCCGAAGGTGGCCAGGCCCGAGCCGGCCTTCACCAGCAGCGCGTCGGCGTGGCCGTGGTAGCAGCCCTCGAACTTGACGATCTTGCTGCGGCCGGTGCAGCCCCGCGCCAGGCGGATGGCGCTCATGCCGGCCTCGGTGCCGCTGCTCACCAGGCGCACCTGCTCGACGCTGGGCACGAGCGCGACGATGGCCTCGGCCAGCTCGATCTCGCGCTCGGTGGGTGCGCCGAAGCTGAAGCCGTCGAGCGCGGCCTTTTGCACCGCCTCGAGCACCGCCGGGTGGCCATGGCCCAGGATCATCGGGCCCCAGGAGCCGATGTAGTCGATGTAGCGGCGACCCTCGGCGTCCCAGATGTACGCGCCCTGGCCGCGGGCGATGAAGCGCGGCGTGCCGCCCACGGCACGGAAGGCGCGCACGGGCGAATTCACGCCGCCGGGAATGACGCGCTGGGCGCGCGTGAAGAGCTCGTCGTTGGTCTGCATCTCGGTGCGTTCAGTGGACGCGGCGCGGCGCGCTCTTGCCCTTGGGGTCGAGCGGCTCGGGTTCGGGAGGCGTGTCCGGCGGGCCTTCGCCTTCACCCTCCTCGGGCGGGGGCAGGGCCCAGAAGAAGCGGTCGGGAACGATCTGGCCCATGCCCGGGCGGAAGCCCGCGTCCAGGCTCTGGTCGAGGAACGACAGCGCCTCGCCCACCGCCGGCTCGAGCTCGCTGCCGGCGGCGAGCAACGCCGCCAGCGCAGCCGCCAGGGTGTCGCCCGCGCCGATGAAGCCGGCGTCGAAGCGCTCGAACTTCTCTCCGGTGATGGCACCCTGGGGCGAGGCGAGCACGTTGTCGATGTACTGCTCGGGGCTCTTGGCGGCGTCCTTGGCGGCGCCCTTGGCCGGGACCTTCGCGGCGAGCATCACCCCGGTGACGAGCACGTAGCGCGTGCCGTGCTCGCCGGCGGCGACGGCCAGTTCGCGCGCCGAGGCCGGGCGCTCGTTGTCCCAATCCGGGAGCAGGAAGTCCTGCAGCGTCTTGTGGTTGCCCACGAGCACCTCGGTGGCCGGCAGGATGAGTTCGCGGAAGGCGTCGAGGTAGGGCTGCAGCGCGTCTTCCTCGAGCCACGCGAGGCTGGGCAGGTACGACACGAGCGGGATCTCGGTGTAGTCGCTGAGCACCTCGGCCACGGCGCTGACGTTGTCGGCGCTGCCCAGGAAACCCACCTTCCAGCCGGCGATGGTGACGTCTTCCAGGATCGTGCGTGCCTGCTCGGCCACGGCGTCGGCGTCGATCTCGTGCTGGTCGAAGGTGTCGGCGGTGTCGCGCATGACGATGCTCGTCACCACCGGCAGGGCATGCGCGCCCATGGCGGCGATGGTGGCCACGTCACCGGCCAGGCCGCCGGCGCCGCTCGGGTCGCTGGCGTTGAAGCACATCACGCACGCCGGTGGCGGCGGCTCGGTGGCGGGGTCTTCGATGGCCGTGGCCGGGATGGAATCGGGGGTCATGGGCAGGCCTTGGCGCGGGTCGGTGCAGGCTCGGCACGGCGCGCTGGCCGAACCTCTAGCAAAGCCTCAAAAAGGAGGTGTAGGTCCTCACAATTCCTGGCAATTCGCCGGAGCTGCGTCGCTACAATCGCCATCCATTGTAGTGAGATGACAGTCTGTCCGTGAGCGAACCGCGTACCTGGATGTGCCTGATCTGCGGCTGGATTTACAGCGAAGCCGCCGGCGACCCCGAGCACGGCATTGCGCCGGGCACTGCGTGGGCCGATGTCCCGATGAACTGGACATGCCCGGAGTGCGGCGCGCGCAAGGAAGACTTCGAGATGGTCCAGTTTTGATTCCCGGGCCGTGCAGCGCGCTGCACGCGCCGCGGTCACCGAGGAGAGCAGCGCTTGGAGATTCAGGGTCCTGAAGCGGGCGTGCCGGGTGCGCCACCCGCCCCGGCGGGCGCCAAGGTGCTGGTCATCGACGACAGCAACACCATCCGCCGCAGCGCCGAGATCTTCCTGCGCCAGGGCGGGCACGAGGTGATCCTCGCCGAGGACGGCTTCGACGCCCTGGCCAAGGTCAACGACCACGACCCCGAGCTGATCTTCTGCGACATCCTCATGCCCCGGCTCGACGGCTACCAGACCTGCGCCATCATCAAGCGCAACCCGCGCTTCCGGCACGTGCCGGTGATCATGCTGTCGAGCAAGGACGGGCTCTTCGACAAGGCGCGCGGCCGCATGGTCGGCTCGCAGGAATACCTCACCAAACCCTTCACCAAGGAACAGCTGTTGCGGGCCGTGGAAACATTCCGCCGCGCCGCGGCCTGAGGGCGCGTCCCCGCGCCGTCCGCACCTGCTTCCGCACCATCCGCCAAGGACCCCAGCGATGCCGATCCGCAAGATCCTGGTCGTCGACGACTCGAAGACCGAACTGCATCACCTCTCGGAGGTGCTGGGCAAGCGCGGCTACAGCGTGCGCACCGCCGAGAACGGCGAGGAGGCCCTGCGCCGCCTGGCCGAGGACAAGCCCGACCTGATCCTCATGGATGTGGTCATGCCGGGGCAGAACGGTTTCCAGCTCACGCGCTCGATCACCCGCGACCCGCGCTTCGCCGATGTCCCGGTGATCATGTGCACGAGCAAGAACCAGGAAACCGACAAGGTCTGGGGCATGCGCCAGGGCGCACGCGACTACATCGTCAAGCCCGTCAACGGCGACGAACTGGTGGCCAAGATCAAGGCTTTCGACTGAACCCGCATGAGCAACCGCGAAGCGCTGCGCGAACTCCAGGGCCGCCTTGCCCAGCGGCTGCAGCAGGCGCGCACGGAGGTGGCGACACTGTCGTGGCTGGCCGTGGAGTGCGCGGGCCAGGGTTTCCTCATGCCGCTGGCCAGCGCGGGCGAGATCTTCGCCGTGGGCACCTTGCTGCCGGTGGCGCACACCCAGCCCTGGTTCATGGGCGTGGCCAACCTGCGCGGCGGCCTGCACGGGGTGGTGGATCTCGCCGCGTTCCTCGGCCTGCGCGCGCCGCTGGCGGCGGACGCGGTGCGCGAGCAGTCGCGCCTGGTGGCCTTCAATGCGGCGCTCGGTTCGCACTGCGCCGTGCTGGTGGAGCGCCTGGCGGGTTTGCGCAGCGCGGCCCAGCTCACGCTGCAGCCGCCGCCCGTCGAACCCCGGCCGGCTTTTGCCGGCGCGCGCTGGCACGACGGCGAGGGGCGGCTGTGGCAGGAAATCGACCTTGCCGCCCTGTCCCGCAACGAGCAATTCCTGGCGATCGCCGCATGAGCACGACGGGCCGCCCCGAGTGCGCCTGCCCCGGTTCGGCGGCAACGGGCACAGACCTTGGGGTGCCCCCTGAGACCACCGGCCCCGTGCCGCGTGACTGAACAGCACAGACAAAGAGGACGACATGAGCTTCCTTGACAGGATCAAAGGCGCGGGCCGCGCCAAGCTCGAGGCCGAGCTCCACCCGCCCTCGGCGCCGCTGTCTTTCGATGAGATGGCGCCGCCGGCCAACCCCATGGAGGCCACCATCCGCCTGGGCCAGAGCACGCTCAGCCCGCCGGCCGAGCATGGCGATGGGGACTCGTCGATCATCTCCGAGGCGGCACCTTCGGAGCTGGCGGTCGAGTACGGCGAAACCCGCCTGCGCGGTGGCCCGGCCGACACCGACAGCGCCGACAGCGGCCTGCCGCTGATCGGGCACTGGCCCATCCTGCGCCAGCAGCGCGCGATGATCGCGCTCTTCGCCGTCGGCCTGGCCGGCGTGCTGCTGACGACGATCTGGGCGGTCACCACGAGCAACCGCAGTGCCGCCCAGGTGGCCGCGGTGGGCCAGGCGACGACGCAGTCGCAGCGCCTGGCCAAGTCGGTGTCGCAGGCGCTGGTGGGCAGCGCCGCAGCCTTCCCCGAAGTCAAGGAGAGCATCGCCGTGCTGGCGAGCAACGTGCGCAGCCTGACGAGCGGCGAGGGCCACGTCGCCGCCGTGCCCGGTGCGCTGCAGGACCAGGTCGCCACGCTGCTGTCGCTGGTCGAGCGTGCCGAGAAGAGCGCCGCCGTGGTGATGGGGCAGCAGAAGACCCTCACCCAGGTGGGCCAGTCGCTGCGCGCCATCAACCGCTACAGCGCCGAACTGCTGGAGACGGCCGAGACCGTGTCCTCGCTCAAGCTGCAGGGCGGGGCCTCTGCCGCCGAGCTCTCCGCGGTGGGCCAGCTGGTGATGCTCACGCAGCGCATCGGCAAGAGCGCCAACGAGTTCCTCACCACCGAGGGCGTCAGCGCCGAGGCCGTGTTCCTGCTCGGCAAGGACCTGAACTCGTTCCGCGAGATCGGCCAGGGCGTGATGAGCGGCAACGCCGACCTGCGCCTGCCCGGCACGAAGGACGCGCAGACGCGCGAGAAGCTGCAGCAGCTGTTGCAGCAGTACGAGCAGACGCGCACCGAGGCCAGCGCGATTCTCGGCAACCTGCAGGGCCTGGTGGCCGCGCGCGAGGCGCAGACCGCCATCGTCGCCGACTCCGAACCCTTGCGCCGCGGCCTGGACGCCTTGCAGGCGGGCCTCACCGGCGCCAGCGGCTTCAGCGGGGTGCGGCTGCTTGCCGCGCTGCTCTCGGGGCTGCTGCTCGTGGCCGGGTCGATCGGCCTGCTGCGCCTGTTCGTCCTCGACCAGACGAGGCGCTCGCACGTGGCCGATGCGCAGCGCCTGGAAGCCGAACGCCAGGAACAGGAAGCCAAGCGCGTGAACGACGCCAACCAGGCGGCCATCCTGCGCCTCATGAACGAGTTGCAGACGGTGGCCGAGGGCGACCTCACCCAGCAGGCCACGGTGACCGAGGACATCACCGGCGCGATCGCCGACTCGGTGAACTACACGGTGGAGGAGTTGCGCTCGCTGGTGACCCAGGTGCAAAGCACGGTGGGCCGCGTGACGGACACCACGCAGCAGGTGGAGCAGACCTCCACCGAGCTGCTCGCGGCGTCCACCGAGCAGCTGCGCGAGATCCGCGAGACCGGTGAATCGGTGCTGCAGATGGCCGGCCGCATCAATGGCGTCTCGGCCCAGGCGCAGGAGACCGCCGGCGTGGCGCGCCAGTCGCTGCACGCCGCCGAGACCGGGCTGACGGCGGTGCAGAACTCCATCGGCGGCATGAACGCCATCCGCGACCAGATCCAGGAAACCTCCAAGCGCATCAAGCGCCTGGGCGAGTCCTCGCAGGAGATCGGCGAGATCACCGAACTCATCTCCGACATCACCGAGCAGACCAACGTGCTCGCGCTCAACGCCGCCATCCAGGCGGCGAGCGCGGGCGACGCCGGCCGCGGCTTCAGCGTCGTGGCCGAGGAAGTGCAGCGCCTGGCCGAACGCTCGGGCGACGCGACGCGGCAGATCGCCGCCATCGTGCGCACCATCCAGACCGACACGCAGGATGCGGTGGGCGCGATGGAGCGTTCGACGCAGGGCGTGGTCGAGGGCGCGCGCCTGTCCGACGCCGCCGGCACCGCGCTGGTGGACATCGACCGCGTGACGCGCGAGCTCAGCGAGCTCATCGCTCGCATCTCCGACGAGGCCTCGCGCGAGGCGCAGTCGGCCAACGTCGTCGCGGCCAACATCCAGCACATCTTCGCCGTCACCGAGCAGACCTCGGAGGGCACGCGCTCGACGGCGCAGATGGTGCGCGAGCTGTCGCGCACGGCCGAGGAGTTGCGCGCCTCGGTGGCGCGATTCAAGGTCGCATGAAACCCCCACGCTCCCTTCGGTCGCTGCCCCCCAAGGGGGCTGAGTGCCGCGGCTCCAGGTTCGCCTGCGCGAAGCTGGACGGCACGAAGGCCAAGCGCGTCCCGCGATTGGCTCTTGCTGCGGTCCGGCAAAGCCGGCCCCGCGCAAGGCCTTGGTGGGTGACTGGCGGGAGTCTGTGACATGAGCGCGATGGCTTCCCCCGACGACCTCAGCCCGCTGGCGTGGGTGCACGACGAGTTGCGCCGTTCGCTGGAGACGGCGCACAAGGCCCTGCGCCGCTACCTGAAGGAGGCCGACGCGGCGCGCGGCTCCGACGTCGATGCGGTCGACCCCGCCGTGCTGCGCAGCGCGCGCACGCACCTGCACCAGGGCGTGGGGGCGCTGGAACTGGTGGGCATGCCGGCGGTGGCCGACGTGCTGCGCGCCAGCGAGGCGGCGGTGCAGCGCATGGTCTCGCGCCCCGCCATCATCGACGCCGCGGCGGTGCAGACGGTGGAGCGCGTCTCCTTCGCGCTGCTCGACTTCATCGGCCGGCAGCTGGCGGGCAAGCCGGTCTCGCCGGTGATGCTCTTCCCGCAATACCGCGCCGTGCTGCAACTGGCTGGCGCCGACCGCATCCACCCGGCCGACCTGTGGAAGCTCGACTGGAGCTGGCGCGAGCTGCCGGCCGATGCCGCGGCCGCGCCGCGCGCCGCGGACGACGACGCCCGCGGGGCCATGGAAACGCTGGTGCTGGCGCTCATGCGCGACCATGCCCACGAGCCCGCGCGCGAACCCCTGGCACGCATGAGCGACCTGTGTGCCGAGCTCGGCGCGGGTGCGCGCAGCGAGGCCGGCGGCTCGCACCTGGCGACCTTCTGGCAGCTCGCCGCGGCCGTCTTCGAGGCCCAGGCCCAAGGCCTGCTCAGCGCCGACCTCTACATCAAGCGCATCGCATCGCGCCTGCTGGCGCAGCTGCGCATGCGCGTGCGCGGCCAGGACGACCTGTCCGACCGCCTGGCGCAAGACCTGCTGTTCTTCTGCAGCCATGCGCGGGCGCCGGGCACGCCGCAGGCATCGCCGCGGCTGGAAGCGGTGCGCCACGTGTGGAACCTGGCCGAGCACGCCGTGGCCGACTACGAGACACCACGGCTGGGCCGCTTCGACCCCTCGGTGATGGCCCTGGCGCGCAAGCGCGTGGCCGCCGCCAAGGATTCGTGGTCCGCCGTGGCGGGCGAGGAGTTGCACCGCCTGTCGGGCCTGGCCGAACAGTTCTCGCTCGTCGGCGAGTCGCTGCAGCGCCTGTTCCCGGGCGGCGAGGTGCTGGCGCAGTCGCTGCAGGCGGCGGTGGCGCAGACGGTGGCCTCGCAGCTGGCACCGCCCGCGGCGCTGGCCATGGAGGTGGCCACCGGCATCCTCTACCTGGACGCCTCGCTCGAGGATGGGGAGTTCGACCACCCGGCGCTGGCCGAGCGCGTGCGCCGGCTGGCGCAGCGCATCGACGAGGTGCGCGCCGGCGCCGAGCCGCAGCCGCTGGACGGCTGGATGGAGGATCTCTACCGCCGCGTCTCCGACCGCCAGACCATGGGCAGCGTGGTGCAGGAGCTGCGGGCCTCGCTCTCCGAAGTCGAGAAGCAGATCGACCAGTACTTCCGCGATCCCGCGCAACGCGAGCTGCTCATCCCCGTGCCCGCGCAACTCTCGGCGATGCGCGGCGTGCTCTCCGTGCTGGGCATGGAGCAGGCTTCGGCGGCCGTGCTGCACATGCGCGACGACGTCGATGCACTGGCCCAGACCGAGGTCGATCCGCAACGCGCGGTGCAGGCCGGCACCTTCGACCGCCTGGCGGACAACCTGGGTGCGCTGAGCTTCCTCATCGACATGCTCAGCGTGCAGCCGCAGCTGGCCAAGTCGCTCTTCCGCTACGACGCGGCCACGGGCAGCCTGAGCGCGGTGATGGGCCAGAGCGAGCGCATCTCCGCCTTCGCCGCCTTCGACGACACGCAGACCCTGGAGGGGCCGAGCGCGCCGCTGCCGCTGCTCGAGCAGCTGCAGACGGTGGCCGCCGCGGCCGGCGGCACGCAGGTCTCCGACGCCGAGCTGGCGCGGCGCCTCGAACCCCTGGCGCCGCAGGCGCTGGCCGCCGACCAGCCCGAGCTCGCACGGCTGCTGGGCCGCGCGCAGTCCGTCCTGCGCCAGGCCGGCGACGAGGCCGCGCGCCGCGAGATGCGCGGCGAGCTGGCGCGTGCCGTGGCGGCTCTGGCGCCCCCCGCGGCGCCCGAAGCGCCGACCAGCGCGCCGATCCCACCCGTGCGGCCCGCCGCGCCGGGGGGTACCGGCCTGGAAGACGACGCCGAGATGCGCGAGATCTTCGTCGAGGAGGCGCGCGAGGTCACTGCCGACGCGAGCGCGGCGCTCGAGCGGCTGGCCGAGGCACCGGAAGACGCCGCCGACATGACCGCCGTGCGCCGCGCCTTCCACACGCTCAAAGGCAGCTCGCGCATGGTCGGCCTGCGCGACTACGGCGAGGCCGCCTGGGCCTGCGAGCAGCTCTACAACGCGCGCCTGGCGCAGGCCGCGCGCGTGGACGGGCCGCTGCGCGAGTTCACGGCCGAGGCGCTGGCGTACCTGGCCGACTGGACGGAGGCGATTGCCCAGGGACGCAGCGCCGGCCACGCGCCGGCCGACATCGCCCGCGCCGCCGACGCGCTGCGCCTGGAGGGTGCGCGCCTGCCCGTCGCGCTGCCCACGCCCACGCTCGTGCAGGGCGCGGCGCTGCCCGGGCCGCCGAGCGTGCCGGTGCCCGCCGAGACACCGGAGCCACCGGCACCGCCCGAGCCACCCGCACAGCCGCCCAGTGCGGCAGTGCCGGCCCCAGCCGACGTGCCGCTGGCAGCGCTGGCACCGCTGGCACCGCTGGCACCGCTGGCACCGGGGGTCGATGCGCGCATTGACTTTGCTTTCGACTTCGACGCCGAGGAAGGGGCCGCGCCGCCCCCCGAGCTGGCCGTCGAGCCGCTGGCCCTGGACCTGCCGTCGCTGGCCGAGCGTGTGCCCGACCTGCCCAGCGCCGCCGATCTGGACCTCGGTCTGCCCGACCTGCCAGCCATGCCGCCCGAGCCCGCTGCGGCCGCGCCGGCCGAAGACTCCTGGTTCGACCTGGACCTGGGTGAACTGGGCGAACCGCCGCCCCCCGCGCCGGCCCCGCCCGAGCTGCATGCGAGCCTGCTCGACCTGCCGCTCGACTTCCCCGCGGGCGAGCCCACGGCGATGCCCGTGCCCGAAGTGCAGAACCTGGAGATCGACCTCGACGAGCTCGACCGTGCGTTCACCCAGCCCGGCGAATTCATCGAGGCCCGCTCGGCCGTCGAACCGGAGCCCGCGGCCGAGCCCGACTTCCAGCTCGACCTGGGTGAACTCGCGGCCGACGAGCCGGCCGGCGCGTGGCCGGCCGCGCCCGCCCCCGCGCCCGCCCCCGCCCCCGCCCCCGCCCCCGCCCCCGAGCCCGAGCCCGAGCCCGAGCCCGAGCCCGAGCCCGAGCCCCAGGAGCCGCCCGAGCCCGTGCCCGTGCGCGTGCAGGCGGCCGTGGACGTGTCGGCCGAGGTCGCCGCCCTGGCTGCGGCGGTGGCCCACGTGGTCGGCCAGACGCCGCCCGCGCCGCCTGCGGCGGTCGAGTCAGCGCCCGAGCCCCACACCGCGGCACCGCCCGAAACCGAGCCTGAGCCCGAGGTCGCGGACGACGAGCAGGTCAAGGTCATCGGCCCGCTGCGCATCGGCATCCCGCTGTTCAACATCTACCTCAACGAGGCCGACGAGCTCTCGCGCCGACTGAGCATCGAGCTCGCCGAATGGGCGCTCGAGCACGAACGCCACGCGGTGCCCGAGCACAGCGAGGCCCTGGCCCACTCGCTCGCCGGAAGCTCGGCCACGGTGGGCTTTGCCGAGCTCTCGGCGCTGGCGCGCGCACTCGAGCACGCGCTGGGCCGCTCGCATGCGGCGGGACGCGGCCGTGCGGGCGAGCCCGAACTCTTCAACGACGCCGCCGACGAGATCCGCCGGCTGCTGCACCAGTTCGCCGCGGGCTTCCTGCGCCCGGTGGCACCGGCATTGATGGAGCGGCTGGCGGCGCACGAGCGCCTGCCTCAGGAACTCGCCGCCGCCCTGCCCGCGGCGGCGGAGCTCGACTTCGACCTCCCGACCCCGCCACCCCTCGTCGCCGAGGCCGCGCCAGCGGGCCACCACACGGCGGCTGCGCTGCCGGCGCCGACGCCGACGGTGCAGGACGACGACATCGATGCCCGCGACGCCATCGACGCCGAGCTCTTCCCGATCTTCGAGGAAGAGGCCGACGAGTTGCTGCCGCAGTTGCAGACGCGCTTGCGCGAGTGGCTGGATCACCCCGGGGCGCACGACCCGGCGATGGCCTGCATGCGCACGCTGCACACGCTCAAGGGCGGGGCGCGCCTGGCCGGGGCGATGCGCCTGGGCGAGATGGCCCACCGGCTGGAGACCACCATCGAGCACCTGGCCGGCACGGGCCAGGCGACGATGAGCGATGTCGAGCCCCTGCTGGCGCGTGCCGACGCCATGAGCGCGGTGTTCGAGGCCTTGCGCAAGAAGCGCACCGTCTCGACCTCCGTGCCGACGCCGAGCGCTGCGCCCGCCGCGGTGCCGGCACCCGTCGAAGCCGCGCCCGAGCCTCAGCTGGTGCAGCCAGCACCCGTCGAAGCCGCGCCCGAGCCGCAGCCGGAGCCGGTGCAAGCCGTGCTCGCGCCTGTGCCCGCGCCCGCGCCGGTGCCGGTGCCACAACCCGTGGCGATTGACTGGCAGCGCTTTGCCAGCGGCGACACCGCGGCGGCCCCCGCACCGGCCGCGCTCCCCGTGGCGAGCACGGCGGTGGTGCGCGTGCGTGCGGGCCTGCTCGATCGCATGGTCAACCAGGCCGGCGAGGTGAGCATCACCCGCGCGCGCATCGACAGCGACGTGAAGCAGCTGCAGGGCGCTTTAGGCGACCTCACCGACAGCCTGGAGCGGCTGCGCCGGCAGCTGCGCGAGATCGAGCTGCAGGCCGAGACGCAGATCAGCACGCGCATGGAGGCGGCCAAGGCCGCGGCGCTGGATTTCGACCCGCTGGAGATGGACCGCTTCACGCGCTTCCAGGAACTCACGCGCTTCATGGCCGAGTCGGTGAACGACGTGGCCACGCTGCAGCGCAGCCTGCAGCGCACCTTGCAGTCCGCCGAGGACGAACTTGCCGCACAGGCGCGCCTGACGCGCGAATTGCAGGACGACTTGCTGCGCACGCGCATGGTCGAGTTCGAGAGCATGGCCGAGCGGCTGCATCGCACGGTGCGCCAGGCGGCCAAGGACAGCGGCAAGGCGGTGCGGCTGGAGATCGCCGGCGGGTCCATCGAGCTCGACCGCGGTGTGCTCGAACGCATGGCCGCTCCCTTCGAGCACCTGCTGCGCAACGCCGTGGCGCACGGCATCGAAGTGCCGGCGCAGCGCGAAAGCGCGGGCAAGCCGGCCGCCGGCCTGATCCGCGTCACCCTGGCGCAGGCGGGCAACGAGGTGGCGGTCGAGATTGCCGACGACGGCGCGGGCCTCGATCTGCAGCGCATCCGCGAGCGTGCCGTCGAGCGCGGGCTGGTGTCGGCCGACGCGCTGCCGGGCGATCACGCACTGGCGCAACTCATCTTTGCCCCGGGCCTGAGCACCTCGGTCACGGTGACCGAACTGGCTGGCCGCGGGGTCGGCCTGGACGTGGTGCGCGCCGAGGTCAAAGCCATGGGCGGGCGCATCGAGACCGACAGCCAGCCCGGCCGCGGCACGCAGTTCCGCTTGCTCCTGCCGCTGACCACGGCGGTGACGCAGGTGGTCATGCTGCGCTGCGGCGAGATGCGCGTGGCCGTGCCCTCGCCGCTCATCGAGATCGTGCGCCGCGTGCCCAGCGACGAGATTCAGCGCGCCTACGCCGAGGGCGCGCTGGCCTACGCCGGCGAAACGCTGCCCTTCCACTGGCTCGCGGCGCTGCTGCAACCGGGCGCGCGCGGCGAGGTCACCGGGCGCACGCAGCTCGTGGTCGTCGTGCGCAGCGCCGCGCAGCGCGTGGCGGTGCATGTCGACGAAGTGCTGGGCAACCAGGAAGTGGTGGTCAAGCACGTCGGGCCGCAGCTCTCGCGCCTGCCCGGGTTGGCCGGCGTGACGCTGCTGCCCTCGGGCACGGTGGCGCTGATCTACAACCCGGTGGCGCTGGACAGCCTGTACGGCCACGCCGCGCGCAGTGTCGCCACGCCGCAGCCGCTGCAGCCGCAGGCGGAGTTCGCCGCGCCGCCGCGCGTGCCCATGGTCATGGTGGTCGACGATTCGATCACCGTGCGCCGCGTCACGCAGCGCCTGCTGGTGCGCGAGGGCTACCGCGTGGTCACCGCCAAGGATGGACTGGAGGCGCTGGAGCGCCTCGCGGACGAGCGGCCCGTGGTGCTGCTGTCGGACATCGAGATGCCGCGCATGGACGGCTTCGACCTGTTGCGCAACGTGCGCGCGGACTCTCGCCTGGCCGGCCTGCCGGTGATCATGATCACCTCGCGCACGGCGAGCAAGCACCGCGACTACGCGCTCGAGCTGGGTGCCGACCACTACCTGGGCAAGCCCTACTCCGAGGAGGAGTTGCTCACCCTGGTGGCGCGCCACGCCGGCGCCGACATCCCTTCCTGAGGCGC
>DYOR01000041.1:20629-23987 GCA_020720385.1 Rubrivivax sp.
AGTTGCTCACCCTGGTGGCGCGCCACGCCGGCGCCGACATCCCTTCCTGAGGCGCAGCGGTGGCAGAAACGACGGATTTGGCGGCACTGCGCGCCACGCTGACCGGGACACCCGGCCTTGAGCCATGTCGCGCGTCGTAGAACACCTGGCCGAGCTCACGGCGTTTCGCGACCGCGACGTGCTCGACGTGACCCTCGTCCAGGCCCTGCGGGACCTGTTGTGCGTGCATGCGGTGGCCATCCACCGCTGCGTGGGCGAGGCCGCGCAGGGGCAGCATTGGCTCACCCGTGCCCGCCTCGGCCCCGGCGACGTCACCGCCACCGCCGACCCGCTGTGGTCCGACATGGAGAGTTTGCCGCGCGTGGAGTCCACGCCCGAGCGCTTTGCCTGCCTGGCGCGGCAGGAGGCCTTCTGCCTGCCCGGGCCGCCCGCGTGCGCCTACTTCCCGCTGGACACCGAGCGCGAGGCCGTGGGCGTGCTCGAAGTGCACAGCGAG
This sequence comes from Rubrivivax sp., assembly GCA_020720385.1. Taxonomy (GTDB): domain Bacteria; phylum Pseudomonadota; class Gammaproteobacteria; order Burkholderiales; family Burkholderiaceae_C; genus Rubrivivax. The sequence continues at coordinate 21,126 of DYOR01000041.1, forward strand.
GAGCCCCTGTCCAATGGGGACATCCGCCTCGTCTCCAACATCCTGCGCATCTACCGCAACTTCCAGGGCCTGCTCGACTACAGCGAGCGCGACACGCTCACCGGGCTGCTCAACCGCAAGACCTTCGAGGAGAGTTTCCTGCGCCTGTGCGCCATGCCGCAGGCGGGCAGCGCGCCCGAGGGTGGCGCCGAGCCGCGCCGGGCGTTGCGCGCCACGAGCTGGTGGCTGGGGGTGATCGACATCGACCACTTCAAGCGCGTCAACGATGGCTTCGGCCACCTCATGGGCGACGAGGTGCTGCTGCTGCTCTCGCGGCTCATGCGCACCAGTTTTCGCTTCCACGACCATCTCTTCCGCTTCGGCGGCGAGGAGTTCGTGGCGCTCATGCGTGGTGGCGGCGAGTCCGACGCGGCGGTGGCCTTCGAGCGCCTGCGCGGCAACGTCGAGCGCTATGCCTTCCCGCAAGTCGGCCGCATCACCGTCAGCGTGGGCTTCACCGAGCTGCGCGCGGGGGACTCGCCCTCCGGCGCCTTCGACCGCGCCGACAAGGCGATCTACTACGCCAAGCAGCATGGCCGCAACCAGGTGCGCCACCACGCGACCCTGGTCGCCGCGGGTGAGTTGAGCGACACCTCGCGCGAGGGCGACGTCGAGCTGTTCTAGCCCGCGCCCGCCGGGTCGGCCTCAGCCGCCCTTGACCACGGCGTAGCGCTGCAGCGTGCGTGTGCGCGCCTGGTCATGCGCGACGACGGGCAGCGGGTAGTCCACGCCCAGCGTCACCCCGGCTGCGGCCAGGTCCACCGGCCGCGCCAGCCAGGGCGCGTGGATGAGCTTGCCGGGCAGCTGGGCGAGCGCCGGCAGGTAGCGACGGGTGAAACGGCCCTCGGGGTCGAACTTCTCGCTCTGGGCCACCGGGTTGAAGAGGCGAAAGTAGGGCGGGGCATCGCATCCCGAGGACGCGGCCCATTGCCACCCGCCGTTGTTCGCGGCGAGGTCGAAGTCGTTGAGGTGCAGGGCGAAGTGCGCCTCGCCGCGGCGCCAGTCCAGGCCCAGGTCCTTGGCGAGGAAGCTCGCCACCACCATGCGCAGGCGGTTGTGCATGTAGCCCGTCTGGCGGAGCTGGTGCATGGCGGCGTCCACCAGCGGGTAGCCGGTGCGGCCTGCGCACCAGGCGGCGAAGCACTCGTCGGCGTGGCGGCCGTGCTCCCACTTGATGCGGTCGTACTCGGGCTTGAAGGCGTGTTCGACGACGCGCGGGTGGTGGTGCAGGATCTGGTGGTAGAAGTCGCGCCATATGAGCTCCGTGAGCCACGCCTCGGCGCCGCGCGATCCGCCCCGCATGCGCGCGTGCGCCTCGCGCGCCAGGCGGCGGATGGAGAGGGTGCCCAGGCGCAGGTGCGGCCCCAGGTAGCTGGGCCCCTTGACGGCTGGGAAGTCGCGCGTCTCGTGGTAGCGGTCGATGCGCCCCAGAAAATCCTGCAGCATCTCCTGCGCCCCGGCCGGGCCGCTGGGCAGGCGCAGCTGGTGCAGGTTGGTGCGCGTGAATCCCAGGTTCTCGAGCGCCGGCACGCCGCCTTCCGCGGTGGGCCGCGGCGCCAACGCCGAGGCATGGCGCGCCACCGGGTAGGCCGAGAGGTAGAACGCGTCGAGTTTCCTCAGCCAGGCACTGCGGTAGGGCGTGAAGACCGAGAACGGCCGGCCCGCCTGCGTGAGCACCTCGCTGCGCTCGAAGAGCACGTGGTCCTTGGTGGTGTGCAGCGCCACGCCCTGCGCGGCGAGCAGGCCGCGCACGCGCGCGTCGCGCGCCAGGCTGGCGGGTTCATCGTCGTGGCTGGCGTACACGCCCTGCACGCCCAGCGCCGCGGCCAGCGCCGGGACTTCCTCGTGCGCCCAGCCCTGGCGCACGAGGAGCCCGGCCCCCTCGATGCCGTGCGAGGCGGCCAGCGCGCGCAATTCGGCGTCCACGCCGAGCAGGCTGTCGCGCATGAACTCGACGCGGCGGTCGGCGGTCGCGCCCTGCGCGCGCAGGGGGTCGAGGAGGGTGCGATCGAAGACGAACGCGCACCACACCTGGCGCGCCGAGCGCAGGGCGTGGTAGAGCGCGGCATGGTCGTCCGCACGCAGGTCGCGGCGCAGCCAGACGAGCGCCTTGTCCAGGGGTTTGTGCACAAGCGAAGTGTGACCCCGGCATAGAATGATTTCCATGCCTACCGGCGAGCGCATCGATCTCACGAATCAGTTCCTCATCGCCATGCCCGGCATGGCCGACGAGACTTTCGGCGGCACGGTGGTCTACCTGTGCGAGCACAACGCGAACGGCGCGCTCGGCCTGGTCATCAACAAGCCCATCGACATCACCCTGCGCCACCTCTTCGAGAAGGTCGACCTGAAGCTCGAGCGCGCCGAACTGGCCGAGCAGCCGGTGTTCTTCGGTGGCCCGGTGCAGACCGAACGCGGCTTCGTGCTGCACGACAAGTGCGCTGCCGGCCAGAGCCCCTACAGCTCCAGCCTGGCGATCCCGGGCGGACTGGAAATGACCACGAGCAAGGACGTCCTCGAGGCCATGGCCGAAGGCGCCGGGCCCACCCGGGTGCTCATCACCCTGGGCTACAGCGGCTGGCAGGCCGGGCAGCTGGAGGACGAGATCGGGCGCAACGGCTGGCTCACCGTGGACGCCGACCACAGGGTCATCTTCGACACCCCCGTGGAACAGCGTTACGGTCGTGCGCTCTCGCTGCTCGGGGTGGACCCGCGCATGCTCTCGCCAGAGGCCGGGCATGCCTGACTGTGGTCCCCCAAGCTCGCGGGCGCTCGCTACCCCCCGAGCAACTGTGTTCGGTGTCAAGCGGTGAGGCCATGAAG
>DYOR01000042.1 GCA_020720385.1 Rubrivivax sp.
CCACGCCGACCTCCTGGGTCAACTGGACGGCGATCGACTTGATCCGACGCTCGACAGCGGTCCGCGAGATCCCAAACTGCAGCGCAACGGCCTCGTAGGTGGCGCCGTCGACAACCGCACGCAGCATCCCGATCGACTGCGCCGCGGTCTCGCGCTGTCTGGCAGGCCCCCGGCGCCGGCACCGACGTGACCCAGCACATGCTGCGCTGCAACGACTATGTCAACTGCGACGTGGTGGCGCTGAACCCGGCCTACACGCACACGCCGTTCACGGCGCGGGTGGAGACCATGATGCGCTCGATCGCCGACAAGATCGCCACGCGCGCCGCCATCCCCAACAACTCGGCCGAAGTCGGTTTCGTCAACCAGACCACCGAGCCGGTCTACAAGATGCTGTCGATCGGCGCCACCATCCCCGGGTCGGGCCTCTCGGACAGTCTGATCGGCCAGTACCGCGACGTCATCGCCGCCGACTACGCGTACGTCTTCCTGGAGCGCAACCTTCGCGTGGGCATGGCGGCGCTCGACAAGGACTACACGCTGCAGCAGACCCAGCGCGACCTCGCCAACCACGTGCGTCAGCGCGCGCAGGCCATGCTGCTTCAGTTGTCCCAGGAGAAGAACCTGCTGTACCAGAAGGTCGGCTCGTTCCGGGCCGTGTCGAGCCACCTGGAACAACTCGAGCGCCAGCTCCGATCCAGCATGCCGCAACACGTGATGGACATGCTGGGCCAGCAGGCTGCCTTCCTGTCGCGATAGACGGCAGCGTAGTTGGCGAATCCGGGGGCTCGTCATGTGGGAGATCTACGCCTACCAGAACTCCGACAGCCTGTTCGGCATCTTCAACGCGGCTGCGGCCATCCATGCCTCCAGCGACTACATGGCCGCCGCGGCGGCGGTCGCCTTCTGCGGCTTCGCCGCCGCGCTGATCGCCTATGCGTTCGCGCCCGAGAAGTTGCAGGGCTGGAAGTGGCTCGGCACGGTGCTGCTGGTGTTCTCGGTCCTCATCGTGCCGCGCGTCACCGTGGGTATTGTCGACAAGACCGGCGGCTCGGCGGTGAAGGTGGTAGCCAACGTGCCCTTCGGCGTGGCCATGCTGGGCAGCATCACCAGCACCATCGGCCACACGCTCACGGGCCTGTTCGAGACGGCCTTCCAGGTCATCCCGGGCGCAGGCGGCCTACCCAGCGAACTCACCTATGAGAAGAACGGGCTGATGTTCGGCAACCGCCTGATCCGCGACACCGGCAGCGTCGTGTTTCAGGACCCGAACTTCCGCACCGATCTGATCAACTACATCCACAACTGCACGATGTACGACCTGATCGACGGTACCGTCGATCCAGGGACGTTCTCCGGCTCGGACGATGTCTGGACGCTCATGGGAACACCGAACCCGGCGCGCTTCACAACCCTCACCGGTGCAGGCGGCGCCGTCACGGTGGATACGTGCCCGAACGCCTACACGAATCTCAACGGCCGCCTGCCGGCACAGATCACCCGCATCGAGGGCAAGCTGGCCTTCCAGCTGAACCCGACGTTGCCGAGTGCGGCTGCGGCAGGGGCAATAGCCGGCCAGATCCAACAGGCCTATGTGAAGAACAGCATCGCCAACGCCGCGGCGACCGCGGCGGACCTGATCCGCCAGAACGCGGTGCTCAACGCGATCAACGACACCAGCAGCATCATCGGCCAGAAGGTCAACGATCCGGCATCGATGGTGCTCGCCGTCGGCCGTGCCCAGGCTGTCGCACAGCAGAACGCCACCTGGCTGAACTACGGCAAGGTCGCGGAACAGGCACTGCCGGTGTTCCGCAACGTCATCGAGGCCCTCACCTATGCCCTCTTCCCTCTGCTGGTGCTGCTGCTCCTGCTGACCAGCGGCCGCGAAACCATGATCGCGTTCAAGGGCTACGCCGCGATCCTGATCTGGATCCAACTCTGGCCACCGCTCTACGCGGTGCTGAACTACATGGCGTCGATCTACGCCGCCTACGACCTGGCCGCCGCAGCCGACCTGGGGACCGGCGCCAAGGCACTGTCGCTGCAGACCGCGTCGACGATCTACTCGCGGGCGATCTCCGGGGAAGCCGTTGTCGGTTATCTGGCCATCAGCATCCCGTTCATCGCCTGGGCTGCGCTCAAGCGCATGGAGAACTTCGGGACCGCGCTGGTGGGTGGCCTGTCGGGCCTACAGGGCATGCTTTCAGGCGCGACCAGCTCTGCGGCCGTCGGCAATGTGAACATGGGCAACGTGGCGATGGACCAGATGCAACTGGCGCCGAACCGGACCTCCGCGTTCATGAGCAGTTGGCAGAACGACCTGAGCGGCAACACGTTCTCCTCGAATGCGCTCACCGGCCGCACGGCTGTCAGCTTGTTGCGCAACCAGGGGTATGCATCGCGGGTGGTCTCGATGCGGGTGTCCGAGCAGGACGTTCAGGACGCCAGTCGCCAGGTCGACGCCGCGAAAGGCGAAGCCGTGGCGGCAAGCACGGAGCGCTCTGCTGTCCTGTCCGAGGCGTTCAGCCGCGGGCTGTCGAAGCTGCGATCCACGCGCAACACCACCGGCTCGACGTCGAGCAGCTTCGAGCAACTCGGGCAGACGCTGAATCGGCTGGATCAGATCACGAGGAGCGTTGCCGAGACCACAGGCATGTCGCAGTCGCAAGTTGCCAACATTGCATTCGGAGCTGCGGCCCACATCGGCCTAAACACCGCTGTCGCTGGCGGGCGTCTCAACGCGTCGGCGGACAAGACCTACCTTTCAGGACTTTCGGCACAGGAGCAGAAAGTCCTCGGAAACATGACCAGCGAACAGATCAGCGAGTTCAAGCAGTTCGGAGATCGAGTGTCCCGCGACACGAGCTTCGCGAGTGTCGTTGCGTCCGACTCCCGTGAGGCGCGCGAGATGGCCTCCCGCCTGAGTTCTACAGCCGCACGCACCGCCCGCGCCGATGCCAGTATGTCGGAGCGTACGGCCTACGCAGAGCGCATGTCCTCAGCATACGAGCGGGGCGAGGTCATCTCGATCGACATCGCCCAGGATCCGCACAACCTCGCGATGTTTACGCGGTACGCCGAGCAGTACGGGGGAAACAGTGCCGCGGCACGCGCCCTGATGGAAGCCGAACTTGCCAGGCAGTCTCTGAAGCCGAACCGCACGTTCTCGGACGGCACGGGCGTCCCGGCCGCCTTTGATCAGCTGCGAGATGTGTACCTTCGAGAGAAGGGCACCATTGATCCCACGATGGATGTGGATACATGGCGAAGAACCGGCGACGCCGAAGTGGCAAGGTTCCTGCGGGATCGACAATCGCAACCACCCGGCGGCACCGCACCGTCAGGCGCCCGCGGTGAAGTTCAGTCTCGAGGTGCTGAGGTCCGCCGGGACGTTGAAGCTCGCCGCGAGGGCTTCGACCGCGAAGCCGAAATCGTAAAGACCGAGGATGGCACGCTGGTGTCGAGGCGGTCGCTGCTGAAGCAGTCTGGCAAGCAAGTGAGCAAAGACGCCAGTGCGTCCCTCGACAACGCCAAGGATGCCGTCAAGGATCTGCTGAAGCGGAAGTAGTCAGCCCAGCTTGTCCGCGTCGAACATGTGCTTGTCCGGTTCCGCTTCTTGTGGCTTCATGAATGGCGGATGCCCCTTGTCGCGCCAGTAATTGGCGGCCAACGCCTTGGGCGAAGTGATGGCGCCTGCCTCTAGCGACTCGTCCCAGGCCGGCGCTACAACTGTGGGCTTGGGCCTTCGCGTCAACACGGCTCCTATCGGAGCCGCAAAGAGGGCGCCAACCGCCGACATGACCATGCGCGTCGCCAAGTCGTCATGCGCTGCAGACATTAACCCGACCAGCGCGCCGGCGGCGACGATGCCGATGAAGATGAGCTTTCGCATGTACGGCTTCCCGGCCGCAAAGCGTACTCCTGCCGCGACTCATTGCAAACCTGACGATACTGACGCCTTGCGTTGAGCCGTGAGTTGCCACGCGCAATGGCTTCAACGGCCTTCACTCTCGGGCTACCCGGTCCCGCCACCGTTGGATACTTCCAGGCCTCTCCAGCCGGGCCTTGCAAGGCCTCAAAAGCTACAGGATTGCTCCACGGAGTGCCAAGAAGGCCCCGAGAGTCGCTCTCACAGCCGGGTGTCAGGACGGGGGTCAGAATGAGACACGGGCCCAGAAGGCCCGTGTTTACTTGCATATTGGCGGAGTGGACGGGACTCGAACCCGCGACCCCCGGCGTGACAGGCCGGTATTCTAACCAACTGAACTACCACTCCGCAGTGGCAGCGGCGTCCCGGCTTGCGCCGCAAGTGCCGCCCGACTTGTCGTGCCTTGCGCCAACCGGGGCTGGCGTCCCCTAGGGGATTCGAACCCCTGTAATCACCGTGAAAGGGTGGTGTCCTAGGCCTCTAGACGAAGGGGACTTGATCCTTCTACCCTTGAACAACGCTTGTTTGGTGGAGGTAAGCGGGATCGAACCGCTGACCTCTTGCATGCCATGCAAGCGCTCTCCCAGCTGAGCTATACCCCCGTGGTTCCAACTCAAACCAACGCTGTTCAAGCGAGCCTGTGAGTATAAGCGAATCCTCAAATGTGCTGCAACCGCTCGAGCACCGTCTGGCGCGGGAACAGCGCCAGCAGCGCGTCGATGGAAGGCGTCTGCGAACGCCCGCAAACGAGCACGCGCAGCGCCGGCGCGAGCTGCGGCATCTTCAGCTGGTGCGCCGCCAGCGTCTCCTTCATCGCCGCGGCCAACGCCGCCTTGTCCCAGTCGACCACGGCCAGGCGCTCGCGCAGGCTGCGCAAGGCGGGAACCACCGCCGCGGGGACGTGGGCGGCCAGGTCCTCGGGCTTGGGCGGCACGGCGACGAAGATCATCGCCACCCAGTCGGCGAGCTCGGCCACCGTGGCGCAACGGTCCTTGAAGAGGGCTGCCGCGCGCGCCAGCAAACCGAGGTCCTCGGTGTCCACACCACGCCTTTCCAATTGCCATTGCACGAGGCCGGCCAGCCGCGCATCGTCGGCCGTCTTCATGTAGTGCGCATTCACCCAGGCGAGCTTGGCCGGGTCCCATTGCGCCGGGCTCTTCGCCAGATGGCTGCCGTCGAACCACCGCACCATCTGCTCGCGCGAGAAGAGCTCCTCGTCGCCGTGGCTCCAGCCCAGCCGCGCCAGGTAGTTGAGCATGGCCTCGGGCAGGTAGCCGGCTTCCTCGTAGGACGTGACGCTCACCGCGCCGCGGCGCTTGCTCAGTTTCAGGCCGTCCTCGCCGAGGATGATGGGGCAGTGCCCGAACAGCGGCAGCGGCGCGCCCAGGGCGCGGAAGATGTTGATCTGCCAGGGCGTGTTGTTGATGTGCTCATCGCCGCGAAAGACATGCGTGATGCCCATGTCCCAGTCGTCGACGACGACGGCGAAGTTGTAGGTCGGCACACCGAGCGTCCCCGCGCCGTCGCTCGCCGGCCGCAGGATGATGAGGTCGTCGATCTCCTCGTTGGCTATGCTGATCGGCCCCTTCACCAGGTCGTTCCAGCTCACCTGGCCCTGCGCCGGGTTGGCAAAGCGCACCACCGGCTGCACACCCGGCGGCGGCGCGGGCAGCACACGGCCCGGCGCGGGGCGCCAACGGCCGTCGTAGCGCGTCTTCTCGCCGCGCGCGCGCTGGCCCTCGCGCATCGCGTCGAGCTCGGCCGGCGTGCACCAGCAGCGGTAGGCCGTGCCCGCAGCGATCATCTGCTCGGCGACATCGTGGTAGCGCGCCAGGCGCTGCATCTGGAAGATGGGGCCCTCGTCGTAGTCCAGACCCAGCCAGTGCATGGAGTCGAGGATCTGCTGCACGGATTCCGGCGTCGAGCGCGCCACGTCGGTGTCCTCGATGCGCAGCACGAACTCGCCGCCGTGGTGGCGCGCGTAGGCCCACGAATAGAGCGCGGTGCGCGCGGTGCCCAGGTGCAGGAAGCCCGTGGGCGACGGCGCGATGCGCGTGCGTACTTTTCTTGTCGTCATGCGAGTCGGGCCAGTCCGCGCTGCAGATCGGCCTTCAGGTCTTCCACGTCTTCCAGGCCCACGGCCAGGCGCACCAGGCCCTGGCCGATGCCGGCGGCCTGGCGCTGGGCTTCGGTGAGCCGACCGTGCGAGGTCGTGGCGGGGTGGCAGATGGTGGTCTTGGTGTCGCCCAGGTTGGTGGTGATGGAGCACACCTGCGCCGCGTCGATGACCTGGAAGGCGCGCGCGCGCAAGGCCTCGGCGCTCTCGCCGGCGACGTCGAACGAGACCACCGCGCCGCCGCTGCCACGCTGCTGGCGCATGGCCAGCGCGTGCTGCGGGTGCGAGGCCAGGCCGGGGTAGTGCACGCACGCCACCTGGGGCTGCTCGGAGAGCCACTGCGCCAGCTGCAGCGCGCGGGCCGATTGCGCCTGCATGCGCACCGAGAGCGTCTCCATGCCCTTGAGCACCACCCAGGCGTTGAACGGCGAGAGCGTCAGGCCCATCGATTTCATCAGCGGATACATCTTCGCGCGCAGCATGTCCTGCGGGCCGCACAGCGCACCGGCGATGACCCGGCCCTGGCCGTCGAGGTACTTGGTGCCCGAGTGCACGACGAAGTCGGCGCCCAGCGCGGCCGGGTTCTGCAGCGCCGGCGAGCAGAAGCTGTTGTCCATGGCGAGCACGGCGTTGCCGCGGTGCGCCAGTTCGGCCAGCGCGGCGATGTCGCACACATGGGTGAGCGGGTTGGAAGGCGATTCCGCCAGCAGCAGCCGCGTGTTCGGGCGCATCGCCGCGCGCCACTCGTCGACGTCGGTCTGCGAGACGAAGCTGGACTCGACGCCGAACTTGCCCATATCGCCCTGGATCAGGCGCATGGTGGTGCCGAACACGCTGCGCGAACACAGCACGTGGTCACCTGCCTCGAGCAGGCCCATGAGCAGCAGCAGGTTGGCCGACATGCCGCTGCCCGTGGCGATGCAGCCGCCGGTGCCCTCGAGCGCCGCCAGGCGGCGCTCCATCATCATCACCGTGGGGTTGCCGAAGCGGCTGTAGGTGAAGGCCTCTTCCTCCTCGGCGAAACGCCGCGCCGCGCTGGCCGCGTCGGGCTGCACGAAGGAGCTGGTGAGGAACAGCGCCTCGGAGTTCTCGCCCCAGGGGGAGGCCGGCAGGCCGGCGCGCACGGCCAGCGTGTCGGGCCGCGCGTCGGCGGGCAGCTCGGTCTTGGGGATCATGCGCCCTCCTGGGCATCTTGCAGCGCCAGGCGCGAGCCCGCGCCGCGCTCGGCGTCCTGCTCGTCGTCGAACTGCAAGCGGCGCTGCGCCTCGAGCGCGGCGAAGTCCTGCGCGGTGACATCGCCGGTGATGTAGTGCCCGTCGAAGCAGCTCGCCTCGAAGCCATCGAGCCGGGGGTTGAGCGCGTGCACCGCGCGCTTCATCGCATCCACGTCCTGGTAGATGAGCGCGTCGGCGCCGATGAACTGGCGGATCTCCTCGACGCTGCGTCCATGCGCAATGAGCTCCTCGCGCGTCGGCATGTCGATGCCATACACGTTGGGGAAGCGCACCGGCGGCGCCGCCGAGGCCATGTAGACCTTGGCCGCTCCCGCCTCGCGCGCCATCTGCACGATCTCCTTGCTCGTCGTGCCGCGCACGATGGAATCGTCCACCAGCAGCACGTTGCGGCCCTTGAACTCCATGCCGATGGCGTTGAGCTTCTGGCGCACGCTCTTCTTGCGCACCGCCTGCCCGGGCATGATGAAGGTGCGCCCGACGTAGCGGTTCTTGACGAAACCCTCGCGGTAGGGCTTGCCGATGCGGTGGGCGAGCTGCATCGCGCTGGGGCGGCTGGACTCGGGAATGGGAATGACGACGTCGATCTCGCTGGGCGGCATGGTCGAGATGAGCCGCTGCGCCAATGTCTCGCCCAGGTTCAGCCGCGCGTGGTAGACGGAGATGCCGTCGAGCACCGAGTCGGGCCGCGCCAGGTAGACGAACTCGAACATGCACGGGTTGAGCGTGGGATGCTGCGCGCATTGGCGCGCGTGGATGGCGCCGCCGAGGTCGATGAAGATCGCCTCGCCCGGGGCGACGTCGCGCGTGAGGTGGTGGCCGGTGCCGTCCAGGGCCACCGACTCGCTCGCCACCATCACCGAACGGCCCTCGGGCGACTCGCCCTCGCCGAAGCACAGGGGGCGGATGCCAAAGGGGTCGCGGAAGGCCAGCAGCCCGTGCCCGGCGATGAGGGCGACGACCGCGTACGAGCCCTTCACGCGCCGATGCACGCCGGCCACCGCCTTGAACACGTGCTCGGGCGTCAGCGGCAGGTCGCGCGCGACGAGCTCGAGCTCGTGCGCCAGCACGTTGATGAGCACCTCGGTGTCGCTCTCGGTGTTGAGGTGGCGACGGTCGATGGCAAAGAGCTCGGCCTTGAGCGCCTGCGCATTCGTCAGGTTGCCGTTGTGCACGAGCACGATGCCGTAAGGCGCATTCACGTAGAAGGGCTGCGCCTCTTCCTCGCTGTAGGCGTTGCCCGCCGTCGGGTAGCGCACCTGCCCCAGCCCCACCGTGCCCGGCAGCGCGCGCATGTTGCGCGTGCGGAAGACGTCGCGCACCATGCCGCGTGCCTTGTGCATGTGGCAGCGCGTGCCGCGCATGGTGACGATGCCCGCGGCATCCTGCCCGCGGTGCTGCAGCAGCAGCAGCGCGTCGTAGAGGAGCTGGTTGACAGGGCCTTGGGCGATGACGCCGACGATGCCGCACATGATCAGGGTTCCTCGTGTGGGACCGTTCAGGCCGGGAGCTGGCGCGCCACCGGTTCGGGCAACAGGGGCTTGAGGCCCTGCAGCGCTTGCTCGAGCCAGCGCGCGCCCTGCGCCTGGCGCCAGGGCGTGGATTGTGCGGCCGGCGTCAACGCCACCACCGTGGCCAGGGCCAGCAGCAGCACCGCACCACGCAGCGCGCCGAACACCGCGCCCAGCGCGCGGTCGGGTACGGACAGCGGCGTGGCATGGATGAGCATGCGCACCAGGCGCGCCGCCAGGCCCCACACGATGAGCGCGGCGACGAAGCACAGCGCAAACGCCGCGGAGAGATTGAGCGCGCTGCCGGGAGCGCCCAGCGGCAGGTGCGGCGCGAGCTGCGGCGCCGCCCATTGGGCGCCGAACCAGGCCGCCACCCAGCCGGCCAGCGAGAGGCACTCGAAGACCAGGCCGCGCACCAGGCCGATGAGCACCGAGACCACGAGCACCGCCAGCAGCGTCCAGTCGACCCAGGACAGATCGGGCAAGGCGAGGTTCACAGCGTGATCACGTTGGCCGGCAAGCCCGCGCGCTTGATCTTCGCTGCGGCCGCCTCGGCTTCCTGGCGCGACGCGAAGGGCCCCACGCGCACCCGCGTGCGCTTGCCCGCATCGGTCTCGATGACCTGGGTGTAGGTCTTGAGGCCCGCCTTCTCCACCTTGGCACGCGCCTCGCGCAAGGTGCCGGCATCGCTGTAGGCACCCGCCTGGACGACGAAGCGCGCGCTGGCGCCGGATGCGGGCCGCGGTGGTGCCGCGGCGGGCGCGGCCGCCACCGCAGGCGCCTCGGCCAGCGTGGGTGTGCGAACGGGCGTGGCGACGCTGGCCTGGCGCGCGGGCGCCGCAGGCGATGCCCGCGGGGACGACGCGATCACCGCCGCGGGCAGCGGCGGCGCGGCGGCCGCCGGGGCGGGTTCGATCACTTCGCCGCCCAGATCGGCCGGCACCACGGGCACGGGCCGTGCGCGCAGCGCAGCCGATGCGGCGGGCGGCAGCGAGGCCGCTTCGTGGCTGGCAATTTCGATGCGCGTGTCCACCGGCAAGGGGCGCGGCTGGGTCTCGAAGAGCACGGGGAAGCCCACCACGCCGATGGTGAGCAGCACCAGCGCACCCACCAGGCGGCGCCTGGCCCGTGTGCGCGCGGCCTCCACCGACGCCGGGTCTTCCTCGCGTGGCTCGGCGCGCGCGGTCCCGGCCTTGGCCGCAGCAGGGCGTGCACGGCTTGCCGCGGTCGGGGCTCGGGGTCGCAGGAAGGGAATACGCATGCGGCTGGCGTGAGGCCGGTCGGCCCGGCAACGAAGGAAATCAGGCGAGGTGGGCGGCCGTCAGCCGGGGCAGGCCCTGCTTGAGAACGCCGCCCACGGTGAGGAAGGAGCCGAAGACGACGATTCTATCGGCGGGGGCTGCCGTGCCCGCCGCGGCGCGCAGGGCCTCGGCGGGGCCCGCGTGCACGTGCACTTCGGCCGGCCGCCCGGCGCGGCCGGCGCTGGCGCGGCGCACCTGCGCGGCGAGCTCATCGCCCGTGGCCGCGCGTGCGCTGGGCAGGGTGCAGCAATGCCAGGCGTCGACCAGCGGCGCGATCCTCTCCAGCAGGCCGGGGATGTCCTTGTCGCGCATGGCGCCGAACACGGCGTGCGTGCGCGGGTAGTGGCCCATGGCGTCGAGGTTCAGCGCCAGGGTGGCCACGGCCTGGGGGTTGTGCGCCACGTCGAGCACGAGCACGGGCTGGCCCGGCACGATCTGGAACCGACCTGGCAGGTCCACCCGCGCCAGCCCGGCACGCACCGCCTGGGCACTGATCGGCAGCCGCTCGCGCAGCGCCTCGAGCGCGGCGATGGCGCCGGCGGCATTGAGCAGCTGGTTGGCGCCGCGCAGGGCCGGGTAGGCCAGCCCGTGGTAGCCGCGCCCGCGCCCGCTCCAGCTCCACTGCTGGTGGTCACCCGAGTGACCGAAATCGCGTCCCACCAGCCACAGGTCCGCGCCGATGGCCTGCCCATGCGCCACCACGCTGGCCGGCGGCAGCGGGTCGCTAACGATGGCCGGCTTGCCGGGCCGCATCACCTGCGCCTTCTCCAGCCCGATGGCCTCGCGGTCATTGCCCAGCCACTCGGTGTGGTCCAGCGCGATGCTGGTGATCACGGCGCAATCGCAGTCGAAGGCATTCACCGAGTCGTAGCGGCCGCCCAGCCCGACCTCCAGGATGACCAGGTCCAGGGCCGCCCGCGAGAGCAGGCGCACGATGGCCAGCGTGCTGAACTCGAACAGCGTCAGCGTGAGCGCGCCGCGCGCCGCCTCGACGGCAGCGAAGTGCGGCACCAGCTCGTCGGCCGAGACCGCCGCGCCGCCGACGCGGCAGCGCTCCTCGAAACGCACCAGCTCGGGCTTCTGGTACAGCCCCACGCGGTAACCCGCCTGGCGCGCAATCGACTCGATCATGGCGCAGGTCGAGCCCTTGCCGTTGGTGCCCGCCACGGTGATCACCGGCACGGTGAAGGCGATGCCCAGGCGGCGCGCCACCTCGACCGTGCGCTCCAGCGACAGGTCCATCGTCCTGGGGTGCATGGCCGCGCCATGCGCGAGCCAGCCGGCGAGCGTCGCCGGCGCGGTATCAGGCGACGGCATCGGCGCTCTGGCGCTGCAACATCGCCAGCAGGCGCGCGATGGTGGAACGCAGCTGCCGGCGGTCGCAGATCATGTCCAACGCCCCGGTGCCGAGGAGGAACTCGCTGCGCTGGAAGCCTTCGGGCAGCTTCTCGCGCACGGTGTTCTCGATGACGCGCGGGCCGGCAAAACCGATCAGCGCCTTGGGCTCGGCGATGACGACGTCGCCGACGAAGGCGAAGCTCGCCGAGACGCCGCCCATGGTGGGGTCGGTGAGCACGCTGATGTAAGGCAGCCGGGCCTTGGCCAGGCGCGTCAGCGCGGCATTGGTCTTGGCCATCTGCAGCAGGCTGAGCAGGCCTTCCTGCATGCGCGCGCCGCCGGTGGCGGCGAAGCTCACGAAAGGCACTTTCTGCTCGATCGCGGCCTCCACGCCGCGCACGAAGCGCTCGCCCACCACGGAGCCCATCGAGCCACCCATGAACTCGAACTCGAAGCAGGCGGTGACCAGCGGCACGCTCATCACCGCGCCGCCCATCACCACCATGGCGTCGGTCTCGCCCGTGGTTTCCAGCGCCACCTTCAGGCGCAGCGGGTACTTCTTGCTGTCCTTGAACTTGAGCGCATCGACCGGCATCACCTCCTGCCCGATCTCCCAGCGGCCTTCGGGGTCGAGGAAGGCGTCCAGGCGCGCACGCGCGCCGATGCGATGGTGCTGGTCGCACTTCGGGCAGACGTTGAGGTTGCCTTCCAGGTCGGTCTTGTAGAGCACCGTCTCGCACGACGGGCACTTGATCCACAGGCCCTCTGGCACCGCGCGGCGGTCGGCCGGGTCGGTGTGCTGGATCTTCGGCGGCAGCAGTTTTTCAAGCCAGCTCATGCGGTCCCTCCCAGGCGTGGGGCATCAGGCATCGAGGGCCGCGCGGATCTCGGCCATGAAGGCACGCGCGGCGCGGGGCGCATTGTCGCGCGACTCGGTGTGCAGGATCTGGATCAGGCGCGTGCCGATGACCACCGCGTCGGCCACCTCGCCCACGGCGCGCGCGCTGGCCGCGTCGCGGATGCCGAAGCCCACGCCCACGGGCAGGTTCACGTGGCGGCGGATGCGCGGCAGCATCTCGGCCACCGCGGCGGTGTCGAGGTGGCCGGCGCCGGTCACGCCCTTGAGCGACACGTAGTAGACGTAGCCGCTGGCAATGCGCCCGACCTGCGCCATGCGCTCCTCGGTGGAGGTGGGCGCGAGCAGGAAGATGAGGTCCAGCCCGGCCGCTTTCAGGCCCGCGGCGAAGGCCTCGCATTCCTCGGGCGGGTAGTCGACCACGAGAAGGCCGTCGACACCGGCGGCCGCGGCATCGCGCACGAAGGCGCCCTGCCCTTCGCGCTGGTCGTAGCGCTCCACCGGGTTGGCGTAGCCCATCAGCACCACCGGCGTGGCAGCGTTGCCCACGCGGAACGCGCGCACCATGGCCAGCACTTGCGGCATGCCCACGCCGCGCGCCAGGGCGCGCTCGCCGGCCTTCTGGATCACCGGGCCATCGGCCATGGGGTCGGAGAAGGGCACGCCCAGTTCGATGATGTCGGCGCCGCCATCGGCCAGGGCCTGCATGACCTCGGGCGTGCCGTCGGCATGGGGGTCGCCGGCGGTGACATAGGGGATGAGCGCCTTGCGGCCCTGCGCCGCGAGCGCCGCCAGCGTGGCTTGGATGCGGCTCATGCCAGGCCCCCCTTGACGGTCTGCCCGCGGCACGACGGGCGGCAGTAGAACTCGGCGCCGCTCAGGTCGGCCACCGTGCCGATGTCCTTGTCGCCGCGGCCGGAGAGGTTCACCAGCAGGTGCTGCTCGGGCCGCATGGTCGCGGCGAGCTTCATGGCGTAGGCCAGCGCGTGGCTCGACTCCAGGGCGGGGATGATGCCCTCGGTGCGGCACAGGCGGTGGAAGGCGGCCAGCGCCTCGTCGTCGGTGATGGCCACGTACTGGGCGCGGCCGATGTCCTCGAGGTAGGCGTGCTCGGGGCCCACGCCGGGGTAGTCCAGACCGGCGGAAATGCTGTGCGTCTCGGTGATCTGGCCGTTGTCGTCCTGCAGCAGATAGGTGCGGTTGCCGTGCAGCACGCCCGGTGAGCCCGCGCAGATGGACGCCGCGTGCCTGCCGCTGGCCAGGCCCTGCCCGGCCGCCTCCACGCCGATGAGCTGCACGTCCTCGTGCGCGATGTAGGGGTAGAAGATGCCCATGGCGTTGCTGCCGCCGCCCACGCAGGCGATCACGGCATCGGGCTGGCGACCGATTTGCCGCGGCATCTGCACCAGGCACTCGTCGCCGATGACGCGCTGGAAGTCGCGCACCATCATCGGGTAGGGGTGCGGGCCGGCCACGGTGCCGATGATGTAGAAGGTGCTCTCGACGTTCGTCACCCAGTCGCGCAGCGCCTCGTTGAGCGCATCCTTGAGCGTGCGGCTGCCGCTGTCCACCGGCACCACGGTGGCGCCCAGCAGGTGCATGCGGTAGACGTTGGGGCTTTGCCGCGAAACGTCCTCGCTGCCCATGTAGACCACGCACTCCATGCCGTAGCGCGCACAGATGGTGGCCGTGGCCACGCCGTGCTGGCCTGCGCCGGTCTCGGCGATGACACGCTTCTTGCCCATGCGCCGCGCCAGCAGCGCCTGGCCGATGGTGTTGTTGATCTTGTGCGCGCCGGTGTGGTTGAGGTCCTCGCGCTTGAGGTGGATCTGCGCGCCGCCGATCTCGCGCGAGATGCGCGCCGCGTGGTAGATCGGGCTGGGCCGGCCGACGAAATGATCGAGCTCGTGGCGGAATTCGGCGACGAATTCCGCATCGTCGCGGTACCTCGCATACGCCGCTTCGAGCTCGTGGAGGGCGTGCACCAGGGTCTCGGCGACGAAGGTGCCGCCATAGGGTCCGAAATGCCCACGGGCATCGGGTTGTCGGTAGTCAAGCATGAGAGGTCTTTCGGGTTCGGCCGGCCGCCCCGCAGCCGGGGCCGGCCTTCAGGCGCCGAGCCGGTCGTCCGCCTCGCGCACCGCAATGCAGAACCGGCGCATGAGCTCGGCGCTCTTCACGCCCTTGCCCGTCTCCACGCCGGAGCTCACGTCAACGGCCCAGGGCCGCACGCGGAGCACCCCATCGGTCACGTTGGCAGGATTCAACCCACCAGACAAAACGACCGGAAGGGGCACGCTTGGAGGAATCAGTGACCAATCGAAGACCTTCCCGCCTCCGCCGTAGGCCTCGACATGGGCATCGAGCAGCAGGGCTTGCGCGCCGTGGAAGCGGCGGGCGAAGTCTAGCAAATCGAGTTGCGGCGAGACCCGTGCCGCGCGCAGGTAGGGCCGCGTGAGCGCTGCGCACCACTCGGGCGGCTCGTCACCATGGATTTGCAGCAGCGCCTGCGGCAGCGCGGCGGCCGCGCGCTGCACTTCGTCGAGCGCGGCGTTGACGAAGAGCAGCACCGGCGTGACGAAGGGTGGCAGGCGGCGCGCGAGTGCGGTGGCGCGCGCCAGCGGCACGTGACGCGGGCTTGCCGCGTAGAGCACGAAGCCCAGCGCGTCGGCCCCGGCGGCGACGGCGGCGTCGACATCGGCCTCGCGCGTGAGGCCGCAGATCTTGATGCGGGTGCGGGTCATTCGATTCAGGGCACCCAGTCCATGGCCGCGGTATGGCCGGGGATGCCCCAGGCCTCATCGTAGTACGGGCCCATGAAGTACAGGCCGTCGGGGGGGAAGGTCGGCGCCGCCGCCTCACGGCTCTTCGAGGCCAGCACCTCGGCCATCCAGCCTGGCGGCTGGCGGCCGTTGCCCACCGCCACGAGGCTGCCCAGAAGGTTGCGCACCATGTGGTGGAGAAAGGCGCTGGCGTCGAAGTCGAAGCGCCAGTAGGCGCCGCGGCGGCTGATCTCGATCTGGTTCAGCCTCTTCACCGGCGTGGGCGACTGGCAGTCGGCGGCGCGAAAGGCGCTGAAGTCGTGCTCGCCGAGCAGGCAGGCGGCGGCGTCGCGCATCGCCTGGCCGTCGAGCGGGCGGAAGACCCAGCCCACCAGGCCGTGTTCGAGCGCCGGCCGCACGGGCGACTCGAGAACGACGAAACGGTAGCGCCGGCCGCGCGCGCTGTTGCGCGCATGAAAGCCCGCCGGCACGGGCCGGCACCATTGCACGGCAATGTCCAAGGGCAGGTAGCGGTTGGTGCCGCGCACCCAGGAAAACGGCTCGCGCTGCAGCGTGGTGTCGAGGTGCACGATCTGGTTCACGGCGTGCACGCCGGCATCGGTGCGGCCGGCGCACACCGTGACCACCGGCGCGTCGGCAAAGGCCGAGAGCGCCTTTTGCAGCGCGTCCTGCACGGTGCGGCCATCGGGCTGCGACTGCCAGCCGTGGTAGGCCTGGCCGCGGTAGGCCAGGCCCAGGGCCAGGCGCACGGGCTGCCGCGCCTGCCCGTCGCTCATCGGCTCAGGAGAGCTTGTCGAGCATGCCCTGGGCCTTGCTCTTGAGCGCCCCCTCGGCCTTGCCCACGACCTCTTCGAGCAGGTCGCGCGCGCCCTCGAGGTCGCCGATCTGGCGGAACTCCTCGGCCAGTTCGATCTTGCGCGCCAGCGGGTCTCCAGCCTGCGCACCGGCCGCCGCAGTCTCCTCCGGCGCATTCGTATTCGAGAAGTCGCCGAAGTCGAGCAGCGGCTCGGTGGGTGCGGCGCTGGGTGCAGCCGGCAGCTCGGGACGCGCGGGCACCGTCGGCGGCTCGATGCCGAGCGCCTCGAGGTCGAAATCCAGGGCCTCGTCGCCGGACATGGCTTGTTCGATGGTGCTCGGCGCCACCGCCCTGGACTCACCGGCGCCACGGCTCGGGTCCAGGGTGTCCTCGGTGCGGAACTGCGCCCCGGTGGAGAAGGGCAGCGTCACTTCCGTGGGCGAGAGCGGCGGCAGCGAGGCGTCGGACTTGCCCGAGGGCAGGTCGAGTTCCAGATCCAGGCCCATGTCGCCGTCCAGGGTCGCGTCGGGTGCGGGCTGGAAATCGGGCGGCGCCATGGCCACCGTGTAGGGCACGGTCGAGGCACCCAGCGGCTCGGCGATGACCTTGCCGCCCGCGCCGCGCACGGTTTCGGGCTGGGCCCCGGGCTGGTAGAGGGCGTTGTCCGGGTCGATGCTCAGGCCCAGGGCCTGCGCCTTGCTCCAATCCTCGCCCTCGCCGCCGGTGAGATTGCATATCTGCGTGGCGAGGAGCTCGAAGGCCTTGCCGTCGCGCCGCTTGGCATAGACCTCCAGCAGCTTGGAGCGGATGGCCATGCGATCGGGCGTGGCGCGCATCGCTTCCTTGAGGATTTCCTCGGCCTGCAGGTCGCGGCCATAGGCCAGGTAGACGTCGGCCTCGGCCACCGGGTCCACGTCGCCGATGGCGTCGAGCTGGCTGAGCGAATAGCTCATCGACGAGGAATTCCCGCTCGTGCTGCTGGCGGCATCGCGCGTGTCGATGCGTTGCCCGCCACTGGCACCGAAGAACGAATCGGGCTGCAGCCGGCTTTCGAGGAACGAGGTCTCGCCACCGGGCTTGCGCAGGCGGCCGCGCAGACGGTACAGACCGAGCCCCGCCAGCAGGGCCACGAGCACGCCGGCACCCGGCAGGAGCAAGGCGTTGTCGAGCAGGGAGTCCATCAGGCTGGGCTCTTCGCCGGCCGCCATGGGCGGCGCCACCTGCGCCGCCGCCAGCTTGGCGGCCGACGCCGCGCTCGGGGCAGAGGCCCCGGGCGCAGCGGGCGGTGTCGTTGCTGCTGCCACCACCTTGGGAACAGGCACGGCAGGCGTGGCCACGACCGGTGCCGCTGCGGGCGCCGGTGCCGCCACAGGCGATGGCGCCGGGGCGGCGGGCTTGGCGGCCGCGGCAGGCGCGGTGGCGCCTTGGAGCTTCTTCAACTCGTCGACGTTGCGCGCCAGTTCGGCCAGGCGCGCTGCGGAGTCCTTCTTCTCGGCCTGCTTGGAACTGCGCGCTTCGGCGGCAGAGGCCTTCACGGCCCCCTGCGAGAGCTTGAGCCGGTCGGGCGTGGCTGCAGCGACCTGCTTGCGGTCGTCGACCTGCGCACGCACCTGCCCGCTGGCCTGGCGCGCCGGTGCCTCCTCGGCCACGGCGGTGGTGCCCGCGGCCAGGCGCTGGCGGTAGGCAGCGAAGTCCGCGCTCTGCGCGACGATCACCTCGCGCGCCTCCTGCGGCGCGACCTGGCCCGCCTGCGCGGGCGAAGGCACGCTGAGCACGACACCGGACTTGAGGCGGTTCATGTTCTCGCCGACGAAGGCCTGCGGGTTGCCGCGGAACAGGGCCACGAGCATCTGATCGAGCGAGACGCCCTGGCGCTGCGTGCGCTGGGCGATGCGGCTGAGCGAGTCTCCGGAGCGCACGCGGTAGTCGTCACCCGCCGGCTGGGCCGTGGCGGCGGCGGGCGCGGCACGGGGCACTTCGGCGCGTACCGGGCGCGGCTCGCGCGCCGGGCGGGGCGGGGCAGCCGCAGGCGTGGCGTGTGGAGCCGCAGGGGCGGCCGCCACGGGCGCCGGGGCCTGTGCCGGCGCGGTAGGTGCCGGCGTCACCACCGGCGCGCTCTGCGCCTGCGCGGCGCGCGCACCCGGCGGGTCGAAGAGCATGGTGTATTCGCGCACCAGGCGGCCGCTGGACCAGGTGGCCTCGATGATCACGTCGACGAAGGGCTCGAGCACCGCGCGATCGCTGGTCACGCGCAGCACGGAGCGTCCGTCCGCTCGACGCACGACCTGCACCTGCGCCACGCCAAGCGCGGCGTTGTACTCGACGCCGGCGGCACGGAAGGCCTCGGGCGATGCCACGCGCAGCTGCAGCGACGCAGCCTCTTCGGGCGCGATGCTCGTCACTTCGATCTCCGCACGAAGGCTCTCGCCCAGTGCCGATTGGACGTTCAGCCGGCCCAGCCCGAGCGCCGCGGCCTGCGTTCCCCACAGGCACGCAGTGGCCAGCGCCACCGCGTTGAGCGCAAAGCGCGAAGCGTTCAACGAGAAGTGTTTCAAGGCATTCCCCCAGGCGATCGGACGAGGCTTTTCAGCAAGCCAGCCGCCATCTCATCAAGCCATGGCCGCGCGCCAGCCCACGAGGCATGACGCCGCAACGGCGGAAAACAGCAACAGCATCAAGCATATAGGAGCGCAAGCTCACGCATCGGCTGATGATTGCCGGGGAAATGGTTTGTTTCTGAGCGTTGCCCGCCCTGTTGTGGGTGGGCAACGCCCGTTTTCACTGCTCGAGCAGGATGCGCAGCATGCGGCGCAGAGGTTCCGCCGCCCCCCACAGCAGCTGGTCGCCGATGGTGTAGGCGCCGACGTACTGCGGGCCCAGCGCCATCTTGCGCAAGCGGCCCACGGCGATCTGCGGCGTGCCCGTGACCGCCACCGGCGTGAGGCCGCGCACGGTGGCCTCGCGCGTGTTGGGCACGTAGGAGACCCAGGGGTTGTCGTTGCGGATCATCGCTTCCAGGTCGGCCAGGGGCACGTCCTTCTTCAGCTTGAAGGTGAGCGCCTGGCTGTGGCAGCGCATGGCGCCGACGCGCACGCAGATCGAGTCCACCGGCACCGCCGGGGCGCCGAAGCCCGGACCACGGCCGAGGATCTTGTTGGCCTCCGCCCCGCCCTTCCACTCTTCCAGGCTGGTGCCATCGCCACGGTCGGCGTCGATCCAGGGGATCAGGCTGCCGGCCAGCGGCACCATGAAGTTCTTCGTCTCCGCGGCCGACAGGCCGCGCTGGGTGGCAGCGACCTGACGGTCGATCTCGAGGATGGCGCTGGCCGGGTCGTCGAGCAGCGGGCGCACGGCCGCATTCAGCGTACCGAACTGCGTCAGCAACTCGCGCATATGGGCCGCGCCGCCACCGCTGGCGGCCTGGTAGGTGGTGGCCGTCATCCACTCCACGAGGTCGGCCTTGAACAATGCCCCCACGCCCATGAGCATGCAACTCACCGTGCAGTTGCCGCCGATGTAGTCCCGCACGCCCTTGGCCAGCGCGCTCTGGATCACCGGCATGTTCACCGGGTCGAGGATGATGACCGCGTCGTCCTGCATGCGCAGCGTCTTGGCGGCGTCGATCCAGTAGCCCTTCCAGCCCGCGGCGCGCAGCTTCGGGTAGACGGCCTTGGTGTATTCGCCGCCCTGGCAGGTGATGACCACGTCGCAGCGCGCGAGCTTGGCGACGTCGTGGGCGTCATGCAGCGTGGTGTCGGTCTTCGCCAGGCCCGCCACGGCCGCAGGCAGCGTGCCGCCAGGGTTGCTGGCAGAGAAGAACATCGGTTCGATGAGGGCGAAGTCGCCTTCGGCGCGCATGCGCTCCATGAGCACGGAGCCGACCATGCCGCGCCAGCCGACCAGGCCGACCAGGGGATTCCTTGCGAGTGCCATTTCAGTCTTGCCTTTCCAGTGAGCCTGGACCCCGGTTTTCCTCGGCTCGCATCGCCGGGGTCCAGAGTGGTGGCGAGACGATCCGAGAGCCGCTAGCTCTTGGTGGTAGTGGTTTTGCCGGCGAGTTTGCCAGTGAGGGCGGCGACGACCGCATCGCCCATCTCGCGCGTGCCGACCTTCTTCGTGCCCTCGCTCCAGATGTCGGGCGTGCGCAGGCCGGACGAAAGCACGGCCTTCACCGCCGACTCGATGCGCTCGGCCGCGGCAGCTTGGTTGAGCGAGAAACGAAGCATCATGGCAGCGGAGAGGATTGTAGCCAGCGGATTGGCCACCCCCTTGCCGGCGATGTCGGGTGCGCTGCCGTGGCTGGGTTCGTAGAGGCCCTTGTGGTCCTTGTCCAACGACGCGCTGGGCAGCATGCCGATGCTGCCGGTGAGCATGGCCGCCTCGTCGCTGAGGATGTCGCCGAACATGTTGCCGGTGACGACGACGTCGAAGGCCTTGGGCGCCTTGACGAGTTGCATGGCGGCGTTGTCGACATACATGTGCTGCAGCTCGACGTCGCGGTACTGCGCGTGCACCTCGGTGACCACGTCGCGCCAGAACTGGAAGGTCTCCAGCACGTTGGCCTTGTCGACGCTGGTGACGCGCCTGCTGCGCTTGCGCGCCGCCTGGAAGGCGACGTGGGCGATGCGCTCGATCTCCGGTTTGCTGTAGCGCATCGTGTCGAAGGCTTCCTCGGCGCCCGGGAAATGACCATCGGTGGCGACGCGCCGGCCGCGCGGCTGGCCGAAGTAGATGTCGCCGGTGAGCTCGCGGATGATGAGGATGTCCAGCCCCGCCACCAGCTCGGGCTTCAGGCTGCTCGAGTGCGTGAGCTGCTCGTAGCACAGCGCCGGGCGCAGGTTGGCGAACAGGCCGAGCTGCTTGCGCAGGCCGAGGATGGCCTGCTCGGGGCGCAGGGCGCGCTCGAGCCGGTCGTACTTCCAGTCGCCCACGGCGCCGAAGAGGATGGCGTCGGCAGCGCGCGCCAGCTGCAACGTCGCATCCGGCAAGGGGTGGCCATGAGCCTCGTACGCCGCGCCGCCGACGAGTGCCGTCTCGGTCTCGACATCGAGGTCGAGCACACCCAGCACGCGCACGGCCTGCTCGACGATTTCGGTGCCTATGCCGTCGCCCGGCAGGATGGCAATCTTCATGTCGGGGTTCGCTTCGCTTCAAAGTTGACGTTGGGCCAGCCAGGGCATCTTCGCCAGACGCTCGGCCTCGAAGGCGCGGATCTTCTCGGCATGGCGCAGCGTCAGGCCGATGTCGTCGAAGCCGTTCACCAGGCAGTACTTGCGGAAGGGTTGCACCTCGAAGGGCATCTCGCTGCCGTCGGGCTTGACCACCACCTGGCGCTGCAGGTCGATGGTCAGCGTGTACCCGGGGAAGGCGAGCACCTCGTCGAACAGGCGCGCCACCTGCGACTCGGGCAGCGCGATCGGCAGCAGTCCGTTCTTGAAGCAGTTGTTGAAGAAGATGTCGGCGAAGCTCGGCGCGATGAGGGCGCGGAAGCCATACTGCTCGAGCGCCCAGGGCGCGTGCTCGCGGCTCGAACCGCAGCCGAAGTTGCTGCGCGCCAGCAGGATGCTCGCGCCCTGGGAGCCGAAGGCTCCTGGTTGATACCGCGGCTGGTTGAGCACGAAATCGGGGTTCGGCTTGCGCGACGCCGGGTCCTGCCCGGGTTCGCCCGGGTCGAGGTAGCGCCAGGCGTCGAACAGGTTGGGGCCGAAGCCCGAACGCGCGATCGATTTCAGGAACTGCTTGGGGATGATGGCGTCGGTGTCGACGTTGTCGCGGTCCATTGGCGCCACCAGGCCCCGGTGCACGGTGAAGGCTTGCATGGCCGCTACTTGCTCTTCTTGGCGGCTTCTTCGATCTTGTCGCCGGCCTTGGAGATGTCCTTGCCCAGGCCTTCCATGGTGTTGCAGGCGGTCACGCCGAGCGTGAGCAGGACAAGGGCGAGGGAGATGAACTTGCGCATGGGGGTGTGCTCCTGTGTCAGCCGATGCGGCGAACGTCGACGAAATGCCCGTGCAGGGCGGCGGCGGCGGCCATCGCCGGGCTCACCAGGTGGGTGCGTCCGCCGGCGCCCTGACGGCCTTCGAAATTGCGGTTGCTGGTGCTGGCGCAACGCTCGCCGCTCTCCAGCCGGTCGGCGTTCATCGCCAGGCACATGCTGCAGCCGGGCTCCCGCCATTCGAAACCCGCGGCCTTGAAGATCTCGTGCAGGCCCTCGGCCTCGGCCTGTGCCTTGACCAGGCCCGAGCCGGGCACGACCAGCGCCAGCTTGACGTTGCCGGCGACGCGCTGGCCGGCGCGCTTGACCAGCGCGGCGGCCTCGCGCAGGTCCTCGATGCGGCTGTTGGTGCACGAGCCGATGAAGACCTTGTCGATGCGGATGTCGGTGATGGCCTTGTTCGGCGCCAGGCCCATGTAGAGCAGCGCGCGCTCGATGGCAGCGCGCTTGACGGCGTCACCCTCCTTCTCGGGGTCGGGCACGCGCCCTTCGACGCCCACCACCATCTCCGGGCTCGTGCCCCAGGTCACCTGCGGCTGGATCTGCGCGGCATCGAGCTCGACCACTGCGTCCCACTTCGCGTCGGCGTCGGACTGCAAGGTGCGCCAGTGGGCGACGGCGAGGTCCCACTCGACGCCCCTGGGCGCGAAGGGTCGGCCCTTGCCGCTGTTGTGGATGTAGGCGATGGTCTTCTCGTCCACGGCGACGAGTCCGGCGCGGGCGCCGGCCTCGATGGCCATGTTGCACACCGTCATGCGCCCTTCCATGCTCAGCGAGCGGATCGCCGAGCCGGCGAACTCGATGGTGTGGCCGGTGCCCCCGGCGGTGCCGATGCGGCCGATGATGGCCAGCACCACGTCCTTGGCCGTCACGCCGCGGCCCAGCACACCCTCCACCTTGACGAGCAGGTTCTTCGCCTTCTTCGCCAGCAGCGTCTGTGTGGCCAGCACGTGTTCGACCTCGCTCGTGCCGATGCCATGCGCCAGCGCGCCGAAGGCGCCGTGCGTGCTGGTGTGGCTGTCGCCGCAGACCACCGTCATGCCCGGCAGCGTGGCACCGTTCTCCGGCCCGATGACATGCACGATGCCCTGGCGCTTGTCGAGGAAGGGGAAGTACGCCGCCGCGCCGCAGGCCTTGATATTGGCGTCCAGCGTGGTGATCTGCAGCTTGCTGATGGGATCCTTGATGCCGTCGTAGCCGTCGGACCATCCGGTGGTGGGCGTGTTGTGGTCGGCAGTGGCGACGATGGAGCTCACGCGCCAGACCTTGCGCCCAGCCAGGCGCAGGCCCTCGAAGGCCTGCGGGCTGGTCACTTCGTGCACCAGGTGGCGGTCGATGTAGAGGGTGGCGGTGCCGTCGTCCTCGGTATGGACGACATGTTCGTCCCACAGCTTGTCGTAGAGGGTGCGTGCGCTCATGTGCGCATTTTCACGCACATCGGCGACAGCCCGCTCAGAGCTTGTGAAGTGTTCCGGCGCGCCCGAGCGGGTGTCCGAAACGGTGTCGATCGAGGCGCAAAGCACAGCCGTAGCCCGGGCTACGGCGAGCATTTGCAACGACGAGCGGCGCCTTTTCGGGCGCACGAGCGGGTGCGGCGGAATGCTTCACAAGCTCTCACCCGACTTTGACAGTTCCAAGTGACACGCTCTCGTAAGCCCGTGCGGCGCAATGAGTTTTCGACCTCAGGCCGAAGGGCCGTGTATCTATGGAGTTTGCCCGTATCAGGCGAGCTGAAGAATCGGCGGCGGCGGCTTGATCTGCAGGGATTTCAAGCACTTAGGAAACTAGCAACAATAACTTGAACACTTCGCATTGTGGACGTACGATAGG
>DYOR01000187.1 GCA_020720385.1 Rubrivivax sp.
CATCGCGCCGGGCGCGAGGCGGCCTTTGATCAGTTCCAGCCACTGGTGCTGGAGTTGATCCGGCAGATCCTCCCGTTCGATTCGGCGTGGTGGGGCAATGCGGCGGCCGAGCCGATGGAAATCCACCGACTGTATCTTTTCAACTGCGACGAAGCGATTCTTGAAGCCTATGTGCCCTACATGGCGCAGGATTTTTTCCGGGCCGCGCTGATCGCGGCCCCCGGCACCACGATCAACATGTCCGACCTGATCACCCGCGAACGCTATGTTCTCACCGATCTGTATCGACAGGTAGGCCAACGCTTTCGGGTGGAGTGGTCGCTTGGCACCCTGCTGGTGGAGCCGGTCTCCTCGTTACAGGAGTTTCTCACCCTGTGGCGACACGATGGAAACAGACCGTTCACCGAGACCGAGCGCCTGACCAAAGAATTGCTCATGCCGCACTTGGCCGATGCCCACCGTGCGGCGCGGCTGCGGGAGTTGCTCAACACGACGCGCGAGCGGCATGACTGTTGGGCGGTGGCGGACGCACGGGGCTTCTTGTGCGAGGCAAGCCCGGGCTTCATCCATTGCGTACGAGAGCACTGGCCGGGGTGGCAAGGCAGCCGACTACCTGAGGCGCTGCTGGAGAGCGTTCGCCTGGCGACACCCTTCCAGACCGGGCAGATGAAATTGGAGATCGCCCCCAAGAGTGGTTTCCGCTACATACGGGCGCTGGCCTTAAGCGCAGTGGATAACCTCTCCGCGCGAGAGCGCGATATCGTCACCCGCTATGCGCGAGGCGACACCTACGCAACAATCGCGACAGCCCTGGGATTGGCCCCCGCCACCGTGCGCAATCACATCGCGAATTGCTACCGCAAACTCGCAGTCACCAACAAGGCTGAACTGGCGATGCGGGTGTTTGCCGCTGGCCGTGCCGCCCACTGATTCGGCACCCAGGGTTCCTTGAGGGACCCGGTGCAACCACCCCAACCGGACACCCTGGTTCGTTCTTGTATTTCCGCGGTCGCCAACCAGCGTGTGGTCAGTGCCCCCGGCGGACCTGCTCGAAGGCCAGGCGCAAGGCCCCCCCGACCTTCACCAGAATCCCGCCGGGCGGCGGACCGCTGTCCGCGGGCGCTGCTGGGGTTGGCTGGGCCGCGGGGGGTGGCGCGGCCAGGGCATCCCGCCTGGATACCAGGGCGGCGAGGTGGTCAGTCAACTCGCTGCCCTGCGGGGGGTGCGATCCAAACTGATGTGGTCGTCGGATCTGTCACGCTGCATGCTTCAGGTCTTGCCAGTGCGCCGACCACTGGCCGTTTGCCCGGGCGACGCGCAAGGCGAGCATGGCCGCGGCATTATCGGGCGCCCACCAGGCGCCGGGGCGTTTGAGGCGCTGTTGCACCGCAGCCGCTTGCCGCGCCGACGGTCCGCCTGCTCGGGGTCGACCTCTACCAACGGCACCATGCCCCCATCGACTTCGGCGATCACCGTCGCCACCCCAGCCTGCGTCGGCCAAGCCGGTTCGTCCTCGCTGTCTGCGATCAGCGCGCGGGCCTGTCCTTCGGTCACTTTTCACCCCCCTCCCCTGCCAGCATGTCCTGGGCGAACCGCACCAGCAGGTCCGGCAAGAGCGGCAGGCGCAACCTGTACCCTTCGGCCGGAAACCACTGCGCCGCCCGTCCCAGGGCCCAGGCCCGGATGCCTGCCCAGTCCTTGCGCCAGGCGGGACGGGTGTTCGGAGCGCCAGCATCGAGGGCGGTGACGATGGCCAGATCGTCGGTGGTCACCCATTCCTCCGGCGAACAGGGCCTGGGCGACGCGGGCGGGGCCCCGCCCGAGGGCCGGGTCATAGACGGTGGCGGAGTTAATGGGGATTGGAGTAAGGGTGTCAGCGCAGCACCCTGGCCGCAGATCAGATGCCCGGCCTCTGACACTACCGGCGCTACCAATTGCCGCCTGAATCCAACCATGGGGGTCAGATCTGGGTTGCCGTCCGCAAGAGGCGCTGGGATTGGCTGCGCCATGGGTGAAGTCCACTGCTGGTTGTCGATCTCCGCCCGCCCTCCTCTCCTGGTCCGGCCGGATCAGCGCGGCTGCATGGCCGGGTAGTCGGTGTAGCCCTTGGTCCCCGGGGTGTAGAAGGTATCGAAGTCGGGCTGGTTGAGGGCAGCGCCGCTGCGCCAGCGCTCGACCAGGTCCGGGTTGGCGATAAATCCCCTGCCGACAGCGACCAGATCGCCCTTGCCCGCATCTAGGTCCTGCTGCGCCCGGGCGGCGTCGTAGCCGCCGGAGAGGATGATGGCGCCCTGGAACAGCCGGCGCAGGGTCTGCTTCATGGAGTCCGGCACCTGGGGTGCGCCCATGGCCGAGTGGTCGACGATGTGCAGGTACAGGAGCCCCAGTGCGCTGAGCCTTTCGGTAAGGTAGGCGTAATCGCTCGCCATGGCGTCGTAATTCGGCATGTCGTTGAAGACGCCGAAGGGCGACAGGCGGATACCGACCCGGTCAGCGCCGATGGCCTTGGCCGTTGCCGCGGCGACTTCCAGCACGAAGCGGGCGCGGTTTTCGATGGGGCCGCCGTACCCATCGGTGCGGATATTGGAGTTGGGGCGAAGGAACTGCTCCAGCAGATAGCCGTTGGCGGCGTGGAGTTCCACGCCGTCGAAACCCGCGGCCAGGGCGTTCCTCGCCGCTTGCACGAACTCCCCCTGGGTGGCGGCGATGTCCTGGGGGGTCATCTCGGCCGGGACAGGATGGGGCTTCATGCCTTCGGCGTCGGTGTACATCTCGCCCGCCGCGGCCACCGCCGAGGGGGCGATCATGCGCGCCCCTGCCGGCAGGTTGAGCGGGTGGGTAATGCGACCGGTGTGCATGAGCTGCATGAAGGTCTTGGCCCCGCCGGCCTGGACGGCCTGGGTGATCGCCTTCCAGCCATCGATCTGCGCCTGGGAGAAGATGCCGGGGATGCGCGCGTAGCCCAGGCCATTGGGCGAGGGTGAGGTGCCCTCGGTAATGATCAGCCCAGCCGAGGCCCGCTGGCCGTAGTACTCGGCCATGAGCGCGTTGGGGACATTGCCGAGGGCGCGACTGCGAGTCAGGGGCGCCATGGCGATGCGGTTCTGTAGGTCATGGGGGCCGATCTTGACCGGCGCAAAGAGGTTCTTGCTGCTGCTTGTTGTTGTCACGTATCGGCTCCTTGGGTGGGGATGCTCAGGGGAGTCTGCGGTTCGCAGTCGTGCACATGGGGTCCACTTTAACCCCGACTTGCAGCACACAGCGCCGCGCCAGGGCCTCGATCACCGCGCCCAACACCTGGGGATAGAGCTCCACGGGTTGCAGGCGCAGGGTATCGGGGACTATGCGCAGGCGGGTCTCGTCCAGTCTCGGTTCATCGAGTTCCGCCAACAGCCGCTGCCACAGGCGATCAAGCCGCCCCTTCGGCAACGCCTCGGCGACCAGGTCCCGGATCTGCCGCAGGGTGAACTCCCACACCGCGGGATCATCGTCGAGGTCAGCCCCGGCCCTCCGGTAGCGCAGCGGCTTGCCCCCGGGGTTGGCGGCCTCGATGCGCCCCTCCTTCACCAGGTCTTCGAGA
The DNA here is from genome assembly GCA_020720385.1 of Rubrivivax sp. Taxonomy (GTDB): domain Bacteria; phylum Pseudomonadota; class Gammaproteobacteria; order Burkholderiales; family Burkholderiaceae_C; genus Rubrivivax. Next base: position 3,581 of record DYOR01000187.1, read on the forward strand.
TCGCGTTGCAGGGCGCGCCGATGCGCCAGGGCGTTGCCCTCGCCGTAGGCATCCCCGAGGATCGCCAGCAGTTGAGTCCCGTCCAGGCAGTTCTCTGGCGTCGCCCCGCGGGACAGCGCGCGCTCGATGCGCTTCAGACGCTCGACGCGGCTTTGGTGGGTGGCGGCCATCGCGGCAGTGTACGACATCGAGTGTCGCATGGGTGTGGAGCATGGGACCCCTCGCACCCCAGGAGGCGAGCCCGATCCCTGAACCCAAGGAGCCTGCCATGACCCGCAAGAACCAGCCGCTCTCCTCCCGCGAACTGCTCGCCCGCATCGGCCTGACCGACGACGGCCCGGGCGACCTGCTCGCCCGCATCGGCCTGACCGACGACGGCCCGGGCGACCTGCTCGGCGACGAACCGCTGGAGGACCTGAGCGGCGACC
>DYOR01000043.1:0-2213 GCA_020720385.1 Rubrivivax sp.
GTACTAGTAGTCGGCTTCCCAGTCGACGACGATGCGACGCCCGGGCAGGTCCACCTGCACCACGTAGGCGTCGACGAAGGGGATGAGGATCTCGGGCGCACCGCTCGCCGCGGGCTGGGTGCGCAGCACGCAGTGCGGACCGGTCTCGACCAGGCCCACCACGGGGCCGAAGGACTCGCCGCGCGCGTTGAAGACGTCCAGGCCGATCAGGTCGACCCAGTAGAACTCGTCGGCGTCGGGGGTCGGGAAACTCGAACGCGCGATGAACACGCGCGCGCCCTTGAGGGCCTCGGCGGCGTCGCGGTCGGGGACCTCCTGCGCCGTCGCCACGACGCCATCGCCGTGCTCGCGCGCGCTGAGCACGCGCAGCAATCCCGGCCAAGGCATTGCAGGCCTTGCCGCCGGCCCCCGCGGTGTCTCGGGGGGCAGCAAGAACCAGCGCTTGGAGGAAAACAGCGCCTGCGGGTCGGCGGCAAAGGGCTGCAGCTTGATGCCGCCCTTCACGCCCCAGGCGCCACTCACGCGGGCCACCTCGACGGCATCCGCCGGCAGCGCCGGCGGGTCCTCACCGGCTGCCGGCAGCGGCGGCACGGGGGGCACCGCGTTCACGCCGGCAAGGCTCAGGCGGCCTTCTTCGCCTGTTCCACCAGCCGCGCCACCGTCGGCGAGAGCTGTGCGCCCACGCCGGCCCAGTGGGTGACGCGGTCCAGCGCCACGCGCAGGCCCTGCTCGGCGCCGGAAGCCACCGGGTTGTAGAAACCCACGCGTTCGATGAAGCGGCCGTCGCGACGCTCGTGCGAGTCGGCGACGACGATGTTGTAGAAGGGGCGCTTCTTGGCGCCGCCACGGGCGAGTCGGATCACGACCATGTGCAGATTCCTTGGGTCGGGGAGGACGGCCAGCCACGGGAGACACACCGGGTGGACCATCTTGTTGGTCGGCGGGACATCCCACCGACCGCGGCCGGCGCCGTAGATACGCCCGGTGTTCCCACCCAAGCCAGCGCCGAAAACCGCGCATTATAAACTGCGCCCCACCAATCACCAACGGCCATAGCCCATGCCCCGCGCCACCCCGCGCACCGCCGCCCCCCGCGCGCCAGCGGCACCTCCCCGCTACCGTTCGAAGACGCTCGCGGCGTGGCTGGCGCTGGGGCTGGGCGCACTGGGCGTGCACCGCCTGTACCTGAACGGCCCGGGCGACCGCCTGGCGTGGCTCTTCCCGCTGCCCACGCTGTCGGGCCTCGTGGGCGTGCTGCGCATGCGCGAGATGGGCCAGGACGACCGGATGGCGTGGCTGCTCATCCCGCTGCTGGGCGTGATGATCTCGATCGGCATGCTCAGCGCCATCGTCCACGCCCTCACCCCCGACGCGAAGTGGGACGCCCGCCACAACCCGGGCCGCAGCGGCCGCAGCACCGGCTGGGGCGCGGTGGCGGCGGCCATCGTCGCCCTGATGGTGGGTGGAGCGGTGCTCATGGGCACCATCGCCTTCGGTGGCCAGCGCTTCTTCGAGTGGCAGCTCGAAGCCGAGGCCGCCGCCCGGGAAGCGCCTCTCCCTTAGCGCGCAGCGCTTCGGCCTTTGCGCGCAGCGCTTCGGCTTCGGCGCCTGGCGCTCGCAGCAGCATGCAGGCGCTCGGCCGGCATGCCGTGGCGCCTTCAGTCCAGCCGCACGGCGGTGTCGAAGTGCCATGTACGTCGGATCTCAACGACGTCGAACTCGCGCGCCAGCGCCGGCGGGAAGACCCGGTACGGCGCCTGGCTTTGCACGATCTGCCGGATCGCCTCGTCGATATCGGGCACGCCGCTGGAGACGACGAAGGTGATGGCTTCCACCGAACCGTCGCTGCGCAAGGCCACCGTGACGAGCGGGCTCGCATGCGGCCTGCTGGCCAGCTCGCGCACCTTGTCCACGCTTGTGTTGAGCTGGATCTTGCGCGCCCAGGCCTCCGCGTAGAGCACGAGTTCGGCGTTCGTGTCAGTGCGCCCCAGCAGCCTGCCGCGCCGCGCGCTGCTCCATGAGTAAGGCAGCGTGCCGGGAGCGCGCGCCGCTTGCGCCGCAGCTGCGGCGTGGCGACGATCCGCCTCTTCGTCCAGCTGCCGCCCGATCGCCCGGCGCACCGCCTCGCGCCTTGCCGTGTAGGCAGCCTCTTCCTCGGCGGCTTGCAGCCGCGCGGCCTCCTGGCGCTGCGCTTCCTGGCGTTGGGCTTCCTG
>DYOR01000043.1:2313-23429 GCA_020720385.1 Rubrivivax sp.
GCTTCCTGGCGTTGGGCTTCCTGCCGAGCCGCCGTGATGCGAGCCGCTTCCACGCGCTCGGCATCTCGGTGTTCAGCCGCTCGACGGGCTGCCGCCAGGCGTTCGGCTTGCTCGCGCTCGGCCTGCACATGCCGCGCCAGCTCGCGCGCGGCCGCCTCCTGCTCAGCCTGCTGCCGCATGGCGTCCTGGCGCATGACTTCGGCCCGCGCCGCGTCCTGCCGCGCGATTTCGGCCTGCGCCGCCCGTCGACGTTCGGCCTCCTGCAACGCCAGGGCATGCCGCTCGGCCTGCAAGCGTGCCGCCTCGACACGCTCGGCCTCCAGCCGCTGCGCTTCGGCGCCCAGCGCGTCCGCGCGCAAGACCGCCTGCCGCGTGGCTTCGAGCAACGCCGTCTGTTGCCTGCCCTGCCCCAGCAACCGCTCGAGCAGGTCCTGCGTGGCAGCCCGTTCGCCGTCGCGCAGGTCCATCGACGGCTGCGCAGCGCCAGCGGCGGCAGGCGCAGCGGTGAGCAGGCGCTCGGCGCTCGAGGCGGCCGATGCCGCTGCCGCCACGGCCTCCGGCTGCGGCAGATCCTGCGGCGTCACCCACGCCGGCTTCTCCACGGGCTGCTCCGCGCTCGAGCTCGAAACCGGGCGCGGCGGCTCACCCGGCGCGGCGGGATCGATGCCGCGCACGCTTGCTTCCTGCGCGACGGCATCGGCCGATTCGCCGGCCTCGAGCGCCTCGGCAACGACCCGGCGTTCGATCAACTCCGCAACCGACGGTATGACCACGGGCGCAACGGGGTCGGGCTCCGCGAGCTGCAGCGGCGCCTCGGGTGCGGCCAGCGCCTGCTCCTGCGGGCGTGGGGACTGACGATGTGCCTGTGGCGGCGGCGAAGCGGCTGGCGCGGCGACGGGCCCGTTGGGTTCGGGTGCAGGCACAGCCGGTGCCACGGGCGCCGCGGCCAGCACGACATGCAGTTCGGGCACCACCGTGCGCCGGTCCTGCCACGGCAGGTGCAGCCCCGGAAGCCCGAACCCCTGCCCGTTGAAGGCCAGGCTCAGCATCAGGGCGTGCAGCACGCACGAAACGAGCAGCGCCACGGCCAGGTGCCTGCCTTCAGGGCCGACGGGCGGGCCCAGCCGCGGCCCGCCGATGCGCGGCTGCGCGGCCGACGCCGGCTGCGATCGTGGCGAGCCCCTGGCGCCGGGCTCTTCGAGGCTCATGTCTGCATGGTGGTCACGGCCGGTGCTTCGTCGGGTGGTCGCTCGAAGCCGAGACCGCCGGCCGCGCCGTGCCTCGGCCTTAGCGCCTGGCGCTCACGCCGCCTGCAGCCGCGGCACCGCGGCGAGCAGGGCGCGCGTGTACTCGCGCGTCGGCCGCGCCAGCACCTGCTCGCAGGCACCCTGCTCCTCGATGCGCCCGGCGCGCATCACCGCCACGCGGTCGGCGATGTACTCGACGACGCCGATGTTGTGGGTGATGAAGAGCAGCGAGACACCGAGCTCGCGCTGCAGGTCGCGCAGCAGGTTGAGGATCTGCGCCTGCACCGAGACGTCCAGCGCCGAAGTCGGCTCGTCGCAGACGATGAGCCGGGGTGCCACCGCCAGCGCGCGGGCGATGGCGATGCGCTGGCGTTGGCCGCCCGAGAACTCGTGCGGATAGCGGCCGAGCGCGTCGCGGCGCAGGCCGACCTGGTCGGTGAGGCGTTGAATGCGCGCCAGGCGGTCGCCGGCCGTGAGGTCGGGCTGCAGTGCGGCCAGGCCTTCGTCGAGGATCTCGGACACGCGCATGCGGGGGTTCAGCGAGGCGAACGGATCCTGGAAGATGATCTGCACCTGGCGCCGCGCGGCCAACAGCTCGGCGCCCTGCATCTCGAACAGGTTGCGCCCTTCCAGCAGTGCCCGCCCTTCGATGGCGGCCTGGCGGCGCAGCAGTTGCACGATGGCCTTGCCGGTGGTCGTCTTGCCACAACCCGACTCGCCGACCAGGGCCAGCGTCTCGCCCGCTTCGACCTGGAAGGACACACCGTCCACGGCATCGAAGTGCCCCTTCACGCGCTGCATCAGCCCGCCGCGGATGGGGAAGCGCACACGCAGCCCCTGCACGTCGAGCAAGGGCCCGGCGGCGGCGTCCTGCGGTACCACCGGGCGTGGCGCCAGCACGGCTGCAGCCGCGGCCCTAGCAGGCGCCGACGCGCCGGACGAAGCATCCGCGACCCCGCTGTAGAGCAGGCAGCGCACCTCATGCCGCGCCGACACCTCCTGCAGCACCGGCACGGTGCCGGCGCATGGCGGCATGACCTGGGCGCAGCGCGGTGCGAAGCGGCAGCCGCCAAAGGGCTGCGTCAGTGCCGGCACCGTGCCGGCGATGGCCTCCAGCGGCCCGGCACGGCGCTCGCTGCCGGGCAAGGCGCGCAGCAGGGCACGCGCATACGGGTGGCGCGGCGCGGCGAAGAACTCGTCGGCCGGCGCCACTTCGATGATCTGCCCGGCATACATCAGCGCCACGCGCTGCGCCATGCCCGAGACCACCGCCAGGTCGTGCGTGATGAGCAGCATGCCCATGCGCTTCTCGCGCTGCAGGTCCCTGAGCAGATCCAGGATCTGCGCCTGGATGGTCACGTCCAGCGCCGTGGTCGGTTCGTCGGCGATGAGGAAGTCGGGTTCGGCCGCCAGGGCGATGGCGATCATCACGCGCTGCTTCTGCCCGCCGCTCATGCGGAAGGGGTATTCGTCGATGCGCCGCCCGGGCTCGGGGATGCCCACGCGCGCGAGCCAGTCGACGGCCTTGGCGCGCGCCGCCGCGCCGCGCAGCTCGGTGTGCGTCTCGATGGCCTCGACGATCTGCTGCCCGATCTTCATCACCGGGTTGAGGCTCGTCGCTGGCTCCTGGAAGATCATGCCGATGCGCCCGCCGCGCACGCCGCGCATGCGCGACTCGGGCAGCCCGAGCACGTCCACCGCGTCGCGCCCGTGGCCGATGTGGATGTCGCCCGCGGCGACCCAGCCGTTTTCGGGCAGCAGGCGCATCAGCGCCAGCGCGGTCATGCTCTTGCCGCAGCCCGACTCCCCCACCAGGGCGAAAGTCTCGCCGCGCTCGATGCTCAGGCGCAGGCCGTCGATGGCGCGCACCAGGCCGGCATCGACGCCGAGTTCGACCACCAGGTTCTCGATGTTCAGCATGATCAGCTCGCCTTGCGCACGGGCGGCACGCGGCGGCGCCTGAAGACCGCGGCGCGCGGGTCGAAGGCGTCGCGCACGCCGTCGGCAAAGAGGTTGGCGGCGAGCACCAGCGTGACCATGAAGCCGAAGGCCGCGGCGAAGCTCCACCACACCACCGGGTCGCGGCTCATCTCGTTGCGCGCCAGGTTGATCATGCCGCCGAAGCTGTTCATCGACGGGTCCACGCCCACCCCGACGTACGAGAGCACGGCCTCGTAGAGGATCAGCGAGCTGAATTCCAGCACGGTGACGATGAGCATGAGGTGCGCCACGTTGGGGAAGATGTGGCGCATGAGGATGCGCGTGTGGCTGACGCCGAAGGCGCTCGCCGCCTGCACGTACTCCAGCTCGCGCAGCTTCATCGTCTCGCCGCGCAGCAGCCGGCACAGACCGGCCCAGCCGGTCAGGCCGAGCACGGTGCAGAGCAAGAAGAGCTTGAGGTCGGCGCGCTCGGCGCCGGTCTCGAAGAGGTCGGGGTTCTTGTCCAGGAACACCTGCACCATGAGCACGCAGGCGGCGATGAGCAGCACGTTGGGCACCGACGAGAGCACCGTGTAGACGTACTGGATGATCTCGTCGACCCAACCCCTGAAATAGCCGGCGAGCAGGCCCAGCGTCACCGCCAGCGGCAGCGTGGCCACCGTGGCCAGCGTGCCGATGACGAAGGCGGTGCGGATGCTCTTGAGGGACTGGAAGAGCACGTCGTTGCCCGTGAGGTCGGTGCCCAGCAGGTGGTACGGCCCGGACAGCGCCGTGGCCGGCCCGACGAGCAGGCCGAGCACCGCCAGCGTGGCCAGCGCCGCGTGCCAGGGCACCGGCGTGTCGCGGCGTGCGATGCGCCGGAGCGTGGCGCCCAGACTCTGGCGCGAGCCGCGTGCCACGGCCCCGACGAGCAGCGCACCGAGCACGAGGGCCAGTGCGGCGCCCGCCACCAGGCCTTGCACGGCGCGCGTGAGCAGGTCGCCGGCCCACTCCTGCTGCGGGTTCTTCAGGTGCGCGCCGCCGAAGACCAGGCGCGGCGCCACGCGCGCGACCTGCCCGTCCACGAGCAGCGACTCCTTGGTGAAGCCGAGGTAGGACAGCGGCCGCGAGTAGGTCGCCTCGCGCGACTCCACCAGCTGCCACAGGGCCGCGTCGAGCAGCGAGCGCGTGCGCGCCTCGTAGGCCGGCGCGGCGTGGGCCACGCCGGGCGCAGGCGGCAGCAGCGGGCGGTAGTGCACGCTGTCGAGCAGCGTCACGCCCAGGCACAGCAGCAGCACCAGCGAGGACGCCAGCGCCGCGGCGTCGAAGAACACCTTGCGCCAGTTGGCGCGCAGCTGCGGGCTGCGCATCACGAAAACGATGTAGGCGGCGAGCGCAACGATCAGCAGCCAGATCGCCGCATCGGTCCAGAGCAGTACGAATTTGGGCATGTCAGTCGGGCGCAGGGCCGCCCCAAGCCCGACTGCGCCCCCACGGGGGGCAGTGAAGGCGCGAAGCGACAAGCTTGGGGGCGAACATCTCAGCTCAGCCGCACCCTGGGGTCGACCCAGGTGTAGGCGATGTCGATGAGGACGTAGGTGGCGATGTAGAGCAGCGAGCCCACGAAGACCATGGTGCGCACGACGGCGAAGTCCTGCTTGCCGATGGCCTCGATGACGTAGGCGCCCAGCCCGGGCAGGCCGAAGAAGCTCTCGAACACCAGGCTGCCCAGGAACACATAGGGCAGGTAGCTGCCGGCGCTGGTGACGATGGGGATGAGCGCGTTGCGCAGCACGTGGCCGTACATCACGGCGCTCTCGCTCAGCCCCTTGGCGCGCGCCGTGCGCACGTAGTCCTTGCCGATCTCCTCGAGGAACATGGCGCGGTACAGCCGCGCCTCGCCGCCCAGCCGCGCGATCAGGCTCAGGCCGATGGGCAGGATGAGGAACTTCACCGCGTCCAGCCCCGGCGCATAGCCCGAAATGGGTGCCAGCTTGAGCACGCGCGAGAACAGGTACTGGCCGACGATGATGTAGAACAGGCTCGAGATCGAGAGCATCAAGACGCAACTCACCACGCCCCAGAAGTCCAGGCGCGAGTTGCGGAACATCACCAGCAGCAGCGCGAACGCCGTGCTCGCGATGACCTGCAAGATGAACAGCGGCAGCGCCATCTGCAGGCTCACCCACATGCGGCTGGCGACCTCGTGGCCGATGTCGCCCGCGCTCTCGGAATCGGCACGGCCGAACTTCAGTGCAAAGAGCGACACCGAGCGGTCCCAGAAGATCGTGTCCGTGACCTGCCCCACGCCCTCACGCTTGGCGTTGAGGTAGAGCGGCTTGTCGTAGCCGCGCTCGGCCTTCCACTTCTCGATGGCCTCCTGGTTGACGCGCTTGCCCCCCAGGTTCAGGCGCGCCATGTCGTCTGGCGTGTTGACGGTGAAGAAGAGCATGAAGGTCGCCAGGTTCACGCCCAGCAGCACGAGCAGCGCGTAGATGAAGCGGCGGGTGAGGTAGTTCAGCATCCCTTGCCCCCGCTCACGCCAGCACTTCGCCGCGCGCGTTGGTGCGCTCGCGCCGGCGCAGGTGGCGCCGCGCCACCCACACCAGCGCCAAGGCCACGGCGGCGAGCAGGGCCATCGGCCACCACACCGGGTGGTTCCACGACTTCAGCGCCGCCAGGCGCTGGCCCACGTCCAGGCGCAGGAAGCGCCCGTGGTCGCGGATGAGGATGGCGGGCTTGTAGTTGTGCACCCATTCCTGCGCCGCCGCCGAGGCGTAGGGGAAGAAGCCCATCGTCCAGGGTGCATCGTGGCGCACGATGGCCACCATCTGGTCGATGACACCCTGCTTGGCCGGACCGTCCTCGAGCACCTTCATCTGGTTGAACAAACGGTCGAACTCCGGGTTGGCGTAGTTGGAGGTGTTCTCGCCGTCGTACCTGGTCTTGCCGGCGCTGGTGGTGAGCAGGAAGAGGAAGTTCTCGGCGTCGGGGTAGTCGGCATTCCAGCCCAGCCAGAAGACCTGGTACTTGCCCTTGCGCACCTTGTCCTGGAACTGGTTGTTGTCGGTGGCGCGCACCTCGAGCTGGATGTCGATCTTCGCGAACTGGCGCACCACCCAGTCGATCTCGGGCTTGCGCTCGGGTGTGGCCGGCGCATAGAAGTCGTAGTTCAGCACCAGCGGCTTGCCGGTCCGGGCGTCGCGGCCGCTCGGGTAGCCGGCCTCGGCCATGAGCCGCTGGGCGTCTTCGAGGGGCCGGCGCACCACACGGCCGTCGACCACGCGGTGGGTGACCGGGTTGACGCCTTCGAGCGTGCCCTCGCGCGAGCCGAAGATGCCCGGCGGCAGCGGGCTCATCGCCGTGTCGCCGGCCTTCTTCGGGAAGACCTTGCTGTACTCGTCCCAGTCCAGCGCGATGCTGATGGCCTGGCGCAGCTTGCGGTTGCGCTCGATCTGCTCGGCGCTGTTCACGCCCTTGTCGCCGTCGCCGATCACCGGGTCGAGCATGTTGAAGGCGATGAAGAAGCTGTTCACGTCGCTGCCGCGGTTCAGGCGGAAGCCCTTGGCGAGGTACTCCTTGCGCACCTCCTCGCTGTCCTGCATGGCCACGAGGTAGTCCATCCCGGTGTCGGTGCGCTCGAACACCTCCACGTCGTAGAAGCCCTGGCGGAACTTGCCGCGCTGCGGCACGGCCTCGCGCTCGATCGTCGAGACCATGGTGTCGATGAAGGGCATGGTCTTGCCGCAGTCGTCGAGCAGGCCCGCCTCCTTGTCGCCGGGCATGCCCTCGCAGGGGTAGGGCTCGCCGCGGTAGTTGGGGTTGCGCTTCATCACGTGGCGCCGGTCCTTCACGAACTCCGCCATCATGTACGGCCCCGTGCCCACCGGCCAGGTGTCCAGCGACAGGCCGCGTTCGGCCATGCCGGGCTGGGCATAGAACGCGTCGGCCTCCCACGGCACCGGGGCCATGAAGGTCATCTGCATCCAGTAGCTCCACTGCGGGTACTTGCCCTTGATGCGCACGCGCAAGAGGTACTTCTCCGGCGCACTGGCGCCGGCCAGCGGCCACTGGCGGAAGTCGAGGAAGGGCTTGTCCTGGCTCGCCGGGTCCAGGCCCTGGCGCAGCTTGGCGTCCTCCTTCTTGACGAGCTCGCCGTATTCGCGCAGGCCGACCACGTACTCGGCAAAGGTGCTGAAGATGGGCGCGGTGATGCGCGTGGTGGCGTGGCGCTTGAGGGCGTAGACGAAGTCCTCGGCGACCAGCTCGCGCGTGCCCTGGTGCTCGAAGTCCAGCGGCGAGCGGCGCTCGCCCAGCTCGCCGGGCTTCATCGCGTGGTACAGGTAGCGGCCCTGCGCGTCCCTGGCGAACGCCGGGTGCGGCTGGTAGAGGATGCCCGGCTTGATGGGCACGTCGTAGATGCTCTCGGCCACCTGCTCGGCCGGCACGTCGTCGGGCAGCGGCTGGCCCGCACGGCCGATGTAGCGCGGCTTGGCCACCTCGCGCGCCGTCTTGCCCACCAGCTGGAACGGCCGCTTCAGGTAGTGATACCCATAGGGCGGCTCGTAGATCTGGTAGGTATACGGGGTGTCGTTGCTCCAGTAGCTCGCCGTCGGGTCGAGGTGGCGCGGGGAGCTTTCGATGACCGCGCTGTACAGCGTGTTGGACGCCGCCGCGTTGTCCGGCCAGGGGTTGTTGTTGCACGCCGTGGCAAGCAGCACGCAGGCACCCAGGGCCAGTGCGCGCCATGCCTTGCGCCAAGAAAACGTTGGTCCGCCCATGCGGCCTCCAGGCTACGCGCGGCCCTGTCGCAGGGTGGCTGGACAGGGCAACGCCAGAAAGACTCGCGCCCTCGGCAACCCGCAGCTCATGGCCGGGCCGACCCGAAGGCGTGCGCGGATTCTAGGGTGCGCCAGTGCCTACCAGCCGATGAGCACGTCGCGGCCCTGCACCACCAGTTGCACGCGCGCGCCCACGGGCAGCGTCACCTTGGGGTGCACATGCCCGAAGGGCAGCCCGGTGAGCAGCGGCACCTGGGTCTGCTCACGCACGCGCGCCACGGCCGTCTTCAACGAGTAGCCCCGGTCCAGGGGCGAGGGCTTCCAGGCGCTGAAAGCTCCCAGCAGCACCGCCTTGCAGCGCGTCAGCACACCGGCCTGGAGCAGTTGCAACAGGCCGCGCTCGATGCGGTAAGGGTGCTCGTTCACGTCCTCCAGGAAGAGGATGCCGCCCTTGACCGTCGGCCAGTGCGGCGTGCCCAGCAGCGACAGCAGCACCGTGAGGTTGCCGCCCCAGAGCACGCCCCTCACGTCCAGCCCGTCGAAACCGGGCTCGCTGCGAAAGCCCAGCGCCTCGAGCTCGCCACCCATGGCTTCGACAAAGCAGTCGCGCGTCACCTCGTCGACGCCGCCGGCCTCCTCGGTGCGGCTGAAGTCGTCGATGGCCATGGGGCCCGCCCAGCTGCGTGCGCCGGCATGCGCCAGCAGGCCCATGTGCAAGGCCGTGAGGTCGCTGTGGCCGACCCAGCGCGTGCCGCGCTCGACGCTGCGCGCCAGCAGATTCCAGTCGATGCGCTCCAGCAGCCGCGTCATGCCGTAGCCGCCGCGCGCGGCCATGGCCACCGACGGCGCTGCCGCCGCCACGCGGTGCAGCGCCGCCAGGCGCGCGTCGTCGTCGCCGCCGAAACGCTGGTGGCGCGCCAGGGCAGCTTCGTCGAGCCGCGCGTCGAAGCCCAGCGCGCGCAGCCGGCGCAGCGCCAGGCGCAACGGTGGCGCGGCCGGCACCACGCCGGCGGGGGTGAACAAGGTCAGATCGGGCATCGACGGACTCACGGTTCGCTGCTTGGGGGTGTGGGGTCGAAGGGCAGTTCGACCGCGTCGCCGGCCGGGATCGGGCCTTCGGCCGGCGCTGCGCCGCGCTCGGCGCCTTGCTGGGCGTCGCGCTCGGCGCGCTGCTGCGCGCGGCGCTCGGCAAAGAAGCGGCGCAGCAACTCGGCGCAGGGCTCGGCGAGCACGCCGCCCACGACTTCGGTCTGGTGATTCAGCCGCGGCTCGGCGAACAAGTCGAGCACCGAGCCCGCGGCGCCGGTCTTGGGGTCGGGTGCGCCGAAGACCACGCGCTTGAAGCGCGCATGCATCAGCGCCATGGCGCACATCGCGCAGGGCTCGAGGGTGACGAAGAGCTCGCACTCGGGCAGGCGGTAGTTCTCGAGCAGCGCCGCGGCGTGACGCAGGGCCACGATCTCGGCATGCGCGGTGGGGTCGTGCGTGGTGATGGGCCGGTTGTAGCCGGTGGCCACGACCTGGGGGCCATCGGCCGTGTGGCGCAGGATCACCGCACCCACCGGCACCTCCCCCACCAGCCAGGCGTTGTGCGCCTGGTCCAGCGCCAGGCGCATGCCGTATTCGTCGGCGGGCTGCGTCATGCACGGATTATCGGTGGCGCCGAGGCCGCATCCTGGCATGCCTGTTCTGGAAAGCCGCGCCGCGCCAGTCCACCGCGTCAGTCCGGGCGGCCGCCCGCCTAAACTGGCACGACCGGTGGCGATTCATGGCGTTCATGGCGGCGCGCGCTTGCGCCGTGTCGTCGATGCGCCGGCATTCCACTGCCCATGCGAGGCCATCATGATGAGATCGACGTCGTGCTGATCAGATCGACCCGAACGCCGGCCACGGGCGGCTGATGCGCTAGAGCAGGCAAAGGCCGTGCCTTCTCGTTCCGCCTTCTGGTTCATCGGCGTCGGCGCCAGCGCCACGCTGGTGCACTTCGGCGTCGTCGTCGCTCTGGTCTCGCTTGGCCTGGCCGCCCCGCTGGCGGCCAACGTGGTGGCCTGGGGCGTGGCCTTCATGGTCTCGTTCGTCGGCCATTGGCGGCTGAGCTTCGCCAGCCAGCGGGCACCCGCGCGGCGTGCCAGCGCACGCTTTTTCCTCGTCTCGGCGGCGGCATTCGCCCTCAACCAACTGGCCTACTGGCTGCTCCTGCGCGCCGGCTGGAACTATGGTGTCGCCCTGGCCGTGGTGCTGGCCGCAGTGGCCCTGGCGACCTACCTGGTGAGCCGGCACTGGGCCTTTGCCGCACGCCACCCGGGCTGACGCCGCGACCCCGGCAGCGCGGGTTTCAGCGCCAGCGCGCCAACACCTGGCCGGCACGCCGCGCCAGGGGCTCGAGGCGGCTGCGCTCCTGCGCGCTCAGCGCGTCCAGGCGGTTCTGCGGCAGGACGATGCACGCGCTGCGCCCCGCCGGCAACGCGCCCAGGCGCTCGATCGCCCGCGCCTGCCCGTCGCTGTAGAACGAGGCCGAAAACGGCATCCGGCCCAGGAAGTACAGCGGCTCGCCGGCCTGTCGCTGCTGGCGGTAGTCGGCGACGATCGCCCTGGCAGACCTTTTCTCCAGGGACCCGTCGGTGCGTGCCACGACGATCAGCCCCAGGGTGACGACGGTGCTGAGCACGACGCCCGCGGTGACCACGCCTTCGGCCCAGCGTGCGCGCTGGCGCGTGGCGCTCCAGCAGCCGGCGAGCAGGGCCAAGGCGGGGAGGCCCGGCAGGACGTAGGTCCACAGGATGTTGCGCGCCGGGGTGAAGAAGAGGCACGGCGTCAGCGCCCACAGCAGCAGGTAGCGGCTCTCGCCGGCGGCGAACGGCGGCGCAGCGGGTGCGTGCTGCGGCGCGCGCGAGCGCCACCACGCCGGCAGCAGCAGTGGCCAGGGCACGACGGCACCGAGCGCGAAGAGCCAGATCGTGCCACGGGGAAAGAGGTGCGCATTGCCGTAGAGGTCGCCCTTCCACCCCGGGGTGACGAAGCGCATCCAGTGCTCGCCGACGAGGAAATAGTGCAGGAATCCCGGCGTGCGGCTCTCGGCCCAGGCGTACCAGGGCAGGCTCACGATGAGCACCAGGGCGGCTGCGCGCAGCCAGGCAATGCGCCGCCAGGCCTGCACCAGGTGGCCGCCGAGCAGCACCCAGGCCATCACGGGCAGGCCCCACAGGATCACCGACACCGGGCCCTTGGCGAGCAGGCCGATCACCGCACCCAGCACCATCGCCCAGGGCATGCGCGAGTCGCCGTCGCCGTCGTGCCAGGCGCTCCAGAAGCCGACCATGACGAGGGTGGTTCCCAGCGCCAGCGCCATGTCCGTCATCACCGCGCCGCTGGAGACGAGGAAAAGCGACGAAGCGCCGAGCCAGGCGACGGCGTGCCACGCGGCGCGAGGCGAGTGATGGCGCGCGTGCCTCCACACCACGGCCAGCACCACCAGGCCGAGCAGCAGGTGCGGCAGCCGCGCGGCAAACTCGTTCACCCCGAGGAGCTCGAAGCTCGCCGCGGTGGCCCAGAACGACAGTGGCGGCTTGCCCCAGAAAGGCATCGTGTCGGTGAACCATGGCGTGACCCAGTCGCCACGCTCGACCATGCGGCGCGCAATGTCGCCATAGCGCGCCTCGGTCGTGTCCATGAGCGGGTACGCGGCCAGCGACACCAGGCGCGCCAGCAGCAGCGCGGCCAGGGCCCAGGCGAGCGCCCGCCCCTGGCGCAGCGTGGCTTGCGGCCCTGCGCTCACGAACCCTCCTGCACGTCCTGGGCGCCAGCCGCGGCAGCCGCACGCCGCACAGGGCGACGCGTCAGCGGCAGGGTGAACTCGTCGACGAGGAACAAGGGGCGCTGCTTGCTCTCCATGAACAAACGGCCCAGGTACTCGCCGATGACACCCATGGCCAGCAGGTTCAGCCCGCCCAGGGTGAGGATGGCCACGATGAGGGTCGGGAAGCCCTGCGCCGCGTCGCCGTAGAGCAGCGCCTTGAGGCTGTAGAAGACGGTCAGCGCGAAGGCCAGGCCGGCCGCCAGCAAGCCCCCCATCGAGGCCACGCGCAGCGGCACGAAGGAGAACGAGGTGATGCCATCAAGGGCCAAGCCCCACAGCCGCCAGTAGTTCTGCTTGGCCACGCCGGCCGCCCGCGGGTCGCGGTCGTAGTCCAGGGTGAGCTGGCCGAAGCCCACCCAGGCGAACAGCCCCTTCATGTAGCGGTTGCGTTCGGGCATGGCGTTGAGCGCCGCCACGGCACGCCGGCTGAGCAGCCTGAAGTCGCCCACGTCCTCGGGGATGGGCACCTGGCTGAGGCGGTTGAGCAGGCCGTAGAAGAGGCCTGCGCTGGTGGTCTTGAACCAGGTCTCTCCCTCGCGGCTGCGGCGGTGCATGTTCACCACATCGTGGCCGTCGCGCCAGGCGCGCAGCATCTCCGGGATGAGTTCGGGTGGGTCCTGCAAGTCGGCATCGATGACGATGACGCAGGCACCGCAGGTGGCGCGCAAACCTGCGCTGAGCGCCGCTTCCTTGCCGAAATTGCGTGACAGGCGCAGCACGCCCACACCCGGCTCCTCGCGCTGCAGCGCGCGCATCACGGCGACCGAGTCGTCCTTGCTGCCGTCGTCGACGTAGATGACCTCGAAGCTGTCGGCCTGCGCATGCAGCACGGCCAGCAGGCGGCGGTGCAACTCGGGCAGCACCTGCGCCTCGTTGTAGACCGGGACGACCACGCTGAGGGTCACGCCCGCCTCGCTCAACGATGCGGCAGGGGCACCACCCCCGCAGGCACCGACGGCCTGCCACAGGCTCTCGTCGGAAGAAATCACACTTCACCCCCTGGGCTGCAACGGCCCGCCGCATTGTGCCGTGCGCTCGCACCCCGGGGTCTCAATGCGCCCTGAAGGCCCGGCGCCGCCGGGCGGCCCCGCGTTCAGCGCACCGTGTAGCCGCGCCCTTCGAGGCAGGCCCCCTGCGCGCGCACGTAGTCTGCGCGCCGCGAGGTATCGGTGGCCTGGCCGGTGGCCGCCGGCGTGGGGTCGAAACCGCTTTGCTGCACCGCCCAGCGGTGGCACTCGTATTCGTCCGTGGCCTGCACCTCGGCCGACTGGCCGAGCTTGGGATACACGTACATGCGCCCCGGCGTGCCTGCCGGCGTGCCCAGTCCTTCCACCGGCGAGGCAACGACCTCGTAGCCGCCCTCGACACGCTCGCGGTAGTACACGCCGTTGAGGTACAGGTAGGTCAGCCCGCCGATGACCACCGCGGTGCGGAAGGCCGGCAGGTCGCCGACGACGATGCCGTAGGGCGGCCGCACGACGACATAGCCGCCTGCCGCCGGCCCGTACCACACGCCCGAGGAAAACCAGAAGTTCGAGCCGCGCCAGGCGATCGGCGGCACGCGCCCGGGCAGGGCATGCAAGCGCACGCCGGTGGACGGGTAGTGGCGCGCGTGGTCGTGGCCCCCGTCGAACCAGCGCCCCGCAGGCGCTCTGTGCCGCGGCGCTCTTTGCTCCGGCCCCTGGCGGCCTCGGTCGCGCCCATCGTCGCGGCCATCGTCACGCCCGGGCGCGGCGGCAGCCGGCAAGGCCGTGACCACGAGCACCAGCGCGCAAGCCAGCGCGCCAAGCTTGAAAGCGCGTGGAGAGTTGTTGCGGTTCATCATGGCAGTTCCTTTCATCCGATGCGGTAGCCGCGGCCCAGCATGCACGCGCCCATGGCGCGGCGGAAATCACCCAGGGGCGCCTGCGCAGCCTGGCGTGCCGCCTCGTCGCGCTGCTCGCGCGCGGCGTTGGCACGCTCCACCGCCTGGGCGCGCGACTCCTGCGAGATCGCCCCCAGCGCGGCGCCGAAGATGGCACCAATGATCGCCCCGTCGCCCGAGTGGCGCGGCGAGGAGGCGATCGAGCCGATGACCGCGCCGGTCACGGCCCCGGCCGCGACATCGGCCCCGTCGCGCCCCGACGGCAGCGGGCGCGAAGGCGGCGGCAGCGTCACACGGGTCATCCCCGGGTCGAAGCCGCTCTGGCCGACGGCCCAGCGGTAGCACTCGTAGCGGTCACGCTCCTGGCGCTCGGCGTCCTGGCCGCGCTCGGGGTAGAAGTACATCGCCGCCTGCGCCACGGGCGCCGGTGGCGGCGGGGGCATGCGCACATGCGCCCGCGCGGGCATCGGCTCGTAGGCGCTGCGCGGCGCGACGACACAGCCGCCAAGCGCCAGGGCCGCCGCCACGCTGATCACCGCGTATCGAATGGAACCACTCATGCTTTACCCCTTTGCGGTGCGCGAATGCACCGTTGTGATCGGGCCGGCGCGTCGCGCCAATGAACCCCCACACCTTAACGCCGCTTCCCGCCGCGCGGCGCACCGATCGTGACGTGGGGCAGATGAAACCGGGCCGATAGACGTTCCTCCGGCCCGACCCGACCGCGGTGACACGGCTGGGCCCTATCCCCGCTCATGCGGCGAGTTGACGATGGCGTCGTACTCCGCCTGCGTGATGTACTTGGGCGTGTATTCGACCCCCTGCGCCGCCAGGTTGGCGTGGAAGGCGCGCAGGTGGTTGCGCGAGCCCTTCTCCAGGTTGTCGTAGACGAGCAGGAGGTCGGCGTTGTCGATCTTGGCCTTGATCGCGCGCAGGTCGCGGATGTCGACGTCCTCGATCTCGGCACCCGCGAGCAGCGCGTTCACCAGGCTCGTCGAGCCGCTGGCCAGCAGGGCGTCGTACAGCGCCTGCAATGCCGCGTTCCCGAACTGCCCGGGCAAGGTGGTGGCGGCCGGGTCGGGCAGCGCGTAGCGCGTGAGCAGCAGCAGCACCGCGTCCATGTGTGCCTGCTCGCTGGCGCCGATGTTGGAGAAGACACCCAGCCCCCAGCGCGAGAAC
This sequence comes from Rubrivivax sp., assembly GCA_020720385.1. Classification (GTDB taxonomy): domain Bacteria; phylum Pseudomonadota; class Gammaproteobacteria; order Burkholderiales; family Burkholderiaceae_C; genus Rubrivivax. The sequence continues at coordinate 17,161 of DYOR01000043.1, forward strand.
ATCTGGGCATAGACGTCGCGGGCGAGCTTCTCTTCCTCGCGCATGAAGCTCAGGCTGTTCATCTCGTCGAAGGACAGCGCGGACGCCGGAATCGTGGCCAGTGCGGTCTCGAGCGCGATGCCCGCTGACGTGGCCTGCGCCCAGCCACCGGCCAGCGCTGCGGCGGTGCCGTCGTCGCCACCACCGCCCCCGCAACCCGCGAGTGCCGCAGCGGCGATCACCAGCGCGGCCAGCGGCCAGGGTTTCGAGTGCGCTCTCGATGCGTTCGTCTTCATGCTCATGGGTCCTGTTGTCGTGGGTGAATCGAAATGGAACTCAGCGTCGTCCGCCATGGCCGCCCCCGCTGCGGGTGCCGCCACCGACCACCCCGCGGCCCAGTCGCGTCGGCGCGGCGCGCCAATCCGGGGCGGGGTCCTTGCGCGCCGCCGCGGAGGCCGCGCCACTGGCAGGCAGCGCCACCACAACCCCGCGGTCTCGGACCGCGCCCAGGCAACGCGCCTCGTACCCGCTGCCGTAAGGTTGGGCGCCCGAACACCCGTCGCTGGGGCTGCTCGATTTCAGCGCCCCGCCCTGCGCATCGCGCGCTGCCGCCGTCGCGGGACCACGCTCGGCGACGAGCGTGGGCAGGTCTTCGGCCCACGCGCTGCCCGCCGCGGCGAGCCAGGCCGCGAGTGCGCACCCGGCAACCCGCCGATGCAGCGGCAGCGAACTCCTCGGAACAAGCTGGTGGACGGTGGATGGCATGCCTCGCATCCTGCGCTCGGCGGGCTGCCGGGCGATGTCCCGCCCATGCCAGCCCGTTTCCCCGGGTTTCACCGTGTTTCAGAGCCGCTGCCGGCGCCGCGGAGAGCCCCAAAAGAGGCCATCATTGCGCACCACCTTCCTGGACGCCCATGACGCTGACCCGGCGCTACGCCGACCTCCTCGCCGACGCCTTGCAGCGGGTGCGCGAAATCATGCCCTGGGATCTGCGCGATCTGCTCGCGCAGCCTGGGCCGCCGCTGATCCTCGACGTGCGCGAGCCGGCCGAGTTCGCCCAGGCCCACATCCCGGGATCGATCCACGTGCCGCGTGGGCTGCTCGAGGCCGCCTGCGACTGGGACTACGACGACACCGTGCCCGAGCTCGTCAGGGCGCGCGAGCGCAGGGTGGTGGTGGTGTGCCGCTCGGGCAACCGCTCGGTGCTCGCCGCCGACGTGATGCAGCAGATGGGCTTTGCCGACGTCGTCTCGCTGAAGACCGGGGTGCGCGGCTGGAACGACTTCGAACAGGCTCTCGTCGACGAGCGCGAGCGGCCCGTCGACACCGACGCCGCCGAACCTCTGCTCGCCGCGGCGGTACGCCCCGAGCAGATGCGCCCGCGATGAGTGCGGCCGATTCCGACGGCGATTCGACCGCCCCCGGCGAGTCACCGGCTCGACGCTCACCGGCGATCACCGCGGGTGCTGGGCAGGGTACCCCAGGCTTGATCAGGAGACATTCATGACCGCCCCGCTGCGCGGCGTTTACGCGCCCGTGCTCACACCGTTCGACGCCCACCTCGCCCCCGACGTGGCGCGTTTCATCGCCCATTGCCGCTGGCTCGTGCGCCACCAGGTCGGGCTGGCCATCTTCGGCACCAATTCGGAGGCCGCCTCGATGTCCGTGGGCGAACGCATCGCCCTCACCGACCAGTTGCTGGACGCCGGCATCCCCGCCGCCAGCCTCATGCCCGGCACCGGCGCCTGCGCCCTGAGCGATGCCGTCGCGCTGACGCGGCATGCGGTGGCCCGTGGCGCGCCGGGCGTGCTCATGCTGCCGCCCTTCTACTTCAAGAACGTCAGCGACGACGGGGTGTTTGCCTACTACGCCGAAGTCATCGAGCGCGTGGGCAGCGACGCACTCGGCATCTACCTGTACCACATCCCGCAGTTCACCCAGGTGCCCATCAGCCTGGCCCTCATCGAGCGCCTGCTCGAGCGCTATCCGGACACGGTGCGCGGAGCCAAGGATTCGTCCGGCGACTGGGCGAATTCGAAAGCCATGATCGAACGCTTTGCAGGCGACGGCTTTGCCGTCTTTCCGGCCAGCGAGTCGCTCCTCTCGCGCTCGCAGGCCATCGGCGGGGCGGGCTGCATCAGCGCCACGGTGAACATGAACCCGGCGGGCATACGCGCGCTGTTCGAGGGCTGGAACACCGGGCGCGGCGAAGCGTTGCAGGCCAGCGCCGACGCGATCCGCAAGACCTTCGAGGCTGCGCCCATGATCCCGGCGATGAAGCGCGTGGTCGCCGAGTTCGCGCGCGACCCCGACTGGGGCCGCGTGCGCCCGCCGCTGTGCGCCCTGGACGCCGCCAGCGCAGGCAGCCTGCTCGCGGCCCTGCGCGAGGCCGGATTCGACATGCCCGGCTACCCCGCGGGCTAGTTAGCGGGCGCGTGGCTGCACCGCAGCCGGCGCGTTCAATGCATGTGGCCGGCCATGGACGCGGCAGGCATGGCGCCGAGCGCCGCGGCCGGGGCGACGATGTCCTGCGTGAAACGCCGCTTGGCCTCGTCCTCGAAGACCAGGGTGATGGGCACGGCGTCGCCGCCCTTGATCTGCCCCTTCAGCGACATGAGCATGACGTGGTAGCCGCCGGGCTTGAGCTCGGTGCTGCGGCCGGCGGGCAGGTCCAGGCCGGGGATCTGACGCATCTTCATCACGTCCTTGTCCATCGTCATCTCGTGGATCTGCACCACGCCGGCCCGCGGCGAGCTCGCCGCCACCAGGCGCACGGTTTTCTCCGGCGTGAGCCGCATGAAGGCACCGGTGGCCTGCTGCTGCGGCACCGTACCGCGCACCCAGGCGCCTTCGACCTTCACCACCTGCGCGTGAACCGCCGCGGCGGCCAGCGCCAGGGCCAGGCCCACGAACGCGCGGGACAGCTCAGGCCGTCTCGGAACTTGCATGCACGCTCCTGTGTCGCCGGAACCCTCCGGCAAAGGGCCGCAAGGCTATCAGAGCGCGCCCTGCCCTGCGCCGTGCCACCCACCTGGCCGCGGCGCGAGCCCACAATGCCGCCATGCGCACGACGCACTCGGCTGGCCAGTCGGCTGGCGCCACCCTGATCGGGCTGGCGCTGTGGCTCGTGCTGGTCACGGCGCATGCGGCTGCCGCGCCCGCGTCCGCCTGGTTCGACCATGGTCGCCCGAGCATGCAGGCGCGCCAGGCCGTCGCGCTGCTGGCCGAGGCCGCCAGCCACGGGCTGGAGCCACGCGACTACGCTGCCGCCGAGCTGGCGCAGGCGGTGGCGCAGGCCGCGCAAGGGCCGGCGCCCCTGCCCGAGGTCGTCGAAAACCTGGGCCAGGCCTTGAGCGCGGCCATGCAGCGCTATCTGGCCGAGTTGCACGGCGGCCGTGTCGAACCGAAGCAGTTCCATGCCGCCTTCACACCGCTGCGCCCCGACGCCTTCGACCCCGCCGCCGTGCTGCGGGCCGCGCTGGCCGCCCGCCGGCTGCCCGATGCCGCGCGCGAAGCCGCCCCGCAAGTTCCCATGTACGAGCGCCTGCGCGAGGCCCTGGCGCGCTACCGCGCGCTCGCCGCCCACCCAGCCTGGGCCCAGCCCTTGCCCGCCCTGCCCGTGGACCGGCGCAGCAGGCAGGGCAAGCTCGAGCCGGGCCAGCCCTGGGACGGCCTGGCGCGGCTGGCGCAGCGCCTCGTCGCGCTGGGCGACCTCGCCGCGCCGGCGAGCGCTGCAGCAGTCTTCGAGGGGCCACTGGTGCAGGCCGTGCAATCGTTCCAGCAACGCCACGGGCTGGCCGCCGACGGCGTGCTGGGCAAGGCCACGCTCGAGCAGTTGCAGGTGCCGCCGGCGGCGCGCGTGCGCCAGATCGAACTCATGCTCGAGCGCATGCGCTGGACCCCGGTGATGCAGGGGCCGCGCATGGTGGTCATCAACGTGCCCGAGTTCGTGCTGCGTGCCTACGAGGTGCGCGAGGGCCGGGTGACGATCGAGCAGGAGATGAAAGTCATCGTCGGCAAGGCGCTGGACACGCGCACGCCGCTCTTCGACGCGGACATGAGCGCCATCGAGTTCAGCCCCTACTGGAACGTGCCGCCGTCGATCGCGCGCCAGGAGACCGTGCCGCGGCTGCGGCGCGACCCGGCCTACTTCGAGCGCGAGGGCCTCGAGTTCGTCGGCGCCGGCGGGCGCGCCGAGACCACCCTCAGCACGGCCAACCTGGACGCGGTGCTTGCCGGCCGGCTGCGCCTGCGCCAGCGGCCCGGGCCGCGCAATGCACTGGGCGACATCAAGTTCGTCTTCCCGAACAGCGAGCACATCTTCCTGCACCACACGCCGGCGGTCCGGCTCTTCGAGCGCGACCGGCGCGACTTCAGCCACGGCTGCATCCGCGTCGAGCAACCGGTGGCGCTGGCGGTGTTCGTCCTGAAAGACATGCCGCAATGGCGCGAGAGCCGCATCCGCCAGGCCATGGCCAAGGGCGAATCGACGACCCTGAAGCTGGACCAGCCGGTGCGCGTGCTGATTGCCTACGGAACCACGCTCGTCAAGGGAGGTCGGGTCCATTTCTACGACGACATCTACGGCCAGGACCGCCGGCTCGACGCGGCCTTGCGCCAGCGCTCCGCGGATCGACGAAAATCCGGCTGAGCCGCCCATGCCCCACTCCCACATCAGCGCACGCCGGCGCTTCCTGCACCACGGCGCACGCCTCGCCGCAGCCGGGGCCTTGCCCGTGCTTTCCGCCCCCGCGCGCGCCTCGGCGCAGCGTGCGCTGGCCATGGTGCACACGCACACGCACGAGCGCACGGACATCGTCTACGCCATCGGCGAGCAGTACGTTCCCGCGGCCCTGGGTGCACTCAACCGCTTCCTGCGCGACCACTACACCGGCGACGTCGGCCACATCGACCCGCAACTCTTCGAGCTCCTGCACCGCGTGCGCCAGGTGCTCGGCGCGAGCCAGGCCTACGAGGTCATCTCAGGCTACCGCTGCCCCAGCACCAACGCGCAACTGCGCCAGGCGCGCGGTGGCGGCGTGGCCCGGCACAGCCTGCACATGGAAGGCCGCGCCATCGACGTGCGCCTGCCCGGCGTGCCCTTGCCCGAGTTGCGCGATGCGGCGCTGGCGCTGCGCGCCGGTGGCGTGGGTTTCTACCCGCGCGAGCAGTTCGTGCACCTGGACGTCGGGCGCGTGCGCAGCTGGTAGCTCGCGCGCCCGGCGGCGCGGGCTAAGGCATGGCGACGTGCACCGGGATGCGCCGGCGCCCGAAGCCACCCTCGAAGCGCGACGCAAAGCGCCCGGCGATGCGCGTCGCGCAGTGCGGACAGCGGCCTTGCTCGTCCAGGGCGTAGCGCAGCACGGCGTGCCAGTCGCGCTCGATCAGCGGCGCGCCGCAGCCCGGGCAAAAGGTGGTGTCGCCCTGCGCATCGTGCACGTTGCCGGTGTAGACGTGGTGCAGCCCGTGGTCCAGTGCAATGCGGCGCGCGCGCGTGAGCGTGGCCGCCGGCGTGGCCGGCACGTCGCCCATCTTGTAGTCCGGGTGGAAGGCGCTGAAGTGCAGCGGCACGTCGGGCCCAAGGTGCTCGGCAATCCAGCCTGTCATCGCCTCGAGCTCGGGGGTGCTGTCGTTGAGCCCCGGGATGAGCAGCGTGGTGATCTCCAGCCAGCATGGCGTCTCGTGGTGGATGTGCTGCAGCGTGTCGAGCACCGGCCCCAGGTGGGCGCCCGTCTGCTGCTGGTAGAAGGCGTCGGTGAAGGCCTTCAGGTCGACGTTGGCGGCGTCCATCTTGCCGAAGAACGCGCGGCGCGGCTCGGGGTGGATGTAGCCGGCCGTCACCGCCACGGTGTGGATGCCCAGTTCGTGGCAGGCATCGGCGGTGTCCATGGCGTACTCGGCGAAGATCACCGGGTCGTTGTAGGTGAAAGCCACGCTCGCCGCGCCACTGTCCCGCGCCGCCTGGGCGATGCGCTGCGGCGAGGCCACGTCCATCAGCGTGTCCATCTCGCGGCTCTTGGAGATGTCCCAGTTCTGGCAGAACTTGCACGCCAGGTTGCAGCCGGCGGTGCCGAAGGAGAACACGCTGGAGCCGGGGTAGAAGTGGTTCAGCGGCTTCTTCTCGATCGGGTCCAGGCAGAAGCCCGAGCTGCGGCCGTAGGTGGTGAGCACGAGCTGGTCGCCGACGCGCTGGCGCACGAAGCACAGGCCGCGCTGCCCTTCGCCCAGCCGGCACTCGCGCGGGCACAGGTCGCACTGGATGCGGCCGTCGGGCAGCGCGTGCCACCAGC
>DYOR01000188.1 GCA_020720385.1 Rubrivivax sp.
GCGGCGCTGGGCCTGCGGCGCGAAGACGAGGCGGCGCACGCCGCGCTGCGCGACGGCTACGCCTTCGCGGTGGGCACGGTCGGCAGCGGGCAGTTGCTGCGCGACTACCACACCGCCCAGGTGCCCGGCCGCGGCGACATGAAAGGCCGCCCGCACCGCACCCGGCGCGACGAATTGAGCCTGCCCCGGCATGACCTGAACACCATCCTCTCCACACGCGACTACCGCCAGAACGGCAGCTGGGCTATTGCCGTGCAGGCCCTTCCCGGCGCGCCACATGAGCTGTCTGATCTGGCGCGGGCGCTGCGCGAGCCGCGCTTCGTCCTCTACCTGGGCCGCAAGTGCTGCCCGCCCGCTGCACCGCTGGCGCCAGCCGTGTCCGAGGCCGAGTCCGCGCACGCGGCACTTGCCGGCTACCTTGCGGCCGCCATACCGCCGGCCAGGCTGCACAGCCTGGCCTGGGCCGATGGCATGGACGCTGGCCTGCCGCCACACCTGAGCATGCCGCGCAAGGACCGCTTGATCCGCCGCCGTGGCTGGCAGTTCGGCGACCGCACCGAACACCTGGCCTTGTTGAACGAAGAGGCCGAGGACGCCTGACCATGCACTTCAGCCTCATCACCCCCGCCCCCGGCCACGAACGCGACGCCGCGCACGACTGGGCCCGCGGCGCCTACGAGGCGCACCAGTGGTTGTGGCGCTTTCTGCCGGCGCCGCCCGGCACGGCACGCAACTTCCTGTTCCGCCGCCGCGACGTGGACGGTCTGCCGCGCTTCTACGTCGTGTCTGAGCACGCGCCCGTGGCGCCCACCGCGCACTGGCAGGCGCACACGAAGCCCTATGCGCCTGCACTCGCCGCTGGTGACCGCCTGGCCTTCGACCTGCGTGCCAACCCCGTGGTCACCACGCGCAACGCCGCCGGCAAGGCAGCACGGCACGACGTGGTGATGCAGGAAAAAACTCGCCTGCTGAAAGAGCGCGGCCTGCCCCGATGGGCCGAGTGGACCACGCCCGACCGGCCCACCCTGCCCGACCTGGCGCAACGCAGCTGCAGCGCCTGGCTGCTGAAACGCTGCGACGCGCTGGGCGTGACGCTGGATGTGGAATCGCTGCGCGTGGATGGCTACGAGCAGCACCGCGGCAAGGCGGGCGAGCTGCGTTTCTCGACCGTGGACTTCAGCGGGCACTTGCAGGTGCGGGACGCCGCTGCATTGCGACGCGCTCTGTTTGGCGGCGTGGGCCACGCCAAGGCCTTTGGCTGCGGGCTGCTGTTGGTCCGCCCCGCGGCATCTGGCGCACTTGCCACGGTCTGAAGTAAGCTGACACGCTGCTGCCAACCCGAGGCCCGCCATGCACACGCTCACCGACGACGAACTCAAGCGCGAGCCTGCTCAACTGCTCGATGACGCGTACCGCGGCCAGATCACCCTCGTCACCACCGATGGCCAAGCCGTGCTGATCACGGTACCGCTGGAGAACGGCGCCCCTGCGCCGGGTGCGCTGCTCGACATGGCCGCACAGTTGTATGACCGCGGGCAGATCAGCCTGGGCCGCGCCGCTGAGATTGCAGGCCTGGCCTACGGCGACATGATGGATGAACTGGGCCGACGCGGCATCGCCACCCTCCGGCTTCGGCCGGGCGAACTCGAGCGCGAGTTGGCCGCATTCGGCCCCTGAATGAGCCAGGCGCACAGGCAATGCGTGTCGTCGTCAGCGACTCCGGGCCGTTGATCTGCCTGGGCCGCCTCGAGCTCATGCGCCTGCTACCGGCTCTATTTTCCGAAGTGCAGGTGCCGGAGCAAGTGCTGCAGGAGTGCACGGCGCGTCCAGACAGCCCTGACGCCACGCACTTCGCCGCCGCCATCGCCAACGGCTGGTTGACGCCTTGCGGACCCCACCCGGTGCCTGAAGGCCCGCTCGGCCGTGGCGAACGCGCAGCCATTGCGCGCGCGCAAGCCATCGGCGCCGGCCTGCTGACAGACGACCAGGAAGCGCGGGCCTATGCGGAGTCCTTGAAGCTCATCGTGGTCGGCACGCTGGGCGTGCTGATACACGGCAAACGCGCCGGCCTGGTGCCGCGCGTGGCACCGCTGATAGAGCGCCTGCGCTCCAGTGGACAGCGCTTTGGGAGGAGCGTTGTCCTGCAAGCGCTGTCGGCCGCTGGCGAGACCCCTGAATGAGCGGCCTGCTCCCCGCGCTCAAGCCCCTGCCCATCAAGGAGCGCATCAGCGTCGTCTTCGTCGAACGCGGCGAGGTCGATATGCTCGACGGCGCCTTCGTTGTCGTCGACGCCAGCGGCGTACGCACGCACATCCCCGTGGGCGGCGTGGCTTGCATCATGCTGGAGCCAGGCACCCGCCTGTCGCACCGCGCAGCCGCCTTGGCCGCGCGCGTGGGCACGCTGCTGGTGTGGGTAGGCGAGGCCGGTGTGCGGCTGTACTCCGCCGGGCAGCCCGGCGGCGCACGCAGCGACCGCTTGCTCTACCAGGCCCGTCTGGCGCTGGACGAGGTGCTGCGTCTGAAGGTCGTGCGCAAGATGTACGCCGTACGCTTTGGCGAAGCACCACCCGAGCGCCGCAGCGTGGAGCAACTGCGCGGCATCGAAGGCGCCCGCGTGCGGCGCAGCTACCAGCTGCTGGCGCAGCAATTCGGCGTGAAGTGGACCGGCCGCGACTACGACCCCGAGAGCTGGGACAGCTCCGACCTGCCCAACCGCTGCTTGTCGGCCGCCACCGCGTGCCTGTACGGCGTGGCCGAGGCAGCGGTGCTGGCGGCCGGCTACGCGCCAGCCGTGGGCTTCATCCACACCGGCAAGCCGCTGTCCTTCGTTTACGACGTGGCGGATGTCTACAAATTCGAAACCGTGGTGCCGGTGGCCTTCAAGGTCGCGGCATCCGAGCCGCGCGGCAGTCCCGAACGTGCGGTGCGCCTGGCCTGCCGCGACATCTTCAGGCAGACCAGGCTGCTGGACCGGATCATCCCGGACATCGAGGAGATCCTCGCCGCAGGCGAGATTCCGCGGCCCGAAGCCCCAGCCGACGCCATTGGCCCGGCCATCGCCAACCCTGAGAGCCTTGGCGATGCTGGTCATCGTGCTTGAGAACGCCCCACCACGGCTACGCGGACGACTGGCCGTGTGGCTGCTGGAAGTGCGCGCCGGCGTTTACGTCGGCACCTTCAGCAAGCGTGTGCGCGAGCACATCTGGGGACATGTGGAAGAAGGCCTCGAAGGCGGCAACGCGGTGATGCTCTGGGGCAGTACTGCCGAGGCCGGATTCGAGTTCAAGACCCTCGGCGCCAACCGCCGCATCCCGGCCGACTTCGATGGAGTACAGCTGGTTCGCTTCATGCCAGAAGCGGAGCAAGGCGTTCTTTAACAACCTGGTCGAAAACGGGCTGCAGCAAGCGGTGGGTTTGAGTGCCGCCGAAAAGTGCTGCCCCACCAACAAGATAGGATTGGTGTGTTCCCCGCGCACGCGGGGATGAACCGCTCTCGCCACTCGCCATCTTTGCAAAGGACGAGTGTTCCCCGCGCACGCGGGGATGAACCGTCGGCCGACCACTACTTCGTGGCACAGACGATGTGTTCCCCGCGCACGCGGGGATGAACCGTCAGCGGGGGCGTTTTTGAGCGCTGCCCGTGCGTGTTCCCCGCGCACGCGGGGATGAACCGGCTGACTTCAGCGTTAGCGCAGACTGAGTAGTGTGTTCCCCGCGCACGCGGGGATGAACCGCCAGGCCTCGGCGCTTGCCGACATTGCAGCCCGTGTTCCCCGCGCACGCGGGGATGAACCGCCGCCAGCTTGACCACCGAGGCCAGATCGTGGGTGTTCCCCGCGCACGCGGGGATGAACCGGCCGCGCGGATTCGCACCGGCTGGCGCGCGACGTGTTCCCCGCGCACGCGGGGATGAACCGGCGGCTGCCGCGGTGAACTGGGACGGCCTGCCGTGTTCCCCGCGCACGCGGGGATGAA
>DYOR01000044.1:0-11012 GCA_020720385.1 Rubrivivax sp.
GCAGGGTCGTCCAATGAGCCAGGCGGCCATGACAAAGGGCACCCGAAGGTGCCCTTGCCTGGAATGCAGTCACCGGGACTGCCAGAAGGAAGAGGCTCAGTAGCCGCCGCGGCTGCTGCCGCCACCACTGCTGCCGCCACCACCGTAGCCGCCACGGCCACCGCCGCTGCCGCCACCGCCGTAGGGGCTGCGGCCGCCGCCACCGCCGCCACCACCGTAGGGGCTGCGGCCACCGCCGCCGCCACCGCCGGCACCGCCGCCGTAGCCGCCACCACTGCCGCCGCCGCCGTAGCCGCCGCGGCTACCGCCACCGCCGCCACCGAAGCCACCCGGGCGCTCTTCGCGCGGACGGGCCTCGTTGACCACGACAGCGCGGCCATCCAGGGGCTGTCCGTTCATGCCATTGATGGCCGCCTGGGCCTCGGCATCCGAGCCCATCTCCACGAAGCCGAAGCCCTTGGAGCGACCCGTCTCACGGTCCATCATGACCTTGGCCGACGTGACGGTGCCGAATTGCGCGAAAGCCTGGAGCAGCGAGTCATCGCGCACCGAATAGGCCAGATTACCTACGTAAAGTTTGTTTCCCACGGGGAGCCCTCAAAAGAACCGATCAGAACCATGTGGAGCTCAACCCTGCGTGAACCAATCAAGCGAAAGGTGCGGCTGCCAGACACAGACTCGTTATTAGGGCATCGTGCCCGCGTGCCTGTAAAGATGCGTTGCGTCAAGTGTTGTTTTGGCGCCCACCGACAAACCCTCACGGCCGCGGGGGCGTGAGCGCAGGCTTCGTAGTCGCCCCGTGCGCTCCCCAGGTCAAGCCCGGGCCGCAGGGCGCCAGCGCCTACCATCGCGGCATGGATCTGCTCAAGCCACTGATCGCGCTGCTGGCCATCGTCAACCCCATCGGCGTCCTGCCTTTCTTCATCCACTTCACGGAGTCGTTCACGCGCGAACAGCGCCAGCGCACCATCCGCATCAGCGCCTTCACCGCGTTCGTGGTCATTGCGGTGAGCGCCCTGGCCGGGCTGAAGATCATCGAGTTCTTCGGCATTTCGCTGGCGTCGTTCCAGGTAGGGGGTGGCACGCTGCTGCTCATCAGTGCGTTGTCCATGCTCAACGCCCAGCCCGCCGAGAGCAAGCCCGGCGACGTGAGCGAGGGCGACGAGAAGATCGACGCCGGAGCGAGCATCGCCGTGGTGCCGCTGACGATCCCGCTGCTCACCGGCCCGGCGACGATCTCGACGATGGTCATCTACGCCGAGAAGACGCGCCATGTCTGGCAACTCGGCGTGCTCGTGGGCTATGGCGCGGTGATCGGGCTGGTCACCTTCCTCGCCTTTTCGGCCGCCGGGCGCATTGCCCAGGTGCTGGGGCGCACGGGGATCAACGTCATGACCCGGCTGATGGGACTGATCCTCGCCGCCATGGCCGTCGAGCTTCTCGCCGACGGGCTGGTGAAGCTCTTTCCGGTGCTCGCCAGCCAGGCACTCCACTGAGGACTCCCGGGCCATGGACACTCCCACCCCGAACTACGACTACATCATCGTCGGCGCCGGCACGGCCGGCTGCCTGCTGGCCAGCCGCCTGTCGGCCGACAAGCGCGTGCGCGTGCTGCTCGTGGAGGCCGGGGGGCGCGACAACTATCCGTGGATCCACATCCCGGTGGGCTACCTGTACTGCATCGGCAACCCGCGCACCGATTGGCTCTATTTCACCGAAGCCGACCCGGGCCTCAATGGGCGCCAGCTGCGCTACCCGCGCGGCAAGGTGCTGGGGGGCTGCTCGAGCATCAACGGCATGATCTACATGCGCGGCCAGGCGCGCGATTACGACCACTGGGCAGAGCTCACCGCCGACCCGGCGTGGCGCTGGGACGAGTGCCTGGCGGCCTTCAAGCGCCATGAAGATCATTGGCGCGGCGCCGATGCCGCGCATGGCGCGGGCAACGAGTGGCGCGTCGAGCGGCAGCGCCTGTCCTGGGAGATCCTCGAAGCCTTTGCCGCCGCCGCAGGGGAGGCGGGCATCCCGTCCAGCGACGACTTCAACCGCGGCGACAACGAAGGCGTGGGCTATTTCGAGGTCAACCAGCGGCGCGGCGTGCGCTGGAACACGACCAAGGCCTTCCTGCGTCCGGCGCGCGGGCGACGCAATCTCGAGGTGTGGACCGGCGCCGAGACGGCGCGCGTGCTGCTCGAAGGCAAGCGCGCGGTGGGCATCGAGGTGTTGCCGGCGGCCGGCGGCGAACCCCGACGCCCGCGCGCCGCGCGCGAAGTCATCCTCTGCGCCGGGGCCGTGGGCACGCCGCAGATCCTGCAGCTCTCGGGCATCGGGCCGGGGGGCCTGCTGCACGAGCACGGCGTCGCCGTGCACCACGAACTGCCCGGCGTGGGCGAGAACCTGCAGGACCACCTGCAGATCCGCGCCGTCTTTTCGGTGCAGGGCGTGAAGACGCTCAACACCATGGCGCACTCGGCCTGGGGCAGGGCGCAGATCGGCCTGGACTACCTCTTGCGCCGCCGCGGGCCGATGAGCATGGCGCCCTCGCAGCTCGGCGCCTTCACGCGCTCGGGGCCGGGTTTTACGTGGCCCAACGTCGAGTACCACGTGCAGCCGCTGTCGCTGGACGCCTTCGGCCAGCCGCTGCACCGCTACAACGCCTTCACCGCCAGCGTGTGCAACCTCAACCCCACGTCACGCGGCTTCGTGCGCATCCGTTCGCCACGCTTGCAGGACGCGCCGCGCATCCAGGCCAACTACCTGTCGACGCCCGAAGATCGCCAGGTGGCGGCCGACTCGCTGCGCCTGACGCGGCGCATCGCCGCGATGCCCGCGCTGGCCAAGTACCGACCGCAGGAAGTGAAGCCCGGCGTGCAGTTCCAGTCCGACGAGGAGCTGGCGCGGCTGGCCGGGGACATCGGCACCACCATCTTCCACCCCGTGGGCACCTGCCGCATGGGCCGGCCGGGGGAGGCCGGCAGCGTGGTCGATGCGCGGCTGCGCGTGCTCGGGCTGGCGGGCTTGCGCGTCGCCGACGCCAGCGTCATGCCCACCATCACCAGCGGCAACACGAATTCGCCCGTGCTCATGATCGCCGAGCGTGCCGCCGAGTGGGTTGCCGCCGAGGCGGTGACGGGTTGACCCCGATGGCGCGCGCCGCCGCCGTGGCTACATTGCCATCCTCGCGCAGGCCCTGCCGCAGGGACAGGGGCCGAGACGGGGGTTCGAGGAGACACCTTACAGCCGCACACGGCGACACAGCCCACTGACCAACGGCCCCGGCCCAGCGCCGGGCCACCCTGGCCACAGGTTTCCAAGCGCCGCATTGCCGGCGCTTTTTTTTCGCCCCATGTTTTTCGCCCGATGCAGGCCCATGGCCGGCGCAGCCGGTCAAAAGCCGGTCAATTCCAGGCACCGGAAGGCGATGGCGGCGCTAAGCTGCGCCATCTCCGCTGCCGCCCTGTCTGCCGCCCATGTCCGTCAATCCCGAACTGCGCCGGCTGGACATCGACATTCCGTCGCAGCCGCAGAGCCTGGTGCAGCTCTCGCTGCTGCTGGCCGAGGAGAACATCAACCTGCAGGCCGCCTCCGCCCTCATCGAGACGGACATGGCGCTGGCTGCGGCGGTGATGAAGGCCGTCAACTCCTCGCTCTACGGGCTCAAGGGGCGCGTGCAGAGCGTGCACCAGGCCATCACCTACCTGGGCATGCGCGAAGTGGCGGCGATCACCTTCGAGATGGGCCTGCGTGCGGCCTTCCCGCCGACGCCCGAGCTCGAGCCCCTGTGGCAGCGGGCCGCCTACCGCGGCCTGCTCATGGGCCGGCTGGGGGCGCGGCTGTCGCTGGATGCCTGGGCGGCGCATTCGGCCGGGCTCTTCGAGGAGTGCGGCAAGGCCGTGCTCCTGCGCCACGCGCCGGAGCATTACCGGGCCATGCTGCGCGCGGCCGGCAGCGACACCGAGCTGGTGTCGCTGGAACACGCCGGTTTCGGCGTCAGCCACGACGCGCTGGGCGCGGCGCTGTGCGAGAGCTGGGGCCTGGGCGCGGCGGCGGTGGCCAGCGTGCGCCACCATGTCGAGGCGCAGGCGACGAGGGTGCTGCCGCAAGCCCTCACACGCCGCCCGATCTGCGCCCTCTCGGTGCTCGCCCACGCCATGGGCTTGGCGCCCGAGGAGCTCGACGAGGTCGTGGCCACGATCGCGCCCCAGGCCGACCTGGACGCCACGCTGGTGTTGCGCGCGGCGCGCCTGACGCAGGATCAACTCGACAGCGCGGCGGCCAATGGCCGCGGCTGACCCGGCTGCGGGCGAGTCCGCGTTACTGCGAAGCCGCCGACGCGGGGCTGGGCGGGCGCGGCACGGTGACGCCGGGGGCCAGCGGAATCTCCTCGCTGACCATGACGCCGGTGATGTAGTGGCGCGTCTCGCCGAAGCAGCTCCCCGGCAGCCCGACTTTCTCTTCGTAGTGCAGGGACACGCGCTTGCCCATGGCCTGGGTCACGCGCGCAGCGACCTCGTCGTCGCGGATGGTGAAGAGGAACTTCTCGGGCGTGGCGCCGGGCATCGACACCAATGAGAGCTCGCCCTCCCAGGTCTTGCATACCCAGCCCTTCCTGGACAGCTTCTGCACCCAGCCGGCACGCTCGCCGGTGGAGTAGTTCCAGCTGAGTGCGGCCCACAGGTAGGCCGTGAGCAGCGCCAGCAGCAGCACGACGGGCAGGACGGCTTTCTTGAACATGGCAGGGGTACTCAGGCTGAGATCGGCGGATTATCGGCGTGTGCGCAGGCCAGCTCGGCCGCGGCCAGGTCCTCCAGAGCCGTGCCGACCGACTTGAAGACGGTGATCTCGTCGTCGCCGCCGCGGCCGGGGCGTTCGCCGCGGCAGAGCTGGGTCAGCGTGCCCTGCAGCCGCGCGGGGTCGAAATGGCCTTCGCGCACCGCGTCCAGGATGTCGCCCGACTTGGCCAGCGCCTCCTCGGTGTCGACGAACACGCGGCTGCGTGCGAAGCAGCGGCCGTCGGCCTCGCGCATGCTCGGCGTGAAGCTGCCGATGAGGTCCAGGTGCGCCCCCGGCGAGAGCCACTCGCCCTGCACCAGCGCGGCGTTGGACAGCGTGGCGCAGCTCACCACGTGCGCCTGGCGCACGGCGGCGCCGAGGTCCGTGGTGGCTTGCGCATCCAGGCCCTGGCCGCGCAGTGCTGCGGCCAGCGCCTGGGCGCCGGCGGGGCGGCGGTTCCATACCTGCACCTGCCGGAGACCCGGGCGCACGCAGCGCAGCGCTTCGGGGACGAGTGCGGCCACGCGGCCGGCGCCCACGAGAAGCAAGCGCGACGCATCCTCGCGCGCCAGGTGGTCTGCGGCGAGCGCCGACGCCGCCGCGGTGCGCCGCGCGGTGAGCTCGCTGCCGTCCATCAACGCCACGGGCACGCCGGTGCGCGCGTCGAAGAGCGCATAGACCGCATGCACGCCGGGCAGGCCGAGCGCGCCGTTGCCGGGGAAGATGTTCACCGTCTTCACGCCGAAGTGCCGCGCAGCGCTTCCTGCCCTGGGCCAGGCGGGCATCACCAGCAGGGTCCCGGCGTCGCCCACCTTGTGCGTATGGCGCAGCGGCACCTCGCAGCCCTCGATGAACTTCGCGCGCAGCGCCTGCACCAGCGCGGCCATGGGCAGCCGCGCGCTCAGGGCGCTGGCGTCGAGAACCTGCAAGGCCTACTTCGTGCCGGCCTTGAAATTCATGAACACGCGCGTCTGCACGCGGCGGATGTCCTGCGGCACGGCGTCGGGGGTGGCGAGCTTGGCGAGGTCCGCGGCACTGAGGAAGATCGTCGGGTTATCAGCCACGGCCTTGGTGACGAACTTCTTCGACGCCGCGTTGGGGTTGGCGTAGAAGACCTTGTTGGTGAGGCTGGCGTGGACCTCGGGGCGCAGGATGTAGTTGATGAAGAGGTGCGCGTTCTTCACGTGCTGGGCGTCCTTGGGGATGGCCATGGTGTCGAAGAACAGGGTCGCTCCGCTGGGCGGGACGAGCGCCTGGATGTCGACCTTGCTGCCGCTGTCGAGGGCGCGCTGGCGGGCGATGTTGATGTCGCCCGAATAGCCCATCACGGCGCAGAGCTGGCCCGCGGCCAGGTCGTTGATGTAGCCCGAGGAGGAAAAGCGCGTGACGAAGGGCCGTGCCTTGGCGAGCACGTCGCGGGCGGCGCCGTAGTCGCGGGCGGCCTTGCTGTAGGGCGGCTTGCCGGCGTAGATCATGGCCACGGGCATGACTTCCGAGGCCGAGTCGAGGAAGTTGATGCCGCAGCCCTTGAGCTTGCCGGCGTACTCGGGCTTGAAGATCAGGTCCCAGGGGTTGGCCGGCAGCGCCATGGCACCCAGCGCGGCCTTCACCTTGCCCACGTTGATGCCCACGGTGACGTAGCCCCAGAGCCAATCCACCAGGTACTGGTTGCCGGGGTCGACGGCGGCGAGCTTGTCGAGTAGAGCGGGGTCGAGGTTCTTCCAGTTGGGCAGCAGCGACCTGTCGAGCTTGCGCAACAGCCCGCCCTGGAGCTGCATCTTCGCGAAGTGCGCGCTGGGCACGACGATGTCGTAGCCCGTCTTGCCCGCCATGAGCTTGGCCTGGAGGATCTCGTTGTTGTCGTAGTTGTCGTAGCGGACCTTGATGCCGGTCTCTTTCTCGAAGTTCCTGATCGTGTCTTCGGCGATGTAGTCCGACCAGTTGTAGACGTTCAGCACCTTGGGCTCGGCGGCCTGGGCCAGGGCGGCGGCGGTGACACCGGCCAGGCCCAGCGCGAGCAGCGCGCGGGCGGGTAGGGCGTTTGGGGACATGGGGAGGGCTTCCTCGGTGCTGCGCATATCGGGCGGTCGACCCGCCGGCGGAGATTGTCGCCGAGCGCGCGCGGTGCCGGCGTCCCGGCCCGCGCGCCGTGCCGCGCCCGCCGGGCAAGTCGTCCGCGCCACAGCGGGGGCTTGGCGCGCGTGTCGTGGGCGGCGAGCATGGCGGCGCCACAATGCCGCCGTCTTCATCTGCGAGGGAATCCGACCATGACGCTGCTGCTCCTGGGCCTGGTGATGTTCCTGGGCGTGCACTCGGTGCGCATCGTGGCCGAGGGCTGGCGCGGCCGCATGCTCGCGCGGCTGGGTCCGGGGACATGGAAGGCGCTGTACTCGCTGCTCTCGCTGGCGGGCCTGGTGCTCATCACCTGGGGCTACGGCGCGGCGCGCATGCAGCCGCTGGTGCTCTGGGCTGCGCCACTGTGGACGCGCCACCTGGCGGCGCTGCTCACCCTGCCGGCCTTCGTCATGCTCGTGGCCGCCTACGTGCCCGGCAACGCCATCAAGGCCCGGCTCAGGCACCCCATGGTGCTGGGGGTGAAGACCTGGGCGCTGGCGCACCTGATCGCCAACAACACGCTCGCCGACCTGCTGCTCTTCGGCGGCTTCCTGCTCTGGGCCTTGCTCGACTATCGCTCCGCGCGCCAGCGCGACCGTGCCAGCAGCGTGATCTACCTGCCCGGCCGTGCCGCGCCGACGGTGGTCACCGTCGTCGTGGGCCTGATCGCCTGGGGGGCCTTTGCCTTCTGGGCCCATGCCTTGCTCTTCGGCGTGCGCCCGTTCTGAGCGCCCGGGGGTCAGGCAAGGTCGGCCCCTTCCCGCCGCGGGCTCGCGTTCACCCCGTCGGGGGGCCCGCATGGGGGCCCGCCACGCTCCGCCCTCGTGGCGATGTTCCTGCCGCGCCGGCGCGGCGACGATGGCATCTCACCAACCAGCGAGGTGCCCCCATGAACATCCTCTCCGCCCTCAGCCGCCTGCACCGTGCACCGGTGCCGAGGACGCACCGCCGGCGCGGCACGGTGGCCGCCGCCGACCCCGCGGACCGCGATCTTCCGGCGGGCTGTGGCTGGTTCGACTCGAGCCACGAACTGCGCTGCGGGCTGATCGTGCGCGAGCACGCCACGCCGGACACGCTGGCGGGCGAACTGCCACTGGCGAACTGGCTCGAGCGGCATCTTGCCGGCTGGCCCGGGCCGGCGCCCGCCCCGCGGCCCCGGTGGTAACCTGCCAGGCCCCACCGCAGCAGGAGCGCAGCGCAATGAAGGCCGTCTGGAAGGGCACCGTCGTGGCCGAGAGCAACGACACCGTGATCGTCGACGGCAACCACTACTTCCCGGCCGAGTCCGTGCGGCGCGAGTTCCTGCTCAGCAGCCACACGAAGACGATGTCTTCCGACAAGGGGCAGGCCAGCTACTACACCCTGTTCGTCGCCGGCGACGCCAACCCGGATGCCGCGTGGACCTATCCCGAACCCAGAGACGCGGCGGCGCAGCTCAAGGGGCGGTTCGCGTTCTGGAAGGGTGTGCAGGTCGTCGACTAGCCGTGTGCTTCGGCGTGGCCAGCCGGCCGGCAGGTGCGTCCGGAGCACAATCGCCGCCGTGTCAAGGAGTCGCCGACGATGAAGACTGCTCTGCTGAGCCTGTTCCTGGCCACCGCACTGCAATTCGCCCACGCCGCCCCCGGCCTGCCTTCCACCAACGTCGCCTGGCAGCCCGCCGCCAGCGACGCCGACGTCGCGCGCGCCTTTGCCCGGGCCCGCGCCGAGGGCAAGACGGTGCTGCTGTACTGGGGCGCCACCTGGTGCCCGCCGTGCAACCAGCTCAAGGCGACGCTCTTCAACCGGCAGGACTTCGCCGCCCTGGCGCGCTCGTTCGTCTCGGTCCACGTCGACGGTGACCGGCCCGGGGCGCAGAAGCTCGGCAGCCGCTTCAAGGTCAGCGGCTACCCCACCCTGGTGCTCTTCAACGCCGACGGCAGCGAGATCACGCGCCTGCCGGGCGAAGTGGACGCGCCCCAGGCGCTGGCCGTGCTGCAGTTCGGGCTGGCCGGCGGTCGGCCGGTGAAGGCGGTGCTCGCCGACGCCCTCGCGGGCAGGGCGCTGGCGGCCAACGAGTGGCGCATGCTCGCCTTCTACTCGTGGGAGACCGACGAGCAACAGCTCGTCTCGCGCACGGACCTGCCCGGCACGCTGGTGCAGCTGGCCGTGGCCAGCCCCGCGGCGGACCCCGAGACGACGACGCGCCTGTGGCTCAAGTCGCTCGCCGCCAGCGACGACGGCCAGGGGGTGAAGCCCGATGCCGCGTTGCGCGAGCGCGTGCTGCGCGTGCTCGCCGACCCGGCCCAGTCGCGCACGCACATGGACGTGCTGGCCAACGGGGCCGCCGAGATCGTCAAGGCGCTCGAGCCGGACGCTGGCGCGGGCCGCGGCGCCGTCAGCGCCATCAGCGCCGCGTTCGACGCCGCGCTCGAGCGGCTGCAGGCCGACACCACGCTGTCGCGCGGCGACCGCATGGAGGCGCTGATTTCGCGCCTCCGCCTGGCCCGGCTCGACCTGCCCAAGGACACCGTGCACCTGACGCTGCCCGGGCCCCTGCTCGAGCATTTGCGCGAGCAGGTCGCGCGCGCCGACCGCGAGATCACCGACGGCTACGAGCGCATGGCCGTGATCACCGCGGCCGGCCACGCCCTGGGCCTGGCCGGCCTGTGGGGCGAGAGCGATGCCTTGCTCAAGGCCAACCTCGCGCGCAGCCATGCGCCCTACTACCTGATGACTCAGCTCGGCCGCAATGCGGGCAAGCTGGGCCGCAAGGAAGAAGCGCTGCGCTGGTACGCCCAGGCCTTCGACAAGAGCGAGGGGCCGGCCACCAGGCTGCAGTGGGGCGCGAGCTACCTCTCGGCGCTGGTCGAGCTGGCGCCGCAGGACCGCTCGCGCATCGAGAAGACCGCCGCGCGGCTGATCGACGAGGCGGCCAAGGACAGCGCGGCGTTCGAGGGTCGCAGCGCGCGCTCGTTGCGCCGCGTGAGCAGCAAGCTCGAGAGCTGGAATGCCGACGGCAAGCAGGCGGCGACGCTCAAGCGGCTGCAGCTGCACCTGGGCCGCGTCTGCGCCAGGCTGGACAGCGCCGACGTCCAGCGCGCCACCTGCCTGGCCTTGCTCAAGCCGGCGTCGAGCAAGGCATGACCGCAGGCGAGACGGTGGACCAGGCGCGCCGCCGCCTGGCCCTGATGCTGCTGGGCACGCCGCTGGCCGGCGCGCTGCCGGCGCTGGGGGCTGCCGTGGCCGCGCCGACCGCGGCGGCCGAGGTCTTCACCGGCCGCTGGGTGCACGCCTTCGCCGCCTACGGCGCGCCCAAGTACGGCGCCGGCTTCACGCACTTCGACTACGTCAACCCGAACGCCCCGCGCGGCGGCACGCTCAAGCTGCGCAACCCTGACCGCCGCAGCAGCTTCGACAAGTACAACCCCTGGACGACGCGCGGCATCGCGCCCGCCGGCGTGCTGATCTGGATGGTCGAGTCGCTGGCCCACCTGGGGCAGGACGAGCCCATGGCCATGTACGGGCTGCTGGCGCAGGAGATGCAGGTCGAGCACGACTTCAGCGCCATCAGCTTCAGGCTGCACCCGCAGGCCCGCTTCTGGGACGGCAGCCCGGTGCTGGCCGCCGACGTGGTGCACAGCTTCACCCTGCTCGCTGGCAAAGCCGCGTCGCCGGCTGTGCAGACGCAGCTGGCCGGGGTGGCGCGCGTGGTGGCGCTGAGCGAACGCACAGTGCGCTTCGAGATGCGCGAGAAAAACCGCGAGCTCATGTTCGTGGCCGGCACCATGCCGGTGTTCTCGCGCCAGTGGGGCGCCGGCAAGGCTTTCGACGCCATCGTCACCGAGCACCCGATCACCAGCGGCCCCTACCTCATCGACAAGATCGACATGCCGCGGCGCATCGAGTTCAAGCGCAACCCTGCCTACTGGGGCGACCAGCTTGCGGTGCGGCGCGGGCACTTCAACTTCGAGCGCGTGGTCTATCGCATGTACAGCGACAACGCCGTGGCGCGCGAGGCCTTCAAGGCGGGCGAGTTCGACCTCTTCAAGGAGTACGGCTCGCGCGCCTGGGTGCGCCAGCACGCGGGCGTGAAGTGGGACGACGGCCGCATCGTCAAGGCCAGCCTGGCCACGCGCAACGGCCAG
>DYOR01000044.1:11112-13445 GCA_020720385.1 Rubrivivax sp.
AAGCCAGCCACCCTGGCGCACTACTTCCGCGCCGACACCCTCATCGGCGGCTTCATCGAGCACGGCCCCTGGCCGCTGTGGACCTGGTGGGACAAGTCGCTGCCCATGCAAGCCGCGAAGGCGTAGAAACCGCATGCTTTCCTACATCCTCAAGCGCCTGGCGCTGATGCTGCCCACGCTGCTGGGCGCGTTGACCCTCACCTTCGTGGTGATGCAGTTCGTGCCCGGCGGGCCGGTGGAACAGATCATGTCCGAGGCGCGCGCCGGTGCCGGGGGCGAGGCCGGCGGCTACAAGGCCGGGCGCGACCTGGACAAGAAGCAGCGCGAAGAGTTGATGAAGCAGTACGGCTTCGACAAGCCCGCGCACGAGCGCTACTTCACCATGCTGGGTGAGTTCGCGCGCTTCGACCTGGGCAAGAGCTTCCTGCAGAACAAGGGCGTGTGGGAACTCATCAAGGAGAAGCTGCCGGTCTCCGTCTCGCTGGGGCTGTGGACCTTCTTCATCAGCTACCTCATCAGCGTGCCGCTGGGGGTGGCCAAGGCGGTGCGCGAAGGCTCGCGCTTCGATGCCCTGACCACGCTGGCGGTGCTGCTGGGCTACGCCATCCCCGGTTTCGTGCTGGGCGTGCTGCTGATCGTGCTGTTTGCCGGCGGCACCTTCTATGACTGGTTCCCGTTGCGCGGCCTCACCTCCGACAACTGGGACGAGCTGTCGAACTGGGGCAAGGTGAAAGACTACCTCTGGCACCTCACGCTGCCGCTCATCTGCCTGGTGATCCACAGCTTCGCCGTGGTGACGCTGCTGACCAAGAACACCTTCATCGAAGAAATCCGCAAGCAGTACGTGCTGGTGGCGCGCGCCAAGGGCCTGAGCCAGCAGCGCGTGCTTTACAAACACATCTTCCGCAACGCCATGATCCCGCTCGTCACCGGCTTCCCGGCCGCCTTCATCGGCGCGTTCTTCACCGGCGCCGTGCTCATCGAGACCCTGTTCTCGCTGGACGGGCTGGGCCTGCTTTCGTACGAGAGCGTGGTGCGGCGCGACTACCCGGTGGTGCTGGGGTCGCTGTACCTCTTCACGCTCATCGCGCTGGTGGTCAAGCTGGTGTCCGACCTGCTCTACACGGTGGTGGACCCGCGCGTGCAGTTCGGCAGCGTAGGCAAGTGAAGGGGCCCGCGAAATGAGCGCCGTACTCCCTTCACCGCTTTCCGGCTCCGACGATGCGGCTGGCGCGCCCGCTGTACGGCCGCTGTCGCCCAACCAGCGCGCCTGGGCACGCTTCAAGCGCAACCGGCTGGGCTATGTCTCGCTGTGGATCTTTGGCGTGCTGCTGGCGCTGGCCACGGGGGCCGAACTGCTGAGCAACGACCGCCCCATCGTGGCCCGCATCAACGGCCAGTGGGTGGCGCCGATGTTCAGCAACCCAAGCGAAAAGGCGCTGGGCGGTGACTTCGAAACCGGCACCGACTGGAAAGACCCCTTCATCACCGAACTGCTGGCCAGGCCCGGCAACTGGGCGCTGTTCACGCTCAACGCGCATTCGGCCAGCTCGATCGACTACTTCGACAAGCGCCTGCCGCCGGCGGCCCCCGACGCGCGCAACTGGCTGGGCACCGACCCCAAGGGGCGCGACCTCGTGGCGCGGCTGCTCTACGGTTTTCGCGTCAGCGTGTGGTTCGCGCTGGCGCTGACGCTGGTGGGCACCGCCATCGGCATCGCCGCCGGCGCCTTGCAGGGGTATTTCGGTGGCCGCGTGGACCTGGCGCTGCAGCGTCTGGTGGAGATCTGGGGCGCGCTGCCCGAGCTGTACCTGCTCATCATCTTCGCCTCCATCTTCGAGCCCTCGCTGCTCTTGCTGCTGCTGCTGCTTTCGCTCTTTGGCTGGATCGGGCTCTCGGACTACGTGCGCGCCGAGTTCCTGCGCAACCGCGGGCTCGAGTTCGTGAAGGCGGCGCGCGCGCTGGGGCTGTCCAACCGCCAGATCATCTGGCGCCACGTGCTGCCCAACTCGCTCACGCCGGTCATCACCTTCCTGCCCTTTCGCATGGGCACGGCCATCCTGGCGCTGACCTCGCTCGACTTCCTGGGCCTGGGCGTGCCCTCCAGCGTGCCTTCGCTGGGCGAGCTGCTCAAGCTGGGCAAGGAGAACCTCGACGCCTGGTGGATCATCCTCGCCACCTTCCTGTTGCTGGTGACGACGATGCTGCTGCTGACCTCCATCGGCGACGCGCTGCGCGACGCCTTCGACACCCGGAAATCGTGAAATGACCACGCTGCTGGACGTGCAACACCTCAGCGTGCGCTTCGGCGCCAGCACGGTGGTCGATGACGT
>DYOR01000044.1:13545-23360 GCA_020720385.1 Rubrivivax sp.
CGGCCGCAGCACGCCTACACGCGCAAGCTGCTCGCCAGCCGGCCGCAGCGCGTGGTGCAGGCCGTGCCCGACGACGCCCCGGTGCTCGTGCAGGCCGAGGGCGTGGGCGTGAGCTTCGATTTCAGCGAGGGCTGGTTGCGCAAGCGCCAGTTCCAGGCGGTGAAGGGCGCCACGCTGCGCTTGCGCCGCGGCGAGACCCTGGGCATCGTCGGCGAGTCGGGTTCGGGCAAGACGACGCTGGGCATGGCGTTGCTCGCGCTGCAGCCGATCAGCGCCGGCCGCGTGAGCCTGGGCGGCGAGCGCATCGACAACGCCGGCCGGACTCAGCTGCGCGGCATGCGCCGGCGCATGCAGGTGGTGTTCCAGGACCCATTTGCCTCACTCTCGCCGCGCATGACCATCGGCCAGATCGTCGGCGAGGGCCTCGCCCTGCACCGGCCCGAGCTCGGCAAGGCCGAGCGCGAACAGCTGGTGCTGCAGATGCTCGACGAGGTCGGCCTGTCCGAGCGCAGCGGCGTGGCCGGCGTGCTGCAGCGCTACCCGCACGAGTTCAGCGGCGGCCAGCGCCAGCGCATCGCCATCGCGCGTGCCGTGGTGCTGCGCCCGGAGGTGCTGGTGCTCGACGAGCCGACCTCGGCGCTGGATGTCTCGGTGCAGCAGCAGGTGCTGGCGCTGCTCGCCGACTTGCAGCGGCGCTACGCCATGAGCTACATCTTCATCAGCCACGATCTGGCGCTGGTGCGCGCCATGTCGCACCGGGTGATGGTGATGCAGGGGGGCGACGTCGTCGAGGAGGGCGAGGCGCAGGCCTTGTTCGAGGCGCCGCGCCAGGCCTACACGCAGGAGCTGCTCAAGGCGGCGCACCTCGAAGCCTGAAGCCCGCCGCACCCGCGTCGATTTCTGGTCTAGATTCGCCTCCTGGAAGGACCGACCATGCCGCGCCCGATACTCGACGAAACCCACCTCCACCCGGCCATCCGCGAGCGTGTCGCCACGCTGCACCAGGGCACGCTGGAGGAGGTGCGCCAGGCGGTGGCGCAGCACGACGTGGTGGTCGTAGGGATGGCGGGCAACCCCTTTGTGCGCAAGGCGCGCCGCGCGCTGGCCGCCGCCGGCGTGCCCTGCCAGTACCTGGAATACGGCAGCTACCTGAGCCAATGGCGCCGGCGCAACGTGCTGAAGATGTGGACCGGCTGGCCGACCCTGCCGCTGGTCTTCGTCAAGGGCTCCCTGGTGGGCGGCGCCAGCGACCTGGCCCGGCTTATCGCCAGCGGCGAGCTGCGCCGCCTGCTCGGCTGATGCGCGGCAGCGCCGCGTGGGCGGTGGTCGCGCTGGCCGCCTTCGGCGCTGCTGCCGCGCCGGCCCTGGCGGCAGAGCAGCGGCAAGGGCTGGCGCCTTGCCGCCTCGGCGGCGTCGCGCATGACGCCTGGTGCGGCCAGGTGCGCCGGGCGCTCGACCCGGCGCAGCCGCAGGGCGTGCAGATCGAGGTGCATTACGCAGTGCTGCCGGCGCTGGCGCGCAACCGCAAACCCGACCCGGTGTTCTTCTTCGCCGGTGGGCCCGGGCAAAGCGCCATCGACCTGGCCGGTGCGATGGGCGCGCTCTTTGCGCGCCTGGGCAACCGGCGCGACATCGTGCTCATCGACCAGCGCGGCAGCGGGCGCAGCGCGCCCCTGGCCTGCGAGGACGAGCAGCCCGCGCGGCCGCTGGCCGAGGGCGCCGACGCGGCGCGCACGCTCGCCCGCCTGGGGCAGTGCCGTGCCCGGCTCGCGGCCTTGCCCCACGGCGACCTGCGCCACTACACCACCTGGGTGGCGATGCAGGACGCCGACGCCGTGCGCCGCGCCCTCGGTGCCGAGCAGGTGAATCTCGTGGGCGGCTCCTACGGCACGCGCGCGGCGCTGGAGTACATGCGGCAGTTTCCCCGCGCCGTGCGCCGTGCGGTCATCGACGGGGTGGCGCCGCCCGACATGGTCATGCCGGCGGCGTTCTCCACCGACAACCAGGCGGCCATGGACGCCGTGCTCGCGGCGTGCGCGGCCGCCGGCCCCTGCCAGGCGCGCTACCCCACGCTGCGCGCCGACTGGCACGCGCTGCTCGCCGGCCTGCCGCGCGAAGTGAGCGTCGCCCACCCGGTCACCGGCACGCTGGAGCGGCTCACCCTCACGCGCGACTTCGCCCTGAGTCTGGCGCGCGTGCCGCTGTACGTGCCGGCGCTCGCTGCCGGGCTGCCGCTGGCGCTGAGCGAGGCCGCGCGCGGGCGCTTCGAGCCGCTGGTCGGGCTGGCCGCGGCGATGAGCGCCGGCAGCCCCGGCAAGATGTTCGAGGGCATGCACTTCTCGGTCGTGTGTGCCGAGGACGGCCCGCGCCTGGCGCAGGCCGCCGACGCGCCGGGGGCCGACTTCGGCACCGTCTTTGCCGAGCATTACCGCCAGATCTGCGCCGGCTGGCCGCGCGGCCCGGTGCCGGCGGCCTTCTACAGCGTGCCGCCGACCGCGGCGGCGACGCTGGTGCTCTCCGGCGGCGCCGACCCGGTGACCCCGCCGCGCCACGGCGAGCGCGTGGCCAAGGCGCTCGGGCCCAAGGCGCGGCACGTGGTGGTGGCGCAAGCCGGGCACGGCGTGATGGCCATCGGCTGCATGCGCGACGTGCTCTTCCGCTTCATCGACGCCGACAGCGACGGGGAGGCCTTGAAGGTCGACGCCGGCTGCGCGCTTGCCATCCCCCGGCCGTCGGCCTTCATCCCGGTGACGGCGCAGGGGGCGCCATGATTCGCTTCGAACGGCTCTCCAAGCACTTCACGCAAGGCCGCGGGCGCAAGGCGCGCACGGTGCACGCCGTGCAGGGGGTGGACTTCACCGCAGCCGACGGCTGCATCACCGGACTGCTGGGGCCCAACGGGGCGGGCAAGACGACCACGCTGCGCATCGCCTCGGGCCTGCTCGACCCGGATGCCGGCCGCGTGCTCGTCGATGGCCTCGAGGTGGCGCGCCAGCCCACGGCGGCGCTGGCGCGCATGGGCGTGCTCAGCGATGCCCGCGGCCTGTACCCGCGGCTGACGGCGCGCGAGAACATCGTCTACTACGGCCGCCTGCACGGGCTGGACACGGCCGACGCCAGCCGGCGCGCCGAGGCCCTGGCGCAGACCCTGGACATGCACACGCTGCTCGACCGTCGCACCGAGGGCTTCAGCCAGGGCGAGCGCATGAAGACGGCGCTCGCGCGTGCGCTGGTGCACGACCCGCCCAACATCGTCCTCGACGAGCCCACCAACGGGCTGGACGTGCTCGCCACGCGCGCGCTGCGCGAGGCCTTGCGCCGGCTGCGCGACGAGCAGGGCAAGTGCATCGTCTTTTCGACGCACATCATGCAGGAGGTGGAGCGCCTGTGCGACCGCGTCGTCGTGGTCGCGCACGGCCGCAGCGTGGCCCAGGGCAGCGTGGCCGAGCTCAACGCCACTTGCGGCGAGAGCGATTTCGAGGAGACCTTCGTGAAGCTCGCCTTCGACGACAGCGAACGCGACCCCTGGGCAGCAGCATGATCGCCGCGGCCTGGACGGTCTACCTGAAGGAACTGGTCGACGCCATGCGCGACCGGCGCACGCTGTTCATGGTGCTGCTCAGCTCGGTGGCCGTGGGGCCGCTGGTGCTGGTGCTGGTGTCGCAACTCGTCGCCGGCATCGAGAAGCGGGCCGAGGCCCGGGTCGTCGTCGCGCAGGGCATGGAGCATGCGCCGACGCTGCGCAACTTCCTCGAGCGCCAGACCTACACGGTGCGTGCCGCCCCAGCCGACTACGAGCGCCAGCTCGAGGAGAGCAAGCTCGGCGACCCGGTGCTCGTCGTGCCCCCGGACTTCGAGGCGCTGATGGCGCGCGGCGAGGCGCCCGTGGTGGAACTGGTCTCGAGCGCCGCCAACCAGCGTGCGCAAACCGGCGTCGGCGGCGTGCAGCGGCTGCTGCGCGGCTTCAACCAGGAACAGGCGGTGCTGCGGGTGGCGCTGCGCGGCGTGGCGCCCGGCGCATTGCAGGCCGTGCGCATCGAGGAGCGCGACCTCGCCGACCCGGCCACGCGCGCGGCCCAACTGGGCACGATGGTGCCATTCTTCGTCATGATGGCGGTGCTCTACGGCGCGCTCAACGCGGCCCTGGACACGACGGCCGGCGAACGCGAACGCGGCTCGCTCGAACCCCTGCTCGGCAACCCGGCGCCGCGTGCCGCGCTGGTGCTCGGCAAATGGGGCGCCGTGGCCAGCGTGGGCATGCTCATCGCCGTGCTCTCGTGCCTGAGCTTCCTGCCCGGCCAATGGCTGCTGCGCAGCGAGGCCCTGGCGGCGATGTTCCGCTTCGGCATCCAGGAGGCCCTGGCCTTCATCGCCCTGCTGCTGCCCCTGGCGGGCGCGCTGGCGGCGCTGCTCATGGCCATTGCCATCCGCTGCAAGAGCTTCAAGGAGGCGCAGGCCAACGCCACCGTCGTCGTCCTGGCGTTCTCGCTGTTGCCGATGATCACGCTCTTCAACCAGGAAGGCACCGAGCCCTGGCACCTGTGGGTGCCGGCGCTGGCGCAGACCACGTTGATGGGCCGCGTGCTCAAGGGCGAAGCCTTGTCGGTGTCCGCGGTGGCGCCTTCGGTGCTCGTGTGCGTGTTTCTGGCGCTGGCCGCCATGGCCTTCGTGGCGCGCACGCTGCGCAGCGCAGCGCTGAAGTGAAGCCCCCACGCTCGCCAAGGCTCGCTGCCCCCCGCGGGGGCGCTCAGTACCTTCGGATCGGCCGAGCGGTACTGAAGTGAGCGCAAGCCTCAGTTGGGGCGCGCGGTGAGCGCACGCTGCACCTCGCGCTGCCAGGGCAGGGCGTGGACCAACTCGTTGAGGAAGCGCGCCGACTCCTGCGCGGTGAGCACGTCGCCATGGGGACCGAGCAGGCGCACGTTGGTCACCAGGGACATCGGGTCGGCGATGGCGACCACGCCGCGGGCGATCATCACCCAGTCCCAGGCCATGCCCGCCTCGCCCTCGGCCGCGCTGGCGGCCCATACCGTCTGGCCCGCGGCCGCCCCGGGAACGTCGGCCGACATCATGACGCGCGTGCCGAGGTGGTAAAAGCGGGCATTCGCGGGCTCGCTGGCCTGCCACAATAACGGTGGCCATGCACGAAGCGACCACGCCGTCGTGGCGTGCACATGAGACTCGATGACGGGGGTGGCGGTGTGTTGCATGGCCGTATCTTTCGTCATGCGGGCGATGTAGGAAAGCTGTAAACCCTTTCAGGGCCCGCGGCCCCGAGCTAGGGATTGACGAGGAGAGCGATGCTCCCGGTGGGATACACGTCGGTGCTCGAGGCGCGCAATCGCGAAGAATTCCGCGAGGAAGTGGTGCGCTTCACTCAGGGACTGGGTTTCGCGACGGTGTCCGTCGTCGCGATGATCGAGCACGGCCTCGGGCGCAGTGAGGTGATTGCTGTCGACAACACTCCCTCCAATTACGTCGAGCCTTACAGCGACGCGCTCAGCGGCCGGCGTGACCCTGTGTTGCAGCACTGCAAGCGCCAGACGATGCCCATCATCTGGGACCAGGAGACCTATGTTGAGCACGGCGCCGGTGACCTGTGGGAGCAACAGGCGAGCTACGGCTACCGCACGGGAATCGCCATGGCGCTGCACCTG
This sequence comes from Rubrivivax sp., assembly GCA_020720385.1. Lineage (GTDB taxonomy): Bacteria > Pseudomonadota > Gammaproteobacteria > Burkholderiales > Burkholderiaceae_C > Rubrivivax. Next base: position 19,203 of record DYOR01000044.1, read on the forward strand.
CCCGAGGGCAAGCATTTCCTGCTCGGCGTGGACCGCGACCAGCCGCTGCCGGCCGACCCGAACGAGTTGCAGCGCATCGTGGCGGACTTGCAACTCTTTGCCGTGCACGCCCAGGACAGCGCGATGCGGCTGCTCCTGCCTCTGGCGCAACAGCCGGAACGGCCTTCGCTTACCCCGCGCGAACTCGAAGTGTTGCGCTGGACGATGGACGGCAAGACCGCCTGGGAGGTGGGGGCGGTCCTCAGCATCAGCGAGCGCACGGCCGTGCTGCACGTGTGCAACGCGATGCGCAAGCTGGGCTGCGCGAACAAGCACCAGGCGGTGCTCAAGGCGCTGCGACTCGGTTTGATCGATTGAGAATGGTGTGCTGCGCTTCGGTGCGCGCGAGTTGCAGCGCGCACCCTGTAAGAACTGACAGTTACCAGCACAGCCGGCGGCTGATCCAATCATGGCGAACCGTGCAAATTCGCACGCTTTTCTGGATGGAACCGCGCCATGAAGCTCCTGCAATCTGCCCTTGCCCGCCTTTCGACCCCGGCGAACCGTACCCCGGTCTCCCAGCCCCAGCCCCAGCGCCTCGAGGCCTCCAGCCTCAAGCAAGTCAGCGGCGGCCTGCCGCGCATTGGTGGCTTGTTGGTGCCCGAGGACAGCCTGCTGCTGCCGCGCATCGGGGGGCTGTAGCCTGGGATTTAAAGCGGGGCGCCTGCCTGCGGCGAGCCCGGCCCCTGAGTAGGGCGCGTGGGCACACCGGTCAGCGCCAGCCCTTGGCGCTTGCCCATGGCTGAATCCCGCACGCTTTTCCGGCCCGAGGCCATAGCGGCCCAGCGCCAGCAATGGCTGGGCGGGGTCAAGCTGGTGCGGCCCCTGGCGTTGAGCTGGGTGACTGCCGGCGTGCTGTGCACGGCCCTGGCGGTGGGCGGCTTTCTCTCGCTCGCGCATTACACGCGCAAGGCCACGGTGAGTGGCGTGCTTGCGCCGGACCGCGGGCTGATCCGGCTGCTGCCGTCGGCCGCGGGCACGGTGCTCGAGCGCCGCGTGGTCGAGGGCCAGACGGTGGCTGCCGGCGACGTGATCTTCGTCCTGGCGATCGCCCGCCCGCTGTGGGCGGGCGAGGCCCAGACCCAGGTGCGCCAAAGCCTGGATGAGCGCCGACGCAGCCTGGGCGAGGCGGCACAGGCGCAGCAGGCGCTGGCCAGCGCGCGCATGTCCGCCCTCGACCAGCGCTTGCAGGCGCTGCAGGCCGAGGCGACGCAGATCGATGCCGAAGCGGCGTTGCAGGGCCAGCGGCTGGCGCTGGCGGAGCAGGCACTGGCGCGCTTGCAGGCGCTGCAGGCGGATCAGTTCATCTCGGCGGCGCAGACCCAGACCAAGGCCGAAGAGGTGCTTGGATTGCGCGCCGCGATGCAGGGGCTGGCGCGGCAGAAGGCCGCACTGGCCCGCGATCGTGCCGAGCTCGAAGGCGAGCGCCGCGCGCTGCCCCTGCTGGCAAGCGCCGCGGTCGGCGGCCTGGAGCGCGACCTGTCCCAGGCCAAGCGCGACGCCGCCGAGCAGGACGCCGAGCAGCGCCTCGTGGTGCGCGCGCCGCAGGCGGGCACGGTGAGCAACGTGCTGGCCGAACCCGGGCAGAGCGTGGCGCCGTCCTCGGCGCTGGCCACCTTGATGCCCGAAGGTGCCACGCTGCAGGCCCAGCTCTATGCGCCTTCGAGTGCCGTGGGCTTCGTCCAACCGGGCCAGGAGGTGAGGTTGCGTTTCGAGGCCTTCCCGTACCAGAAATTCGGCCTGCAGCCGGGGCATGTGACGCGTGTTTCGCGTTCACCCCTGGCGGCCAACGAGCTGGCGGCGCTGGCGCTGCCGGCCGTGCCTGCTGCCGAGCCGATGTTTCGCATCACCGTGGCGCTGGACGCACCGACGGCGCCGCTGCCGCTGACCGCGGGCATGCGCATGCAGGCCGATGTGCTGCTCGAGCGGCGGCGGCTCGTGGAGTGGCTCTTCGAACCGCTGTTGGGGCTGGGGAGTCGCCTCTGATGAGCGCCTGGAAGGATCTGCGTCTGGGCCTGGCGCGCCAGCACGTGCCCATCGTCCTGCAGACCGAGGCCGCCGAGTGCGGGTTGGCCTGCCTGGCCATGGTGGCCGGCGCGCATGGCCTGGATACGGACCTGCCCACGCTGCGCCAGCGCTTCTCGCTCTCGCTGAAAGGGGTGACGCTGGCCGATCTGGTGCGCATGGCCGATGCGCTGAGCCTCAACTCGCGCGCCCTGCGCGCCGAACTCGAAGAGCTGCCCCAGCTGCAGCTGCCCTGCATCCTGCACTGGGACTTGAACCACTTCGTCGTCCTCGTCTCGCTGCACGGCGGCCAGGCTCTGATCCACGATCCGGCGCGCGGGGCGCGGCGTGTTTCGCTCGACGAGCTCTCGCGCCACTTCACCGGCGTGGCGCTGGAGTTGCAGCCCGCGCCCGGCTTCATGCCGGCGCAGGAGAGGCGCCAGGTGTCGCTGCGCCAGCTGCTCGGGCCGGTGAGCGGCCTCAAGCGTTCGCTGGCGCAGATCTTTGCCCTGGCGCTGGCGCTCGAGGCCTTCGTCCTGCTCAGCCCCTTCTTCATGCAGTGGGCCGTGGACGGGGCGCTGGTGAGCGCCGACCGCGACCTGCTGCTCACCCTGGGGGTCGGGTTCGGCATGCTGGTGTTCATCCAGGCGGCCACTGCGGCAGCGCGCTCGTGGGCCGTGCTCGTGCTTTCGGCGACCCTGAATCTGCAGTGGTTGGTGAATGTGTTTGCTCACTTGCTGCGCTTGCCGGTGGAGTGGTTCGAGAAGCGGCATGCGGGCGACATCTGGTCGCGCTTCGGCTCGGTGCAGCAGATCCAGCGCACGCTGACGACGAGCTTCATCGAGGCCGTCCTCGACGGCACCCTGGTGCTGCTGACGCTGGCCATGATGGCCCTGTACAGCGTCACCCTGAGCCTGGTGGCGCTGGCCGCGGTGGCGGGTTACGGGCTGCTGCGCTGGGTGATGTACCGGCCGCTCGCGGCATGCACGGAAGAAGCGCTGGTCTTCGAAGCGCGGCAGTCGAGTCATTTCCTGGAGTCGCTGCGCGGCATCCAGGCGATCAAGCTCTTCAACGCCCAGGCGGACCGCCAGTCGCGCTTTTCGAGCCTCGTCGTGGACACGATGAATGCGCAGATCGGCGTGCGCAAGCTCGAACTGGCCTCGAGTGTCGGCAATCGCCTGCTCTTCGGGCTGGAGCGCGTGGTGGTGATCTGGATCGGTACCTTGCTGGTCATCGAAGGCCGGCTGTCCGTGGGCATGCTCTTCGCCTTCTTCGCCTACAAGGAGACCTTCGCCGGCCGCGTGAGCGGGCTCATCGACAAGGCTGTGGACTTGAAGATGTTGCGGCTGCAGGGCGAGCGGCTGGCCGACATCGTCCTCACGGCACCGGAGATCGAGGCCACGCGCGCGGCAGCGCGCGAGATCCACGCCGGCATCGAGTTGCGCGACGTGAGTTTCAGCTATGCCGACGGCGAGCCCGATGTGCTCCAGCGCGTGAGCCTGAAGATCGAGCCTGGGGAGTCGGTGGCCATCGTCGGGCCTTCAGGCTGCGGCAAGACGACCCTGCTCAAGCTCATGCTGGGCATCCACGCGCCCACCTCCGGCGAAGTGCTCGCCGGGGGCGTGCCGCTGGCGCGCATCGGTTTGCGCAGCTGGCGCGACCACGTGGGCGTGGTGATGCAGGACGAACCGCTCTTCTCGGGTTCGATCGCCGACAACATCAGTTTCTTCAGCGCCCAGGCGGACATCGACTGGGTGGAGCAGTGTGCCCGCGTGGCCGCCGTGCACGAGGAGATCATGGCCATGCCCATGGGCTACCAGACGCTCATCGGCGACATGGGCGCGGCGCTCTCGGGGGGGCAGAAGCAGCGCGTGCTGCTCGCGCGCGCGCTGTACAAGCGCCCGAAGATCCTGCTGCTGGACGAGGCGACGAGTTCCCTCGACGTGGAGCGCGAGCGCACGGTGAACCAGGCGGTGCGCCAGCTGGCCCTCACAAGGGTGATCGTCGCGCACCGGCCGGAGACAATTGCCTCGGCCGGGCGCGTGATTGCCTTGAGCGACGGGCGTGTGGCTCAGGACCTGCGCACCGTGCAGGGCAGCTCGCCGATGCAGTGAG
>DYOR01000189.1 GCA_020720385.1 Rubrivivax sp.
GCAGCGCAGCGAAGGCGTGTGGCATGCCGCCTGGCGGCGCTTCAAGGCCGACCACGTGGGCCTGGCCTCGTTCGTCGTGGTGGCGCTGTTCCTCGCGCTCATCGCCGCGTCGTCCCTGGGCCTGGTGGCGCGGCACTGGCAGGCCGAGGTGGGCGTGCCCGACGCGCCGCCGAGCTTCGTCGGCCCGGCCGCGCTGCAGACCCGCAGCGCCATCGAGGTGCCCAAGGGACCCAACGTCGACCTCAGCGCCATCGACCCCCTGGCAGCGCGCTACGCCGAGTGGGCCGAGCGCGCCCGCGCCTTCCACACCACCGACACGGTGAAGTCGCGCACGCTGCCCTTCGGCGGCGACCGCCTGGGCCGCGACGTGCTCGCCAAGGCGGTGAAGGGCAGCGAGATCTCGATCTTCGTCGGCGTCATGGCGGCCCTGGTGGCGACCTTCATCGGCACCGCGCTGGGGGCCTTCGGCGGCTTCTTCGGCGGCAAGGTCGGCGACGCGCTGGAGTGGGTCTACAACGTCTTCCAGTCGATCCCCAACATCCTGCTCATCTTCGCCTTCGCCGCGGTGGTGGGGCGCGGCGTGCAGGGGGTGGTGATCATCCTGGCGCTCACCGGCTGGACCGGCATGTACCGCCAGGTGCGCGCCGAGTTCATGAAGCACGCCAGCCGCGAATACGTGCGTGCCGCCGAAGCCATGGGGGCGAGCCGCGCCAGCCGCATCTTCCGCCACATCCTGCCCAACGTGAGCCACGTCGTGCTCGTGCGCATGAGCCTGCTCGCGGTGGCCTTCATCAAGGCCGAGGTGATCCTCAGCTACCTCGGGCTGGGCGTGCGCGTGGACCAGGTGAGCTGGGGCACCATGCTCGCCGAGTCGCAGAGCGAGCTGCTGCTCGGGCACTGGTGGCAGCTCGCCGCGGCCACGCTCTTCATGGCGGTGTTCGTCACCGCGTTTTCCTTGATGGCGGATGCGCTGCGCGACGCGCTCGACCCGCGGCTCAGAGGTCTGGAATGATCGCCGCCGGGCCGCTCCCAAGGCGATCGCTCCCCCTCGGGGGGACGGCGCGCAGCGCCGAGGGGGCGCCATGAGCGCGTTGCTGTCCATTCAGGATCTGCACGTCGCGTTCCGCATGGGCCGCGGCGTGCTGGCGCAAGCCGTGGGAGCGGGCGGCACGGGCGTGAGCTTCGACGTGCCCGAGAACACCACCGTGGCGCTGGTCGGCGAGTCGGGCTCGGGCAAGAGCGTGACGGCGATGTCGGTGCTCGGGCTGCTGCCCGAGAACGCCCAGCGCAGCGGGCGCATCCTGTGGCACGGCCAGGACCTGCTGCAGGCCGGCCTGCCGCGGCTGCAGGCGCTGCGCGGGCGCGAGATCGCCTGCGTCTTCCAGGACCCCATGAGTTCGCTCAACCCGGTATTCGACGTCGGCAGGCAGATCTGCGAGCCGCTGATGAAGCACCTGGGCCTGGGCCGGCGGGCCGCGCTGGCGCGTGCCGAGGCCCTGTTCGCCGAGGTCGGCATCCCCGAGCCGAAGCGGCGCCTGGCGAGCTACCCGCACGAGATGAGCGGTGGCCAGCAGCAGCGCGTGATGATCGCCATGGCCCTGGCCTGCGAGCCCAAGCTGCTCATCGCCGACGAGCCCACCACGGCGCTGGACGTGACCATCCAGCGCCAGATCATGGAGCTGCTGGCGCGGCTGAAGAGCGAGCGGCGCATGAGCGTGCTCTTCATCAGCCACGACCTCGGCCTGGTGGGCGAGATCGCCGACCAGGTGGTCGTCATGCGCGGCGGCGTGGTGCGCGAGCAGGGCGCGGTGGCGCGCATCTTCGCCGACCCGCAGGACGACTACACGCGTGCGCTGCTCGCCTGCCGGCCGAGCCTGGAAGGCAACCCGGCGCGGCTCATGGTCATCGACGACCACATCGCCGCCGCGCAGGCCACCGCCGCCGGCCAGGCGGCGGCCGAGGCGAAGCCGGCCTGCGCCAAGGACGCGGCCGCGCCGGTGGTGCTCGAGGTGCGCGCGCTGGCGAAGAGCTTCTGGCTGCGCCAGGGGCTTTTCGGCCGGCGCGAATTCAAGGCCGTGCAGGGCGTGAACTTCGAGTTGCGGCGCGGCCACACGCTGGGCGTGGTGGGCGAATCGGGTTCGGGCAAGACGACCATGGGGCTGGCCCTGCTGCGCCTGCACGAGCCGCACCGCGGCCCCGAGAGTGGCGAAGTCATCTTCGACGGGCGCAACCTGCTCACCCTCGACGACGCCGAGCGCCAGCTCATGCGCCGGCGCATCCAGATCGTCTTCCAGAACCCCTACGCCAGCCTCAACCCGCGCTTCACCATCGGCCAGGCGCTGGTCGAGCCGATGGCCATCCACCGCATCGGCAAGACGCTTGCCGAGCGCGAGCAGCGTGCCCGCAGCCTGCTCGAGCGGGTGGGCCTGGACGGCCGCGCCTTCGGCAAGTACCCGCACGAATTCAGCGGCGGCCAGCGCCAGCGCGTGGCCATCGCGCGCTGCCTCACGCTCGAGCCCGAGGTGCTGGTGCTCGACGAAGCGGTGAGCGCGCTCGACGTGAGCGTGCAGGCGCAGGTGCTCAACCTGCTCAAGGACCTGCAGGACGAACTCGGCCTGGCCTACGTCTTCATCAGCCACGACCTGGCGGTGGTGCGTTTCATCAGCGACGAGGTGCTGGTGATGAAGGACGGCGTGGTCGTCGAGCAGGCGAGTGCGGCGCAGATCCTCGCCGCGCCGCGCGAGGAGTACACGAAGAGGTTGCTGGCGGCCATCCCGCGAGGGTACCGAGCGGCCGTCTGATGCTCGCGAGGGTACCGAGCGGCCGCCTGATGCGCGCGAGGGTGCCGCTTGACCCGCGGACCACGGCGGGCGATTGACTTCGCTCGAGCGCGCTGCCAGGGTCACGGTTCACCATGCAACGCACTGTTCGAGCGGAGGAAACCATGGCTTCTCGCGGACTGGATGGATCGCGCCGCGGCTTCGTCGGGTTCATGACGTCGCTGCTGGCACTGGCCGGCCTGGCCGGATGCGCCTCGATCGACACGTCCACCAAGCAGCGCCAGGTGGCCTCCATGCTCGGCTTCCTCTTCCCCGGCAAGGAGCAGCCGGCGCCGCCCCCGGAGCAGGTGGCGGTGATCAACGTGCCCTTGCGCATCGGCGTGGCCTTCGTGCCGGACAACGGCAAGGCCGAGTTCCGCCTCTCCGAGACCGACCGCCTCAAGCTCGCCGGGCAGGTGCGCGAGGCCTTCGCCAACTACCCGTTCATCAAGGAGATCGAGGCCGTGCCCTCGCTCTACCTCGAGCCGGGCGGCGGCTTCGAGAACCTGGAGCGCATCGGCCGCCTGCTGCGCCTGGACGTGGTCGCCCTCGTCTCCTACGACCAGGTGCAGTACGCGGGCGCCAACAAGTGGTCCTTCCTCTACTGGACGGGCATCGGCGCGTATTTCGTCGAGGGCGACCAGTACGACATCCTCACCGCGGTGGAGACGGGCGTGTTCGACATTCGCAGCCGGCGCATGCTCATGCACGCCTCGGGGACGTCCACGGTGAAGGGCGAGGCCACCTGGGTCGGCTTTGCCGAGCGCTCGCGCCAGGCGCGCACCGCATCCTTCGGCTCTGCGGTGCAGCAGATGATCGGCGCCCTGCACGGCGAAGTGGCGGCCTTCCGCCAGCGCGCGCCCAAGGACCCGATGATCAAGCTCGTACTGCCGCCCGGCTACAACCCCGGCACGCCGGCGGCCCCGCCACCGCGCTGAAACCGCGCTGAAGCCATAGTGGGGACCCGCCCGTGGGCGGCGACCCCGCGCGCCCGGGCTCAGGCGTCGCTGCGGCGCGTGTCGGCGCGCTCGAGCTTCTCCCACCACAGGGGGTGGTGGTGCCTGACCTCTTCGGCGTCGATCTCGCCGTCGCCGAACATGGCTTTCAGGCCGGCGCG
>DYOR01000190.1:0-2374 GCA_020720385.1 Rubrivivax sp.
TTGGATGTTCTGCGAGACATCCACGTTTCATACCCGCTTTGATACCCGCTTTTTCTGTCGCTGGCGAGGCCGGCGCGACCTGCGGGTTGGGGCCGGGGCGCCTGATGTTCCGGAGCGAACGGGCGCAACAAGGGGGTCGGTCAGGCGGATGGCTTGCGCCAACGCCAACCGAAGAGCGCTGCCGAGGATGAGGGCTTGGCGGACATGGCCTGCATTATGTCGCGGCTCACGCCCAAGCCTCCCCCCCGTGCCTTTGCCTGCGGCCCCGCCAGCGCCGGAGCGTTACCTGCCCCCCGTCCTCGGGGAACTGGGCTGGCCCTGCACGAGCTTGCGACGGGCGCAGCCGCGGCAACGGCTGGGTTGATTGACTTCAGTCAATCGGGCCGCCGCCCGCCGGCGGACCATGCCGGCATGGCCAAGGTGGGCGTGATCGGGGGTGGTGCATTCGGCACGGCGATGGCCTGCGTGATCCGCAGGTCGGGGCACGATGTCGTGCTCTGGGCACGCGAGCCGGAGGTGGTGGAGGCGATCAACGCGCAGGGTGTGAACACGGTCTTTCTCCCGCAGGTGCAGCTGCTCGCGGGCATCCGCGCCACGGGCGATCTGGCCGCGGCCACGCGCGAGCGGGACTTCATCCTCGTGGCCGTGCCGGCGCAGCATGTGCGCAGCGTCGCCGGCGCCATGGCCTCTTCGCTGCGCCACGCCACGCCGGTGGTGGCCTGCTCCAAGGGCATCGAAAGCGGCACGGCCCTGCTCATGCCCGAAGTGCTCGCCGCCGTCCTGCCCGGGGCGGTGGTGGCGGTCCTCTCGGGCCCCTCGTTCGCGCGCGAGATCGCCGCCGACCTGCCTTGCGGGGTGACGCTGGCGTGCACGGACTGGTCGGTGGCCGAGGCGCTGGGACGGCACATCGCCAACCCGCGTTTCTGCATCCAGTTGGGCGACGACGTGGTCGGCGCGGCCCTGGGTGGGGTGATGAAGAACGTGGTCGCCATCGCCAGCGGCATCGCCGCGGGACGCAACCTGGGCGAGAACGCACGTGCCTCGGTGATCACGCTGGGCCTGGCCGAGACCATCCGGCTGGGGCTGGTGAAGGGCGCCAAGGTGGGCACGTTCACCGGGCTGTCGGGGGTCGGCGACCTGATGCTCACCGCGAGCAGCCTGCAGTCGCGCAACACCTCGCTGGGCGTGCAGCTGGGGCAGGGGCGCGCCCTGGCCGAGATCATGGCCGAGCGCAGGGAGGTCACCGAGGGCGCCCATTCGGTGGCCGCGGTGGCGGCTCTGGCCCGGCAGCTGCACCTGGACATGCCGGTGACGCAGGCGCTCGACGGCATCCTCAACCACGCGGTGTCGGTGGACGACGGGCTGGCGCAGTTCATGGCCCACCTGCCGCCGCTGTGCCGCACGGGAAGGGCATGGCCACCCCGGCCGGGTGGCCCACCCGTCATGCCATGACCCTCACCCTCGGCGCCACGCCGGACCCCTTGGTGCTGGCCATCGACCAGGGGACACACGCCAGCCGCGCCCTGGTCTTCGACCACCGCGGCCAGGCCTGGGCCAGCGGCTCGAAGGCGGTGACCATCTCCCACCCGCAGGCGGACTGGGCGGAGCAGGATGGCGAGGCCATCGTGGCCTCGGTGCGCGCCGCCGCGGGCGAGGCGCTGGCGGCGCTCGGCCCGCGCGCCCGGGAGGTGGTCGCCGCCGGCCTGTCCAGCCAGCGCTCCAGCGCCATCTGCTGGGACCGCGAGACGCTGCAACCCTTGTCACCGGTGTTCAGCTGGCAGGACCGACGGGCGCATGCCTGGATCGACCAGTTGCACGCGCATGGCGATGCGGTGCACCGCAAGACCGGCCTGTTCCTCTCGCCGCACTACGGCGCGAGCAAGCTGCGCTGGGCGCTGGACCACCTGCCGGCCGTGCGCGCCGCGCAACGCGCGCGCACGCTGTGCTGGGGGCCGATGGCGAGCTTCCTCGTCTTCCGCCTGTGCAACGAGCACCCTTTCCTGGCCGACCCGCAATGCGCCGCGCGCACCCAACTGTGGAACCTGCACAGCCTCGATTGGGACGCCGAACTGCTCGACCTGTTCGGCCTGCCGCCGGGCTTCCTGCCGCGCTGCGTGCCCACCTGCCATGCCTGGGGCACGCTGGAGGCGGGCGGCCGCGCGGTGCCGCTGACGGCGGTGAACGGGGACCAGTCGGCCGCGGTGTTTGCCTTCGGCTGGCCCGAGGCCGACTCGGCCTACGTCAACATCGGCAGCAGCGCCTTCGTGCAGCGCGCGCTCGGCTCGCCGCCGGGCCATGTGCCGCGCCAGCTCACCGGCATCATCCTGGACGACGGCGCGCGGCGCGTCTACATGGTCGAAGGCAACGTCAACGG
>DYOR01000190.1:2474-3910 GCA_020720385.1 Rubrivivax sp.
TGCTGCAGGCCAACATCGACCACATGGCGGCGCACGTCGCCCCCGCGCGGCGCATCCGCGTCAGCGGCGGGGTGTCGCAGCTCGACGGGCTGTGCCAGCGCCTGGCCTGCATCAGCGCCCTGCCGGTGCACCGGCGCGACGACCCCGAGGCCAGCGCGCGCGGCATCGCCTACCTCGCGGCGGGATGCCCGCCGCAGTGGAACCACCAGGCGCACGAGCAGATCTTCCCGCCGCGTGCCGACGCCGCGCTGCTCGGGCGCTACCGGCGCTGGCGCGAGCTCATGCGCCAGGCCACGGGCACTTGACGCGACGCGCTCGCGTCGGACAGGAGAATTCCATGGCAGCCGTGTCCATTCGCGACGTACACAAGACCTTCGGCACCAACGAGGTCATCCGCGGCATCTCGATGGAGGTCGCCGACGGCGAATTCGTCGTCATGGTCGGGCCCTCGGGCTGCGGCAAGTCCACGCTGCTGCGCATGGTGGCGGGCCTGGAGAGCATCAGCGCGGGCGAGATCTCCATCGCCGGACGGGTGGTCAACCTGGTCGAGCCCAAGGACCGCGACATCGCCATGGTGTTCCAGAACTACGCGCTCTACCCGCACAAGAGCGTCTACGAGAACATGGCCTACGGGCTGAAGATCCGCGGCCTGCCGAAGGAGGAAATCGCCACGCTGGTGCAGCGCGCCGCAGAGACCCTGGAACTGACGCCGCTGCTTGGGCGCTCGCCGCGCGAGCTCTCCGGGGGCCAGCGCCAGCGCGTGGCCATGGGCCGCGCCATCGTGCGCCAGCCGGCGGTGTTCCTCTTCGACGAGCCCTTGTCCAACCTGGACGCCAAGCTGCGCGTGCAGATGCGCGCGGAGCTGCAGTCCCTGCACCAGCGCCAGCCCACGACCACCCTGTACGTCACCCACGACCAGGTCGAGGCCATGACCCTGGCACACCGCATGCTCGTCATGAACCAGGGGCGCGCCGAGCAGATCGGCGCGCCGCTGGAGGTCTACACGCGGCCGGCCACGACCTTCGTCGCCGGCTTCATCGGCTCGCCGCCGATGAACCTGATTGCGGGCCGCATCAGTGCCGACGGCACTGCCCTCACCACCGCCGAGGGCGCCAGCGTGCGCCTGCCGCGCACGCTGGCCGCACTCGCCGGCCGCGAGCTGCTGCTGGGCGTGCGGCCGGAACAGCTCGAGTCCTGCGAGGACTCGGCGGCGCTGCTGCGGCCGCTCATCGACTTCGTGGAGCTGCTCGGCTCGGACGCGCAGGCCTACGGCCACCTGGGCCACGACAAGCGCGGCGTGCGCCTGGCGGCGCGCCTGTATGCCGCCTCGTCGCTGCGCGCCCCGGCGGTCCTGCCTCTGCGCTTCGAGGCGCAGCACATGCACCTATTCGACCCCGCCAGCGGCCAGCGCATCGAACTCCCGGCGTCCGCCTGAG